>JAIMBE010000023.1 GCA_023511565.1 Bacillota bacterium
GCCCAACCCCGTCCCCACACTGCAGGATCCGGCACCACGGTTGTGCTTTCTGCCGGTAGCACGGTTGGCCCGGGGGACAGCGTCCGGAGTTTGCTCCTGGGCGACGTCCCGGTGCCTGGGCTCGGTTTCGACTACCCTCATCTCGCTGCGGTCACACGCAACCTGGAAGTGCGTGCGCTGGTGGATCCGGTCACGCAGCAGCAGTTGGTCCTGGCCCGCGCGATCCGCCGTGAGACGCCGGTCGTACCTGTCCTGCCCGTCTTCGTTCCGCTGACACCGGCCGTTGTTGTGTCCCCGGTGGTGGTACAGCCACTCGTCAGCGAGCCGCCGCCGGCGCAACCAGTCGTCGCGCAGGTCGCTGCGGCCCCGCAGCCGGAAGCAGTCGCGCCGCCCGGGCCGCCCCCTCCAGTTCCCGAGTTGGATCAGATTGTGTTTCTCCGCCGCGATGGCACGCTGATTCTGGCGGTGGCATTCAGCCTCCGCGGCGACCGCATCGTGTACATCACGCCGGAGGGCCTCCGACGCTCCTTGCTTTTGTCGGAACTGGATCTGGAAGCCAGCGAACAGATGAACGAGGAGCGCGGCACCACACTGCAGTTGCGGGCGCGCGCCCCCGCGGCCTCCGGCGCTGCGCCGTGAATCACTCGGGCCGCGTCCTTCCTCCATCTGGTATGTAGAGAGTGGCTTCGCGCGGCAGTCCGGCGCGCTCGAACTGAACTGTCGTGTGTGTGATCTGGAACTGTTCCGCAAGGAGCGCTTCGATGCGGCTCAGGATTCGTTCGCTGTCTTCCATGTGCATGTCTGGGATGCGCACGTGGCAGGACAGTGCGTGCAGCTCTGTGCCCAGGGTCCAGACGTGGATGTCGTGTACTTCGCGTACCCCGTCGATGCTCAAGATTGCGCGGGCAATGGCTTCGACGGAAACCCCGCGCGGGGTGCCTTCGAGCAGGATGTGGCTGCTCTCGCGTAGGATGCCGAAGCTCGACCAGAGCACCAGCACGCCAATGCCCAGGCCGAGCACCGGATCCACCCAGTTCGCGCCGGTCCAGCGAATCGCCAGCGCGCCCGCCAGAATGGCCACATTCGAAAGCGCGTCGCCAAAATTGTGGATCAGTACGCTGCGCAGATTCAGGTCGCGCCGCCCGCGCACCAGCGCCAAGGTGATGCCTCCATTGATGACCAGACCGATGACGGCAAGCCCCAGCATGACTCCGGTGTGCACGGCGACCGGCGCGCGCAGCCGCACATAGGACTCGTAGAGAAGGTAGAGCGCGACCAGCAACAGCAGGATGGCGTTTGTGAATGCCGCCAGAATCCCGGCGCGGTGGTACCCGTAGGTCTTCTCGGCGGTGGGGGGGCGTTCGGCCAGTCGCAGCGCCGCCCAGGAGACCACCAGCGTCGGCACGTCGGTCAAGTTGTGCACCGCATCGCTGATCAGTGCAATGGAACGGCCCAGGATGCCCCCGATCAGCTCCGCGATCACCAGACCGATCGTGGCCACCATGGACCACTGCAGCACCCCTTTCATATCGGCTCCGGGCGCCTGTGGGTGAGAGTGGACGTGGTGCATCGGCGTGTTCTCGAAAGTTGGACTGCGTCGGCCGCGTGGCCCGGGGAGGTACGCCCGGCTTCAGAATCGCGTCCCGGTGCCACGCTGCCGCGAACGCACGGTCAGCCGGATGCGATCCCCAGGATTCCAGTTCTGCTCGCGCTCCAGCAGGACGAAATTTCCAGCGCGAAACACCTCAGCGCTTCCCGCTTCGATCGCCACCGAACTCACCACATGGTTCGGGTTCAAGAGGAAGAAGATCCAGCGCGTCGGCCGCATCACAGCAATTTCCAGATGATCGAGGATTTCCGTGGCGCCTGAATTCGCCTCCATCTCCTGGATGGAATAATGCGAGGCGATGCGGAATGACGTGGCCGCGTCGCGAACGGACAGGCTGCGCGTCAGCACGGCTTGCCCGGCTTGCGAACGGAGCTCGCCGAGCGTCTGAAACAGTTCGATCGAGTGGCCGCCGACGTTGTCCTCCAACCGCACAAAAACCAGCCGGCCTGAGTCGAGTGGGCCGAGCGCGCGCACGGTGACCTGAACCCGTTCTGTGGGCGTCTGCAGGATGGCGCGGGTCAGCGTGGGATCCAGGATCGGGATCAGACGAAGTAGCTCGGTCGGATTCTTCGCGGCCAGTGCGGCGCGCAGCCCCTGTTCAAATGCCGGGACCGGATTCGCTGTCTGCGCCCGCACCGTGGGAGCCACCAGGAGTACCAGACTCCACAAGAAAACGCGGGGGCAACGCATGGCTGCAGTCTAACACGGAAGAAATCCTCTGGGGAGTCCTGGAACCCCGGACTCTGTCTGCGGCGCTGCGGGTCGCCCGTCGCAGAGCCTGACCGCTAGGCGTTCAGGGCCTCGATTTCGCGCATCCGCGCAAACGCCCGGCGCACGTGCGGAATGGTAATGGAGCCGCCCACAATCAACGCGACATTCAAAGCGTCAATCACCTGCTGGCGGCTCCAGCCTTCCTCGGCGCAACGAACCAGATGGTAGGTGATGCAGTCGTCGCAGCGGAGTACGGTGGAAGCGACCAGGCCCAGCAGCTCTTTCGTCTTTGTGTCCAGCGCCCCCGGCTCATAGGCTTGGTGGTCGAGCGCGAAGAAGCGCTTCATCCCCAGGTGGTTCGAGTTGTGAATTTCTTCGTTCATCTCGCTGCGGAATTTCTGAAATTCGGCTAGGGTCTCGGCCATGGTCTCCCTCCGGTTGGCGCACAGGACAGCCCGAACCGCGGTGTGTGCTGTCCCGGCGTCATTATGGCCAAAAACGCCTCGAGCGGCCAGCCGCGAACTGCAGCCCCATTGCGGGCTGTACGACGCGTCGCGGGCCGCGGATCCACCGCGTGCGTCCGCAGCGGCCGCGGGGCGGGAGGAAAGCGAAGCGGCGGGCGGCTCGGCGTCTTATACTTTATGATAAAAAGTACTTGACACACATCGCCCCAACAGTCATCCTACCCGCAGGGAAAGGAGTCTTGCTCAGCCAACAGGCGACCATGACCGAGCGCCC
This sequence comes from Bacillota bacterium, assembly GCA_023511565.1. Taxonomy (GTDB): domain Bacteria; phylum Acidobacteriota; class Terriglobia; order Acidiferrales; family UBA7541; genus DSGC01. The sequence goes on from JAIMBE010000023.1 coordinate 3,059, forward strand.
ACTGTTCCACCGCGCCCAGGACGAGCTGGCTTACATCCGACGGACGCTGGAAGCTGCCGGACACCTGACCACGATTCCCGGCCGCGGCTTCATCGCCATCGGACTGCTGGCCTTGTTGGCTGTGGCGGCCAACCGCCGGTGGACGGGCGCGCCGTGGGAGGTCACGCCTCCCTGGACAGCGCTGGCGGTCTGGGGTGCTTTGCTGCTCAGCTCGACAGTTCTGGGCACCTGGAGCATGGCAGGCAAGGCCCGCCGCCTCGGACAGCAGTTCTGGACGCCCGTTTTGCGCCGTGCGGCCTGGGGGTACGGCACAGCCATGGTGCTTGGTGGGCTGCTCACCTTCGCCGTGTTGGCGGCCGGCACACCGGGCATGCTGCCGGAGATCTGGCTGGGGTGTTATGGCGTGGCGCTCGGCTCGGCCGGAGTGGTTTCCGTGTCTCCGCTCCGCTGGATGGGCGCGAGTTTTCTGGCTCTGGCTGCCGCAGCCGTCTTGCTGGACGATTCGGCCGGACTGGCCCTGCTGGCGTTGGGCTTTGGCGGGCTGCACATTGCCTTCGGGGCCTACATCGCATGGAGGCACAATGGCTAAGCACCGCAGGTCAGCATCCACAGACCGGCCGCGGCCGGCTCCCGGCGATCTCGACCCGCTGATCCACGAACGATTGCGGCTCGGGATCCTTTGCGCGCTGGCGGTGAACGAATCGCTGACGTTCACCGAACTGCGCGACCTGCTGGAGACAACCGACGGAAACCTGAGCGTGCAGGCGCGCAAGTTGGAAGAAGCTGGCTATGTGGCGTGCGCGAAGCGCTTCGTCGCGCGCAAGCCTAAAACGACGTACAAGCTGACGGCGCGGGGCCGCGCTGCGCTGGAGTCTTACCTGGAAACGCTCTCCGAAATGCTGCCGGACACCGCACAGCTGCGCCAGGCGCCCGTGCGCGGACGTCCGGCGATGCGCGCCCTCGCTTCCGAGGGCTGAGCCGGTGCACGCCCGTTGCCGACCTCGCCACGGTCGCACACCCCGACTCGGTCACCAGGACAGGAGGCAATCACACCATGATCAAACGCATTGTGGCGATCGTTTTCATCTACCTCTGCACCGCAGCGGCCTGGGTGGTGCTAGGGGCCACACTCTTCCATCGCACCTATTCCGCGGAAGAAAATCTCCGGGGCCAGGTGGAGTCCATCTGGGGTGCAGCCCACATCCAGCGGGCTCCCGTGGCCAGGGACGGGCGCGCTGTTGACCTGCCGGCCGAAGTCGGCCGCTCGGACAGCCGGTCAGCGACTGACGCTGCGACGTTGCCCGTTTCGTCTTTTCCGCTCGAGCGGACGCGCGCCCAGGTCGCGCTGACGCTCGAGCCGCGGCAGAAAGGCCTGCTCTGGTACAACACCTATCGCGTGGCGTTTCAGGGCGAATACACCTTCCGCAATCCAGCCGACCGCCCGCTGCGCATGCTGGTCGAATGGAAGCTGCCGGCGGCGCAGGCCCTCTATGACGATCTCGTGGTGCTCGCCGAGGGTCGGCCGGTGGAATTCCGCCAGCAGGGCGACACGATCGCAGCGGAAGCCCTTGTGGGTGCGCACCAGACTGTGCCGTGGCAGCTCCGCTATCGTTCCCAGGGTCTGGGTGCGTGGCGCTATGACTTCGGCGACGGTGTGACCCGCGTGCGCGATTTCGAACTCCGCCTGACCACCAATTGCAAAGAAATTGATTTTCCGCAGGACACCTTGGCCGCCACGGAAAAACGACCCACCGACTCCGGATGGGAGCTCCTCTGGACGTACACGAACCTGATGACCGGCTACGATCTCGGCGTGGCCCTGCCAGAAAAGCTGCAGCCGGGCCCGCTGGCTGCCCGGATCAGCTTTTTTGCGCCCGTCTCACTGTTCTTCTTTTTCTTTCTGATGTTCCTCCTCACCACGCTTCGTCAAATGGATCTGCATCCGATGAACTATTTTTTCTTGGCCGCCGCGTTTTTTGCGTTCCATCTGCTGCTGGCCTATCTGGTGGATCGCATCGCCGTGCCGTTGGCCTTTGCCCTCAGCGCGGCCGTTTCCCTGGGTTTGGTGATCAGTTATCTAGGGCGGGCCGTGGGTTGGCACTTCGCCTGGCGGGAGGCTGGGCTCGCTCAATTCGTCTATCTGGTTGTGTTCTCCAGTGCCTTTTTCCTGGAAGGCTATACGGGATTGACGATCACCATCCTGTCCATCCTCACCCTGTTCGTCGTCATGCAGATGACCGCGCGCGTTCGCTGGTCGGAGAAATTTACCTCGCGCTAGCCGGGGCGTGGCGGTCGGACAGCGTAAGCACACGGCCGGGCCGGGCCCCGGTCGGTGCGCCGGCTGTGCCCGGTTCGGCGCGCCAGACCTCCACGCCGTTGACCCAGACGCGCTGGACTCCTTCTGCGAGCTTGTGCGGGTCGAAGAAGGTCGAATGATCCGTGATGGTCTCGGGATCGAACAGCACCAGATCGGCTTTTTTCCCCGCTTGGATCCGACCGCGGTCGGCCAATTTCAGTCGCGCGGCCGGCATCGAGGTCATCTTGCGCACCGCTTCTTCCAGCCGGAGCCAGCCCTGCTCCCGCACGTACCGGCCCAGCACCTTCGGGAAGGTACCCGAGCTGCGCGGATGCCGCAGGCCGATGCCGCCATCGGAGGCCACCATGACCCACGGTTGCTGATAGAAGGTGCGAATGTCTTCTTCCGCCATGGAACGGCACACGACGCTGGCGCCTCCTTCGCGCACAATCTCCATGTAGAGCTCGACCGGCGAAATCCCGCGCGCTTCGGCAATCTCGGCCAGGGTGCGAAATTCATATTCGGGATGCCTGGCCATGCGCACGATCATCACGTTCTGCGCTCCGCCCACGTCGGCCAGTCCCCGGGCCACGCTGGGTGCGTGATCGTGCCGCCGGTTCGGCACCAGCACGGTGATGGTAGAAGACCAGGCGTCGTACGGGTAGCAGTCGGCAGTGACGTCCAGGCCGCGCTGCCGGGCCTGCTCGATCATTTCGACCGCCCGCGCCGCCTGGTTCCACACCCCCACCGTGCCCAGCTTGAGGTGAGAAATCTGTACCGGCACCTGCGCCGCCTGACCGATCGTCAGCGCCTCGGCCAGGGCGTCGAAGACTCGATCGGCTTCGTCGCGGATGTGGGTCATGTAGAACCCGCCGCGACGCGCGACCACGCGCGCCAGGGCAATCAGCTCTTCGGTGGCAGCGAAGCTGCCCACTTCGTATTCCAGTCCGCTGGAAAGACCCACGGCGCCTTCCTGCATCGCCTGTTCGACGAGTGCCTCCATGCGCGCAATCTCTTCTGCCTGTGCGGCACGGCGGTAGTCCTGTCCCATCACCTGCTCGCGAATCGTAGCGTGACCGACCAGAATCATCACGTTGACGGCCGTCGGTGACTGCTGCAACCGGTTCCGATAGCTCCGCACCGGCCAGGGGGAGTTTCCGTCGGCCCCGACAACCAGCGTCGTGATGCCCTGAGAAACCTGCGTGGCGGCCAGCGGTTCCCCCAGCAGACCTTCGGTCGAGTGATTGTGGATGTCAATGAATCCCGGGGCCAGCACCCTTCTCTCGGCACTGACGATCCGTTCGTCCTTTTTCGGAGTGAAGGTTCCGACCTCGACAATGGAATCGCCAGCGATGCGCACGTTGGCCTGGCGGAGCGGCCCGCCACTGCCATCGGCTACCAGCGCCCCCTGGATGACCCACGAGTTTGGGGTCGGTGCCGGTGCGCTCCAGAGGAGTGCGCTGCCGATGAGCACTCCAGCGAGCAGGATTCGGATCGTGCCTCGTCTCCGCATCGTCGTGACCGGTTCATCCTGAACGCAGGTCTGCGGAAAATCAACTGTTTCTGAGGCTCGTTCACCTGGCCCAGGGGGTATGAGAAGATAGGCGAACGGCGCACGAGAAAATTTTCTGTGTTCGGAGGAAGTTATGCGACTCCACATGCTTGCCACACTGGCGCTGTTGGCGACTCTGTCGCTCGGCTACCATGCCACCGCGGAGCCACAGCGCAAACTGAAGGTGTACATCTCCGTGGATATGGAAGGCACCGTCGGCACCGTGACGAGCGACCAGCTTGGCCCGAGCGGTTTTGAATACGCTCGCTATCGTGAGTTCATGACCCGCGAAGCCCTGGCGGCCATCCAGGCGGCCCGCGCGGCCGGCGCTACGGAAATTCTGGTCAGCGATTCCCACGGCAATGGAGAAAATCTGCTCATCGAACTTCTCCCACCCGATGTGCGCGTGATTCGTTCCTGGCCGCGGCGCCTGAGCATGATGGCTGGCCTCGACGAATCATACGATGCCGTCCTGTTCATCGGTTATCACGCCTCGGCGAGCAATCCAAAAGGCGTTCGCGCCCACACCTTTTCCAGTGCGCGGCTGACTCGCGTGGCCGTCAACGGCGTCGAGATGAGCGAAGGCTCCTGGAACGCCGCGATTGCTGGACACTTTGGCGTCCCCGTCGTCATGGTCAGTGGTGACGATGCCGCCGTAGAAGAAGTTCGCCGCCGGGTCGGACCCATCGAAGCCGCAGTGGTGAAAGAAACCCTGGGCTTCCATTCCGCCCGCACCCTCACGCCGGAAGCGGCCTATCAACTCATCGCCGAAAAAGCACGTACGGGCCTGGTGCGCCGCAGCGAGTTCAAACCCTTCCGCATCCAGTCTCCGGTCACGGTCGAGGTCAGCTTCAAGCACTATCTGATGGCGGAAGTTGCGGCCTACATGCCCGGCATCGAACGCGCCGGCTCGAATTCGATTCGCTTCACGGCTAAGGACATGCTGGAAGCGGCCGATATCATGACCTTCCTGCTTACCTACGGTCCGCAGTTGGAGCCCTAGCGGTAGAAGCTGCGACGGTGCCGACGGGCCGTCCGAGGCAAGCTCGAACCGCACGGCGTCTCGGCGCAGCGCGAGCCGTTTGGGGGCACGGTCGGCTGGGTTGTCCCCGTGCGCGGGTGTGGATTGGGGCTGTGCGTCGGCGATGTGGCCCGCTACACTGTGCTTCCGCCACCGTGGCGGGAGCGATTCCCAGCGGGGAGGAGTCATGAAGCAGATCATCACGACCGACCGCGGGCCGCAAGCGATCGGCCCGTATGCGCAAGCCGTCCGTGCGAACGGATTGCTGTTCGTTTCCGGGCAGATTCCACTCGATCCTGCCACCGGGCAGATGATCGAAGGCGATGTTGCGCAGCAAACCGCACGAGTGCTCGAAAACCTGAAAGGCATCGTGGAAGCCGGTGGCAGCTCGCTCGAGCGTGTGGTGAAGACGACAGTCTATCTGGTGGACATCGCCGATTTCGCAGCAATGAACGAAGTCTATGCCCGCTATTTCTCCCAGAATCCGCCGGCGCGGGCCACCGTGGCCGTCAGAGAGCTGCCCAGAGGTGCACGCGTGGAAATCGAGCTGATCGCCTTGGCTTGAAGGCGGGCCTGAACATCCGCCGGCTGCATCGGACACGGGCGGCTCCGCAGGCCACCGTGGGCCGCTTGCCCTCGAGGGCTCATCGGGTTCCTTGCACCGCGCGTTTGCGAAACGCTTCCGGGATGTCGCGTTGGCCGAGCCAAATGCGGAAACATTCGCCCAGGTCTTGGCTGGACTCGGCCTCGAGCGCGGCGCGCAGGTCGTTTGCGTTCCAGGTTTGCCCACGCCGCGCCTGCAACATCCGGCGCAGTGCCGCCAGGACCACGGGACGGCCCAGGCGTTCTTCGAGAGCTACGGCGAGCAAATGCGCCTTGAGGGCTGCGGCCGCCGGTGCGGCACCGGCAGAACTCTGCGCCTGGTGTACGCGCAGCAGGGCCTCGGCGGAGCAGTCCGACACGGAATGCTGCCTGTGCTCGCGGGCCAGGCAGGACAGATAAGCTGCCCAGCCTTCGCCGAGCTCGTTGACCGGTTTGGCCAGCCAGCGCAGCCACAACTCGGCCAGTGCGTGCGCGATGGCTCCGGAATACTGGCTCTGAGACACCGAGGACTTCTCCCAGGGCGGTACCAGCAACATTCCCCGGACGAAAGAAACAGGCCGCATCAACTCTCCCTGAAACGGAGCGGGCACGCCTGCGCTGGGCCACTCGGCTACCCAGACCGGCGCGGCGGGCTGCTCTCGCGAGCCTAAAATCTGTTCCAGATACGCCAGGATCTCAGCAACTTCTGTGGCCCACGGCGCAAGTTCGGCCCGCTCCGGCCGGGCCAGGCTCCAGAAGATGACCCGCTGACCGAGGGCCTGGAAGCGCTGCTCGTGGTAGTGGCCGGCAAGCACAAATGGGTCGGCATCGTCGCGCCGGACCTCGTAGCGGTGTTCGATCTCCGCGCCGCGCGACCGGCTGCCCTTCGGCCGACCTGCGCTGAGCACACGCCATCCAGCCGGAACCCGAATGCGAACGCGCACGGTTTCCCCGCGGCCCGTTCCTCGCGCGAACACCCGGTCGGGCGGGACCAGCTCCGCAAACCAATCTGCAGATTCCAGCAGGAAAGCTCGTGGCAGGTTCTCGCCGGGGGCATTGGCTCGCAGCGGCAGGTGGTAGTCCAGGCTGAGCTGAATCTTTTCCCTCTGCGGCCAGGGCGGAGAAAACGCGATGGCCAGCGCGGCACGGCGGCTCGGCTCGACTGTCGGCATGGCCTCGGGTTGCAGTCGAGCCGCCCGTCCTTCGACCGTGACCACCAGGTTACCGGCCGGAGTCGCCGCTACAACAGGCAGAGTAATCGCCAGCGTGGCCAGCGGTGCATTGCCTGTGTTTTCCAGTTCGTATTGCACGCGCACATGCACCGCACCGGGTTGTGCCGGTGCGTAGCGCAGAGCGATCTCCTGGCGGCGAATCTGATAACCCGGACCTAACGGCACCGCACAGCTCATTTGCCAGAGCAACACCACACTGAGCGGAAGCCATCGCACCAACGCGGGAACCATAGAGCCATTCTACCGAAAAGCCCATCTCGAAGGTGCTGGCAAAGTCTCCAGCGCCGGCCACACGGCCGGCTCAGACAGCCGCGCTAAACCCCGATGGAGTGGGTGAGGCTTTTTTCCGGCGGGTGTCAGCCGGGTTTGCAGGACGGCTTAGCGTTTTTCGCGCCCGGTTAGAACCGGCGCAGAATCTCTGCTTCGCGGACGCCGCGGCGGCGCAACCGAAGGATTTCTTCGGCGGCGGAGTCCGGCACGCCGCGTTCGACCAGGACGAGCAGCGCCTGGTCCGAGATGCCGGCATTGCGCAGGGTGGCCAAGGCCGGCCCGGAGAGCACCGGCACACCCTGAGCGCGGCGCCGCGCCTGGGCCAGGATCACAACGTCCGGAATGCCGGCCAGCCGCATCGCTTGCATTTCGCCAATCTCCAGTCCCAGTCGGTCCAGCCGGGCCAATTCCAGCACCGCATCCTCGCTCATGCCGACGCGAACCAGTGCGGCCACAGCATCGCCACGGGCAAATTCCTGCTGGCGACTCCGTGCGATGCGCACCAGTTCGATGGCGGTGCGGTCGGAAACACCCGCGTGGCGCAGCTTGACCAGCTCGGCCACTTCCGCATTGCTTACGTTCAGCTCGCGCAGCGTCTGCACACTGCTGAAGGCCATGCCCGATTCATCCAGTGGTCGCAGGTCCGTACGTTCGCCGCGGCTGCAGCCGACCAGCAGCGTCAGCGTCAAACCGAACGCGGCTGCGCGACAGCTTTGCCAGGGGAGCCCCATACGCTTTCATTCTAAGTGTGTGCCCGGCGCCGCGAAATGGGCTGTGGCCAGAAAATCAGCAGCCAGCCGCATCGGCTCGCGGGGCAAAAAATGAAGGGCGAGCCGAACCGGCCCGCCCGTTGTCCGCTGGAACGGGGATGCCTTCGATCAAGAGGTCGGGGCTGCGGCTTCCTTCATCTGGCGGACTTCCTTCACCTTGTCGACCAGGGCTTCTGCCTTGGCGATGTACTGTTCGCGCTCCTGTTCCGAGGTGACCTGATCGGCCTTCTGGCGATAGAGCAGGTTCAGGTAGGCCATCGCTTCGTCGTACTGCGGATTCAGCTCGATGGCCTTTTCCAGGTGCTGGATGCCTTCATCCACGACCGCGCCGTGGGTACGGGCAAATTGCTCCCGCAGGCTTAGGGGCAGCGGATCCACGTCTTTCACCTGGCGGGCGGGGTTGCGCTGATTGTACTCGGCGCGCAGCTCTTTGTTGTGGCGGTAGGCCAACGTCCAGTTGATTACGCCGATCCAGTAGTACGGCTCCGGATCGTCCGGTTTGACCTGGATGTGTTTCATATGGAACTGTTTGGAACGCTCCATCATTTCGGGCTTGAAAGGATTGCCAGCCATGTTGAACAGGATGGAGCCGATTCCATCAATGGCGCTCAAATTGTTCGGATCCACCTCCAGCACCTTTTCAAACTCTCGGAGGGCCTGTTCGCCCATACGGATGTTTTCCTCCGAGGGGGCGCCGGGGATGTACTGGCTGGCATAGGCCGTGGCCAGATAGAGGCGGGCATTCAACAGCGCCGGATCCAGCTCGATAGCGCGCTGGAAGTGCTCAATGGCACGATCGAATTTGGCGCTTTTGTACTGCGCCACACCTTTGTTCAGCTCGTCGCGCGCTTTCAACTTGTTGCAGCCGGTGGCGATCAGCCCCAGCAACACGACGAACACCAACAGCCCACGGGGGGATCGTTTGCGTTGCATTCCTGCTCTCCTTGGTCTACGACTCGCGCAGCAGGGCCCTGTCTGGGCGACAACCGCACGCCGGGCCCGGCAGCCCTCTTGCGCGCGGGCGGCCGGATTGTATCGCTGTGGCACACCGCGTGCCAATTCGAGCCAATGCCTGCGCGCGAAGCTATTGCCCGGCTTCGATCTTGGCCGTGATGAGGCCGACCTTCTCGATTCCGGAGCTCCGCATGATGTCGATCGCGCGGGCCACTTCGGCGAAGATCACGTTTTCATCGCCCTTGACGAAGGCCACGCGCTCGGCACGCTGAGCGAAGATCTGCTCCAGCCGCGGGCCGAGGTTTTCCCAACTCGATGGCTCTTCGTTGATTTTCACCGAGCCATCCGCGCCGATCTGCACGACGATGGTCTTGGCCAGCAGCTCTTCGCTGGCCTGCGCGCCCGGAGGGCTGGGTTGCGGCACCAGCGCTTCCAGGCCCTTCGGGGTCAGCGGAGTGATGACCATGAAGATGATCAGCAGCACGAGCAGCACATCGATCAGGGGCACAACGTTCATATCCACCATCACGCCGCCCTTGCTGTCGCCCACTTGAATGCCCATAATTCACCTCCCTGGCCGTTACTCCCCGCCGCCTGGCGTCGTTTCGGTCCGTTCCCGTCGTCCTTTGGGAACCTCTTCGGTCAGCAGGCCGAGCTGATCGACACCCGCCGCGCGCACTTCGTCCACCACGCGAACGACCTCCCCGTATTTGGCGCGGGCGTCGCTGCGGATATAGGCGACCTTGTTCAACTTGTTGGCCATCATGTCACTGACGCGCGCGGTGATCTGATCCACCGGGATGGGGTCGGTGCCCAGGTAGATGCGGTGATCGCGGGTAATCGCGATGACCACGGCATCTTCACGGTCGGCCTCTTGCATCTCCCTCGGGTTGCGCACCTGGGCCATGTCCACCGAAATGCCTTTCTGTAGCATCGGTGTGACGACCATGAAGATGATCAGCAGCACGAGCATGATGTCGGCCATGGGAATAACGTTGGGCTGCGACATCACTCCCGGGGCTCGGGGTTTATAGGCCATGGCTGATCTCCCTCCGCTGGTTCACTTGCGACCGGCGCGCCGGCTGATGAAGTAGTTGATCAACTCCATCGAGCTGTTGTCCATCTCCACGTCGAAGGCTTCCACCTTGTTCGTGAAGTAGTTGTACGCCCACACAGCGGGGATGGCAACCAGCAACCCGAGCGCGGTGGCCACCAGGGCTTCCGCGATACCGCCGGCGACCGCAGAAAGACCCGCGGCCTTCTGCTCACTGATGCCCTTGAACGCATTGATGATGCCGACCACGGTGCCGAACAGCCCCACGAACGGAGCGGTCGAGCCAATGGTGGCCAACCCGGACAATCCACGCTTCATGTCCGCGTGCACGATGGCCACCGACCGCTCCAGCCCGCGGCGGGCGGCCTCGATGACCTCCTCCTCGGGAACCTGCTGGGAGGCCGCCTGGAACTCGGTCAGCCCGGTGGCGACGACCTTGGCGATGTGGGACTTTTTGTTCCGCTCGGCAATCGAGATGGCTTCGTCGAGCCGGCCTTCCTTCAACGCCCCGGCCACCTGGTGGATGAAGATGCGCGACTGTTTCCGCGCTGCGCTGTACAACAGCGCGCGTTCGATCATAATGGCCACGGACCACGCGGAAAGGAAAAACAGGATCACCACCACCAGCTTCGCGATCAGGCCCATCGAACCCCACATCTGACGCAGGTCCCAACCGACGTACTGGCCCTCCTGCAAAATCCAGAACGCCAACAGCGAAAGATTGGCAAGCATATTTTTGGTTCCTCCTCGACTTCAGTCGTTCCAACCTCTTCCGACCACGCGGCGCAGCCTACCCACCCAGGGTAAAGACCACGTCAATCGTGGTGATCACTTCCACCGGTTCGCCGTTCAGCAGCGTGGGTTGATAGCGCCACTGGCGGACTGCATCCAGTGCGGCCTGCTGCAGGAGCGGCGGACCGGAGATGACTTGCAGCTCCTGTACCGTGCCGTCGCGAGCGATGACGGCCTGCAGGCGAACCACACCCTGCACGCGGGCCGACTTGGCCAGGGCGGGATAGACCGGCAACGGCTTGTAGATCAACTTGGCCTGTTGCACCTGGCCACCGACACGGATCCGCTGCGGTGTTTCCTTCGGCGGTGGCGGCGGCAGATTCGAACCCACCACGCCACCGATGATTCCGCCGAGCACGCCGCCGGTCTGTCCGCCCGGCACACCGCCGGGCACGCCACCCGCCACGCCCACCACGCCCATGTCTGGCGGCAACGCTTCTTCCTTGATGATCTTCACTTCCTTGGGAATCGCCGTGGGGGCCATCATCTTGCCCGCTTGGATGATGCGCGCCGTGGGCCGGACGCGCTGCACCTGCGGCTGGGCGGCTGGCGGCGGCGGAGGCGGCGGGGGTGGCGGCGGAGCCACCAGGAAAGTCGTCAGCATCGTCTTAGGCAGCGCCTCTGTGTAAATCAGCGGAACGAGAATCAGAATCCCGACAAAGAGACTCTGCAACGTGAGAGAGAGCAGGAATGTCCACCCTGTCTTTCTCCGCTTCTTCACTGGAGTGGATTCGACCATCTCATCAAACATGGGGATTACCTCCTCCCGGCCGTGGCCAGCCGCCGGTCAATGTTTTCCGTTTTGCGGGGACCGCCTGCTGCCGCGCCGGTCAGCGCGCCGCGGCCCCGCCAGTTGGCCCACCCGACCACCATCGCCGCTGCGATGCCCACACTCGAATACGTACCGACCACAATGCCCACAACCAGAACAAACGAGAACCCGCGCAACACCTCGCCCCCGAACAGGAACAACACGAGCACGACCAGAAACGTCAGACCACTGGTCAGCACGGTGCGCGACAACGTCTGGTTGATCGAACGGTTCGCAATCACCGTCAAAGGCTCCCGTCGCATCAGACGAAGGTTCTCGCGCATGCGATCGAAAATTACGATCGTGTCGTTCATCGAATACCCGACCAGCGTCAACAGGGCGGCGATGACCGTCAGCGAGAGCTCATAGTTCAACAGGATGAACAAACCGAGCGTGATCAGGACGTCATGAACGACCGCCGCGACTGCGGCTGCTCCATAAATCCACTCGAAGCGAAAGGCAATATACACCAGCATGCCGGCCAGTGCATAGAGGGTTGCCAGCACCGCCTGCTGACGCAACTGCTGGCCCACGCGGGGACCCACGATCTCCGCGCTGCGCACAGCGAAGCGTCCCAGATAGAACCGCTCGCCTAGCGCCGCCAGCACCGCCTCATTGATTCCGTCGAGCGAGCGGAGTTCCTCAAAGCTGGTCAGCAGGCCGCTCCGCTCGCGGTCGCGGAACGCCAGCAGCGCTTCGGCCAGTTCGTTGTACCGCTCGCCGGCCGCAGGTCCCAGCGCGAGGGGGTCACGGCGCACCAGCGCTGCCGCCACGTCTGCGGGGGTTGCCGCATTGAAATCCTGTTTGTTGGGCTCAGGCCGATCAAAGGCCTCGCGCAAGGCAGCCAGGATCGCTTCCTTGCCGGCCTCCAGCGCCTCGACCTCGTCTTCGGCCTGTAGCTCGAGCTGGATGACGACTTCGCTGGTGCCCGCACCGGTCACATCCCGGCTCTGCTGGATGATGCTGTTGCCCAGGCCGCGTTGGGCCAGCGCGGCGCGGATCTGATCCACGCCCGGCATCTCCGCAAAGCGGAGATAGACCATCGTGCCGCCCCGAAAATCAATGCCGTACCGCAGACCCTTCGTGTACCAGGCCCAGCCGCCAAGCAACAACAGCACCATCGAAATGGCGAGGAAGTATTTTGTCTTCCCCAGCCAATCAATGTTGACGTTACGCAGGATCTGCATTCCGCCCTTTCGCCTGCTGATTTAGACACCGTTGCCTGCGGCTCGGTTCCCTGTCGGCCGCGGCTGTTTCTTCGTCGGCATCCACCGGAAACGATTCATCCAAAACAACTTACTCGTACACCATCCCTGCCCATCAAATGCTCAGGGTGGCCTGCCGGCCCGCCCGACTGAGCTGCCAGAGGAAAATTGTGCGCGAAACGTAGATCGCCGTAATCAGGTTGATGAGCAAGCCGATCGTCAACGTAATGGCAAAGCCCCGAATCGGTCCCGTGCCGAACAAAAACAGGAACAAGCAAGAAACGATCGTCGTGACGTGCGTATCAACGATGGTCAGAAAGGCGCGACTGAAGCCGGTGTCCACCGCCGAAGCAGGCGCTTTGCCGAGCCCCAGCTCTTCGCGGATGCGCTCGAACACCAGCACATTCGAATCCACGGCCATCCCGATGGTCAGGATAATCCCTGCAATGCCGGGCAGCGTGAGCACCGCGCCGAAGGAGGCGAGCGCTGCCAGCAGCAGCACCAGGTTCATCACCAGGCCGACCGAAGCGTTGATGCCGGCCTGCTTGTAGTAGAGCAGCATCAAAATCATGACCAGGATCAGGCCGATGATGGAGACGAAGAGTCCCTGGCGAATGGAGTCGGCACCGAGCGAAGGGCCCACGACGCGCTCTTCGAGATAGCGGATCGAGGCGGGCAGCGCTCCGGCACGGAGCACCAGGGCGAGGTCCTGGGCTTCCGGCTGGCTGAATTCCTCGATCAACCCCTGGTCGTCAATGCGGCTGTTGATGACCGGGGCGTTGTAGACACGGCCTTCGAGCACGACCGCGAGCCGTTGGCCCACGTTGGCTTCGGTAAAGGGCCCGAAGCGCGCCGCACCGTCCCGCGAAAGCGTGAAATTAACCGCGTACCGTCCCGGGCTGCGCGTCGAGGGACCAACGGTGGCCGTGCGCAGGTCACGCCCGGTGACGACCGGCGTGCGATCCAGCAACCACCATACGTCCGACAACGGAGCTTCCCCCGGGCTGGCGCGCTCGGCGCGTCCGCGCACCAGTTCGGTGCCCACCGGCAGCACACCCCCCATTTGCGCCAGCGCCTCGGCCTGGGTGCGGAACGGCCCCCCGCGAACCAGCCGCAGCTCCAACTGGCCGCCGGCCTGAATCACCGCTTTGGCACGCGTGGGGTCACCCTCGCCGGGAAGCTGGATTAGAATTTCGTTCTCTCCGCGGCCGTGTTCGGCGATGGTGGGCTCCGTCAGGCCGAGGGCGTCCACCCGGCGGCGAATGGTTTCGATGGATTGTCGCATGGTGTCCCGGCGAATCTGTGCGGCCACCGTGGCGCGCATCGTGAGCGTGTAGCTGTTGGCTTCGCCGGGCGCCGGACCCAAATCCCAGCCCGGGACATTCTCGTTGATCAGGCTGCGGAGTGTCCCAGCCTGGTCGGCCGGTACGTTGCGAATCAGGATGTGGGTGCTGTCGAGCTTGCGCACCTCATCGAAGGGAATATTGTGCGCCGGGTCGCGGAGCAGGTCGGTGAGCCGATCCACGGTGCGGTCGCACTCCAGATGGACAGCTTCTTCGACCTGGACCTGCAGAACCATGTGCGTGCCGCCGCGCAAGTCCAGTCCCAGCTTGATCCGGTTCTCGAAATTTTCGCGGAGGTCCTGCCGAGAGGTGGGCGGAAACTTGGGTAGTCCAAACAGGCTGAACAGCGAGAGCAGGGTCAGGACCCCGATGAGAACCACGCGAGTTTTGACGTTGGTGCTCATGGTCAGATGGCGCGTTTCGAGCGGCCTCGGGGAAGATGGCGGTGTAGAACGGACATCGGCGGCGGCTCAGTTCTCCTTCGAGGACGGGGGTTGCAGGGCGGCGATGGCGGAACGCGCCACGCGCACACGCACTTGATCCGCAATGCGGAGCTGCACCGACTGCTCGTCGAGCCCGACGATGGTGCCATAGAGACCACCGCTGGTGATAACCTGATCGCCCGCTTTCAGTGAGGCCAGCATCTGCTGATGTCGTTTCTGCCGCCGCTGCGCCGGTAGAATCAGCAGGAAATAGAACACCACCATGATCAGCAGAATCGGAAACAGCGCGGCCAGCGCACTGCCGCCTTCGGCTTGCGCGAGCAGCCAAGGAACGGAAAGGGTCAACCTCGTGCCGGCCACCATGGTGCGTCCTTATCTGTGCTGGAGCGCTTGGCTTGAAAGCCTCCCGGCTCACCACCGCTGCACATTTTGCACCCCACCACCGGCTGCCCTGCCTTCAACCACACTCGGGCGACCTTGAGGGCAACGCACAGCGCCACACACACCTGTTCACGCGGGTCTGCAAACAGCGAACCAGGGAAATGCCCGGGGCAAAGTCCCGACGCCTCTCCAGACCCGATAGGGTTGCGAATTTTAGCAGAACTGTCAAGGCAAAACTGCCCCTGAGCGGCACCCGCCGCCGGGGCGGTCAGCTCACTCCGCCGGCCATGCGCTGGAATTCGCTGGCCAGGTGCGCCACCGTGCCTTCGGCAATCGCCTGGCGGATCCGGCGCATCGCCTCCAGGTAGAAATAGAGGTTGTGGTAGGTGTTCAGGGTGGCGGCGAGAATTTCGCCGGAGACGAAGAGGTGCCGGAGATAGGCGCGGGTGTAGCGGCGGCAGACCATGCAGGCGCAGGCTTCATCGAGCGGGCGCTGGTCGGTGATGAATTCCGCGTTCTTGATCTGCAGCCGACCCTGACGGGTGAACAGTTGTCCGTTGCGCGCGTTGCGGGACGGCAGCACGCAATCCATCATGTCCACGCCGCGGGTGACGTACTCGAGCAGATGTTCCGGCTTGCCGACCCCCATCAGGTAGCGAGGCCGATCCGCCGGGAGCTGTTCGGTGACGACGCTGGTCATCGCGCAGGTCAGTTCGTGCGGCTCGCCGACGGCCAGCCCGCCGATGGCGTAGCCGGGAAAATCCAGTGCGACCAAAGCAGCGGCGTTTTCCCGGCGCAGGGTGGCGTCGGTGCCGCCTTGCACGATGGCAAACAGCGCCTGTCGCTCCGGGTCAGCCACCCGGGCAAAGTGCTGCTGCGCGCGACGCGCCCAGGCCAGCGTGCGCCGCGCCGCCTCAGCTACACGAGTCCGCTCGGCCGGCAGCGCGACGCACTCGTCGAGCACCATGGCGATGTCGGAACCGAGTGCGACTTGAATCTCAACGGCACGTTCCGGTGTCAGGAACTGTTCCTGACCGTCCAGGTGCGAGCGGAAGCGCACGCCTTCCTCGTGGACGGCACGGAGATCGGCCAGGCTGAAGACCTGATAGCCACCCGAATCGGTCAGGATCGCGCGCGACCAGCTCATGAAGCGGTGCAACCCACCCATCTGGCGGATCCGTTCGTGGCCGGGACGCAGGAACAGATGATACGTATTGGCGAGCAGAATTTCTGCACCCAGCTCCTCGAGCATCTGCTGGGTCAGCCCTTTCACCGTGCCGGCCGTGCCCACAGGCATGAATGCCGGCGTCTCGACGATGCCGTGCGCGGTGTGCAGTCGGCCCAGGCGCGCGCCGCTCGGATCGGTTTTCAGCAACTCAAACCGGAACGCCACGGGCAAGAGTGTAGCAGGAGCGCCGCGCCTGCGGGGCCAGCTTAGCCGAAAACCGCGGCCAGGCCCACCTTGCCCAGTACGTAGATGCCCCAGGGCACCAGAGCAATCCCAAAGGCTTTGCCCGTGGTCAGTTTCTTTGGTGCGGCGGCGGCAAAACCCACAGCGAGCAGAAACAGGGTCCAGAACGTGAAGATATCGAGCGAGCCGGCCAGCGCGCGCAGCGCAGGCGACGTCTCCTCAGGTAGGAAGGCACCAACGTGCGAGGCCAGCAGATCCTGGATGTCCACATCGGAAGGATCTTTCAGGTAAATCACCGCCAATCCGCCCAGCCCGGCCAGCGCCCAGGGCATGTAGGCATGCGCGGTGATGGCCAGCGCAGTCTTGTAGCCTAACCGAGTGCTCCCAAGCACGTTCATCGCCAGCAGCATGATGCCCGCGACCAGCACGATCATCACGGCATAGGAAATTGTGCCGATTCCGTAGCCGATCCATTTGCTGATGGTGGCCTGCTGCTGCAGCATGGCACTGCGCTGCTCAGCGGGCACCTGCTCGAGCTGCTGGGCAAAACGCGGGTTCCGCTCCATCTGTCGCTGCAGATACCGCTCCCAGCCCACGCGCTCGGTGAAGCTGTAGGTGATCGCCAGGGAAAGCAGCGTGTAGAGAAGAACCGGCGCAATCCAGCCAGGATGGCGTGCGAGCTCGGCGAAGATTTCCCCGGGACTGAAAAAAACGCCCAACATCCGCGCTAGACTCCCGCGGCGAGGGCCTTCAGCCGGAGCTGGCGTTGCAGGAATCGTTGTGTTGTGCGCCACACCCCCTCCTTCACTCTCTTTGTGGTACGGCTATGGGAATATACGCTGCGTCCCGGAGGAAAATTTCGCTGCCGCGGGCCTGCGGCACCTGCAGATTCCAGGTGCACGGGGGATGCAGTTGGCGCATAATCAGGTCTGCCGCAGGGCGGCTTCGGCTATGCAGATCGGACGCGTCGTTGGCGATGTGGTCGCCACGCAGAAATCACCTTCCCACCACGGCCGCAAGATTCTGCTCGTGCAACTGCTCAACCTGGATGGCAGCCCGCGCGGCGCGCCGATTCTGGCGCTGGATGCCGTCGACGCCGGGGCCGGAGACACGGTCCTGGTCGTGCTGGAAGGCTTCTCGGCCATGACGGCTGTGGAGCGACCCAACTCCCCGATTGATATGGCCGTGGTCGGCGTCATTGACGAGCTGCACTGCGCCGACGACGCCACCTGACCGCTCCGGCGCGCTCGGCCCTGCCGCGCGCGCCCCACGACTCGGGAGGGCTGCACGGCATGCGGGCTCGGACGCACCGGCTCGGTCTCGTCACAGTGGCCGCAGCGGTCTTCGCGCTGTTCGCCAGCAGCGGGAAAGGAGAACCGGGGATGGAGCTGCATCTGACCAGCACTGCTTTCGAGCCCAACGGCACAATTCCGAAAAGACACACCTGCGACGGGCCGGATGTTTCGCCGCCGCTTGCCTGGAACGACCCGCCAGCGGGAACACAGAGTTTTGCGCTCATCATGGATGACCCCGATGCGCCGGCCGGCACCTGGGTGCACTGGGTGCTGTTCAACCTGCCGGCTTCGGCGCGGGCGCTGCCGGAAAATGTTCCCAAGGTCGAACAGCTCGCCGACGGCGCCCTGCAAGGCCGCAACGACTTCCGCCGCATCGGCTACGGGGGGCCGTGCCCGCCCAAGGGGCCGGCGCACCGGTACTTCTTCAAGCTCTACGCACTTGACACCCGGCTGGCGCTGCGTGCCGGCGCAACCCGGGCAGACGTGGAACGCGCCATGGCGGGCCACATCTTGGCGCAGGGAGAACTGGTCGGTCGCTACGGCCGCTGAGCGGACCGAACACCGGCCCGCAGTGGCTTGCTTCCGGCGCGGTGCTGGGAAATAATCGGCGGCGATGATCGGGCAATTGCGCGGTCGCTTGGTGGCGAAGCAGCCGAATCAGGTGGTGGTGGACGTCGGCGGCGTGGGCTATCTGGTGCAGATTCCGCTTTCTACCTTCGCCGGGCTCGGCGAGTTGAACAGCGAAACGACCCTGCTCGTCCACACCCATGTGCGCGAAGACCAGATCGCGCTCTACGGCTTCCTGACGGCGCGGGAAAAGCAACTGTTCCGTCTGCTGCTGGAGGCTTCCGGCGTGGGCCCGGCGCTGGCCGTGAAACTGCTGTCCGGAATGCCGCTCGACGAACTGGTGCTGGCCCTTCGCCGCGGCGATGTCGCCCGGCTGGTACAGGTCCCGGGTGTGGGCCGGAAAACTGCTGAGCGCATCGTGGTCGAACTGCGCGACCGGCTGGCGGCCCTGGGAGTGGCCGAAGAAGAGGAAAAAGTGGCGGCCCACGCGCCGCTCGAGGCCGATGTCCTCAGCGCACTGCTCAACCTGGGCTACGACCGCCGCGCCGCCGAGCGCGCCACCGCCGAAGCCGCGCGCAACGGTGTGGGCCGCGGCTTCGAAGAGCTGCTGCGCGCGGCGTTGCAACACCTGAGCCGCCCCGGGAAAACGGCAGCGAGCGCGCGCGGTGGCGGATGAGCGAGGCGCCGCAACGGACGGTTCTGCGATGACGCGCAAGTCGGTGCAGCGAATTCTCTCCGGACAGCCCATTGACCCCGCCGAGCGGGACACCGAGGCCAGCGTCCGCCCGCGGCGCCTGGCCGATTTTGTCGGACAGGTGCGGGTCAAGGAAAACCTGGCGATTGCGATCGAAGCCGCGCGCAGCCGGGGCGAAGCGCTCGATCATGTGCTCCTGTTCGGCCCACCCGGATTGGGCAAAACCACGCTGGCCACCATCCTGGCCAATGAACTCGGTGTGGCCATCAAAACCTCATCCGGACCGCTGCTCGAGCGTAAGGGCGATCTGACCGCACTGCTGACCGCACTCGAGCCGCGCGAAGTTTTCTTCCTGGACGAAATCCACCGGCTGCTGCCTGCGATCGAAGAAATCCTCTACCCGGCGATAGAGGATTTTCGCATCGATCTGGTGATCGGCCAGGGGCCGGGCGCACGGATTCACCCCTACCGGCTGAACCGGTTCACTCTGGTGGGAGCGACCACGCGGGCCGGACTGGTCACCGCACCCCTGCGCTCGCGTTTCGGCATCGTGCACCGGCTCGACTTCTACACCCCCGAAGACCTGAAGCAGATCCTCGCACGTTCGGCCGCCCTGCTGGGCATCGAAGTGGACGAGGACGGCGCGGAAGAAATCGCGCGGCGCAGTCGGGGCACACCGCGAGTCGCCAACCGGCTGCTGCGCCGCGTGCGCGACTACGCGGAAGTCCGCCGCGATGGCCGCATCACACGCCAGGTGGCGCGCGAAGCCCTGGAAACGCTCGGCGTGGATGAACACGGACTGGATGAGATGGACCGCAGCCTGTTGCGGACGATCATCCAGAAATACAACGGCGGGCCGGTCGGACTGCAGACCCTGGCCGCCGCCCTGAGTGAAGAAGAAGACGCCATCGAAGAAATCTACGAGCCCTACCTGATGCAGCTCGGCCTGATTGACCGCACCCAGCGGGGCCGGATGGCCACGGCGCTGGCCTACAACTACTTAGGATTGCCTGCGCCGCGCGGCGCGCCGTCCCGCCTGTTCTAGCCGCACCGTCCGGAGCGCCTGACCCATGGGACTGCAGAAGACCGTCTATCTCTCGCTGGGATCGAATCTGGGGGACCGTCGCACGCATCTGCTCCGCGCCCAGCAGGCCTTGCAGGCGGCCGGCGTTCGGATTCTGCGCCAGGCGTCGCTCTACGCCACCGAACCGGTCGGGCCAACGGCGCAGCACTGGTTCCTGAACACCGTCGTGGAAGCCGAAACCGAACTGATGCCGCGGCAGTTGCTCCGCGCGATCCAGGCCATCGAGCGGCGCCAGGGCCGTCGGCGCCTGGTGCGCAGCGGGCCGCGCGTGGTGGATATTGACATCCTGCTCTACGGCACCAGCGTCGTGCGCACGGCCGAGCTGCAGATTCCCCATCCGCGGCTGGCCGAGCGACGGTTTGTGCTGGCGCCGTTGCGCGAACTGGCACCCACGTTGCGGCATCCGACGCTGGGTCGCACCATCGCCGAGCTGTTCGCCGCCGTGCACGACAACGCCCAGGTGCGCCGGTGGCGCGACTGATTTGATGCGGACTGGATGTGGCTCCCGGGCAGCTAGAAGGGTTGCTCGTCGGCCGAGGGCCCGTAGATGGATGGCACCGGCACGTCGTTCAGTCGCAGATAGACCCCGAGCTGCGCCCGATGGTGGATCAGGTGATTCAGCACAAAGCTGCGCAGCACAGCCGCGCGCGGCAGGGTCATCAGCTCTTGGCCCCCTTTCAGCAGCGTCCAGTTCTGGTGCAGATGGTCATCGCTGGCGCTGGCGATGGCTGCGCGTGCCGCGGCTACGTTTTTGTCGAATGTCTCCAGCAATTCCTTGCGGGAGCCGGGTTCGGGCGCGGGGTAGGACGGGGCACCGGGTGGAGCCAGATCGAGTCGGTCCTGTTGGATGGTGATGACAGCCCAGAACGGCAGCTGGGCCACATGACCGGCCAGCCAGCCCATCGTGGGTGATTTCGGGTGGGGTCGCCAGTCGAACCGGCCCTCGGGAACACGCTCGAGCGTTTTGCGCGCCTTGTCCATCTCAAAATCAAACTCGGGCAGCAGGGCATCTCGAATCGCCATGGGGTTCCTCCGGACGCGGCAGCTATTGTACACGAAGGCCGGCGAAGTCGCCCGTCCGTTGGCCCTCGCGTCTCAGCGCGTGCGGGCCATCTTCACCCAGTGGAGGAGCACTTCGGCCGGTGCCAGCGCTTCGAGTGCCAGTTCCACGTATCGGCCCTCACGCACCTGTCGCCAGCGATAGACTCCCGGTTCGACTTCCGTCAGCACCGTGCCCTCAAGTGGCCCCAGAAACGGCTGGGCATCCGGGAGGGCGGCCGGTTCGTGCGTACTGGGCCGCGCCAGGGCTTCGATGGCACAGCTGCGGACCAGCTTGGGCCAGTAGCGCTGGAACAGCTCTGCGGAAGCGAACCCGTCGGCCCAGGCCAGCTCGCCCCCGTAGGCCACCACGACGCCAACGCCGCACAAGCGGCCCGGCTACCGTGCTGCATGACACCTCCTTGCTGCAGTGCTGGAGTCGACTGCGCTCTCCGCTTTCGGCTGCGCTCACTCGGAGAACGGCCACCGGCCGATTTCTTGCAGCCATTTCGTGGCCTGTGGCAGACTGCAGCGGCGGGAGGTCGCCATGGGAAGGGCAGGGAGCCGGGCGGCAGGGACCGCCAGACTGTTGCTGCTGGTGGCAGCCACGACCTGCGCGCAGCAGCCGTTCGAGTCACGCACCGCACCGGCGGCCGGCCCAGCCACCGCTCTGCAGGTCAACACTGCGCGACTGCGGCAGACGCTGGAGAAGCTTTCCGAGTTCGGCCGGCCCGCCGGCGGCACATTTGCCGACGGCGTCACCCGGCTCGGCTTCAGCGAGGCCGACCTGGCGGCGCGGGAGTACGTTTCCGGGCTGATGCGTGAGGCCGGACTGGAGG
>JAIMBE010000024.1 GCA_023511565.1 Bacillota bacterium
GGAATACATCGCGCAAAAGGAGTACATCTATCCCCCCGAACCCTCCATGCGGCTGGTGATCGATACGTTTGAGTTCGGCATCCGACACACACCGAAGTGGAACGTGATCTCCATCTCCGGCTATCACATCCGCGAAGCCGGCTCAACGGCCATCCAGGAGCTGGCCTTTACCCTGCGCGACGGCATGGAATACGTCGAGTGGGGCATCCGCCGCGGACTCGATGTAGACGAATTCGCTCCCCGGCTTTCCTTCTTCTTCAACGCCCACAACGATTTCTTCGAAGAGATCGCCAAGTACCGCGCCGCCCGCCGCATCTGGTACAAGACGATGCGCGAACGCTTCGGCGCCAAAAACGAGCGTTCCTGGATGCTCCGCTTCCACACGCAAACGGCCGGCTGCTCGCTCACGGCCCAGCAACCCTACAACAACGTCGTGCGCACGGCGATTCAGGCCCTTGCGGCGGTACTCGGGGGCACGCAATCCCTGCACACCAACTCGCTCGACGAAGCCTGGGCGCTGCCCACCGAGTTCGCCGCCACGCTGGCCCTGCGCACCCAACAAATCATCGCCTACGAAAGTGGAGTCACGAACACCGTGGATCCGCTGGGTGGCAGTTACTTCGTCGAAGCCCTCACGAATGAAGTAGAACGCGGCGCCTGGGACTACATCGAGAAAATTGACGCCCTGGGCGGCATGATCGCGGCCATCGAGCGCGGCTACCCCATGCGGGAAATCGCCGAAGCCAGCTACCGGTACCAGATGGCCGTGGACAAGAAGGAAAAGATCATCGTCGGCGTCAACGAATATGTGGGCGAACACGAACCGATCGAAATTCTGCAGATTGATGAGAGCGTGGCCCGCTCCCAGGCCGAGCGGCTGGCGCAGCTGCGCCGGGAACGGTCCGCCGACGAAGTGCAACGCCGCCTCGCCGCCCTGCGCAAGGCTGCGACCGGCACAGAAAATTTGATGCCGTACATCTACGATGCCGTCAAGGCGTACGCCACCCTGGGCGAAATCTGCGACGCGATGCGCGACGTCTTTGGCACCTACGAAGAAACTGCCATCACGTAACCCCTCTTCAACGCCCGGTGCTGGGGCCCGGAGATCGCCACTCACCTTCTGCGGCACCGCCGCCCGGGCGCACCAGACAATCCGACTGGAAGGAGAGCTTCATGCGAAACCCCATTGGGCTCGGAGTCACGCTGCTGCTTGCCCTGCTGGCTGGCTTTGCCACGTTTGCGCAAGTCGCGAATACGACGAGCGGTTTTGTCACGGCGCCGGACGGCGTCAAAATCCACTACCTTACCTCGGCCCCGCCCAAGTGGACCGTTCCCACTTCGTCCGCGCCCCCGCACACGAACACCCGAGTCAGCCTGCTCTTTATTCCTGGCTGGACGATGCCCGCGTGGATCTGGGAACACCAACTCACCTCCTTCTCGAAATCCTGCCGTGTCGTGGCCATAGACCCCCGTGGACAGGGGGACTCCGACAAACCCAACGATGGATACGATCCGGCCACGCGCGCGCGCGACATCAAAGCAGTCGTCGACGAACTGAAGCTTGCACCGGTTGTACTCGTGGGCTGGTCCATGGGCGTGCAGGAGGTGGTGGCCTACATCAATCAGTTTGGCACCGACGATCTCGCCGCTGCGGTCCTGGTGGACGGCATCGCCGGTGGCCCGTACGACCCGGAAGTTTCTCCCCGGATGCTGCAGTGGGCGGCGTCGTTCGCCCGTAACCGGCGCGCCGCGACCGAAGCGTTTGTCCACAGCATGTACCGTCAGCCGCAAAGCGAGGCCTATCTTCAGCGGGTCACCGAAGCTGCGCTTGCGACCCCAACCGATTCTGCACTGATGCTTTTTGTGAGCGCCTTCACGAACGACCTGCGCCCCGCGTTGGCAAAGTTTGACCGGCCCACCCTGATTGTGGTCGCCTGGACCGAAGGGAACCCCTTCAATGCACTCTACGAAGAACTGCACCAGAAAATTCCTGACTCACGCTTTGAAAAACTCCACGGTGCCGGCCACGCGCTGTTTGTCGAAGACGCACCGCGGTTCAATGCCCTGCTAACTGACTTCTTCGCGACCACCGCCGCCTTCGAGGGGCAGAGTGCATGTCGGTCAGCGCCACTTCCGTAGCCGTTGGTTTCTGAACCCCGGCCAGCTTTTCGCACAGAGTAGCCGGCCACAGCGGTCCCAGGCCGGGAATCGGGTCGAGCCCCGCGCTGGCTGGGTGAGATGCCCAGACGACTACCCGTCCGAAACCGTTTCGAGTTGATGAAACCTTTCCACGAAACGCAAATCTAACGCTCGTGGGGCGGAAAGGGACGAATTTGGCTGCACTCCTTGGCGCTGTGACGCGCCAGGGCGGCTGTCCACCCTGCACCCCTTAGCCCAGGTGAGGAGGGAACTTTTATGCCCGAATTGCAGCAAATCCCCACTCTACCCACGCAGCCATTCCGTGTGGATGTTGCGCTGCACGAACTGCTTCAGAGACCATCGTCACTGCCAGAGCCCCGACCCACCACCGAGCGAAAGACGCTGCCCAACCCTGTCTTTCCTCAGCATCCGGAGTTGTTACATGAAGTGGACGAAGTCGACCGGGCCGCGCATGAGGCCGTTCTCCGGACTGGCCGGCGGCACTGGCCCCCTTCCCGAATTCTGAAGACCATGCGCGGATGGATGTTTCCCTATTTCCAGTCGCGCCTACTCCCCGGCGACTTTCAACCCATCATTGCCTACCTCTTCACCGAATGGAAATGCAACCTCGACTGCCACTACTGCTGGTCCTATAACAATCGCGTCAAGGGCATGACCGAAGACACGGCCCGGCGTGCGATCGACTGGCTCCATTCGACACCCTGCCGGGTGCTCGCTCCCACCGGTGGGGAGCCACTCCTGCGCCCCGATTTTGTGCACAAAGTCGTCTACTACGCGGCGAAACAGGATTTCTGGGTCTATCTAGCCACCAACGGACGCTTGCTTCGTCCCGGAGTCATCGACCGCCTTGCCGACGCCGGAATCGCCACCATCAACTTCGCCGTCGATGCAATTCAGGAAAAGCCCGGGCTCCCGAAAGCGTTCGAGCACGTTCGCGAGAACTTTGATTACCTCGTCCGCCGTCAATACCGCTACGGCTACACCGTCTTTTTCAACACCAACATCTGCCGCAACAACATCAGCGATGTGAAAGAGCTCGCCAAAATCGCCCACGAGAACGGCATTTCCATTACCTTCCATATCAACGAGGCCCCGATGCTGGAGCAAAGCCATTTCAAGCACCTCCAGGAGAATGACACCTACATTCGCCCAGAAGATTTTCCCATGGTGGACGACCTCCTCGATTACCTCATCGACAAACAGCGGCAGGGCTGGAAAATGGTGGATTCCATCCCACGACTGCAGAAGATGAAAGATTTCATGCGCGGCCGCGGGGAGCACTGGGGCTGTCGCGCCGGCCAGAACTGGCTGATTATTCGCACGGACGGAACCTTGGCACCCTGCTTTCCCATGTACAACGCGAAGTACAACTGGGGTACGGTGGAAAATCCCCAATTCAACCGGAAGCAACTCGAAGAGATGAAAAAGGGCTGTGAACCGCACTGCTTTTCCACGCTCGGCTACAACCTTGCGTACTGCTACAGCGCCGCACGTGTCATGCGCTGGCTGTTCAAGCAAGCCTTGCGTGGTTTTCAGGGCGTGACTGGCAGCTTCGATTGAACCGACCCCAGCCGGGTTCGATTTGGAAGAGCATTAGTGGGCCGGTGCACAGGAACGGGAGATCCTCCTTTCGCATGGACGTGCCTGGGCCCGCGTGGGTTTTCCGTTGCCGATGGGCTGGTGACCACTGAAGTCAGTGTGTACTGCCCGGGACTGTGGCGCACCCCGCCATTGCCGGCCCGCGACTGAAACTCCGCGCGGGGCTCGGCCAGCGCTTTTCGCAGAGGCCGCCTCAACGCAGTCCCACTGACTTCCCAGCGTGTAGCGCGGCAAGGCACCGTGCCTGGCTCTACCGTGCGGCGGCAATTTCGAGTATGCTTTTCCCGATGGTCGAGCGAAAGATTCGGGTATTGGTGGCCAAGCCGGGCCTGGATGGTCATGACCGCGGCGCGAAAGTGATCGCCCGTGCCCTGCGCGATGCCGGCATGGAAGTCATCTACACCGGCCTGCGCCAGACGCCGGAGATGATTGCCGCCGCCGCCGAACAGGAAGACGCCGACGTCATCGGTCTCTCGATTCTCTCTGGCGCCCACATGACCATCTGTCGCCGGCTGATGGATCTGCTGCGCGAAAAAAACATGACCGACGTGCTCGTGCTGCTCGGCGGCACAATCCCCGAAGCCGACTTCCCTGCCCTGCGCGCGATGGGCATTGCCGAAATTTTCCTTCCTGGCACCTCCACGCAGCAGATCGTGGACTACATCCGCCAGCACGTCCGCCGGGGCCAGCCGGCGCAGACCTGACCGTGCCCGTCCTCGACGCGCCACTGCTCACCGAGTGGCGGGAGGGCGTGCTGCTGATCCAGCTCGCTGGCCCGGGCCACCTGCCGCGCCTGAGCCGCGTCGTGGTGATGGCGCTGCACGAGCAGTTGGTGCAGGCTCGAACTCAGCCGGGGCTGCGCGGCATCGTACTGAGCGGCACCGACCGTGCGTTTGCCGTCGGCGCTGACCTGGCGGAGGTCGGTCGTCTGAGCCCGCGCGAAGCCCTCCAATATGCCGCCCGTGGGCAGGCGCTAATGCAGACCATCGAGCGCTCGCCGTGCACGGTCGTCGCTGCGGTGCGGGGCTGGTGTCTGGGCGGTGGCTGCGACCTGGCCCTGGCCTGTCATCTGCGCGTTGCCGCCTTCGACGCACGCTTTGGACACCCCGGCGCCGCACTCGGCTTGATGACCGGCTGGGGCGGAACGGCGCGGCTGCCGCGCATCGTCGGCCGTGCTCGTGCCGCAGAGCTGTTCGCGACCGGCCGAACCCTATCGGCCGCAGAGGCGCACAGCTGGGGTTTGGTGGTACGCCTCACTGCCCCCGAACATCTACTGCCGCTGGCTTGTCAGCTCGCCCGGGCGCGCTCGTCCGGTCCGGGGTGAGCCCTCCGCAGAGCGAATTCACTGGACACAGCCATCCTGCTGTGTTAGGCTGGAGTCGCGTTTGTTGCTCTTGTAGGACCTTTCGTTCCGACAGCGAAGGCCGCAAGTGCCAAACTTGCGGCTTTTTTGTTGCGGCTGGAGGCGTTCGCAAAGCACCAAATAGCTTTACAAAAAAAGAGGAAACAGCAGTGAGAGAACAAGGAATCGTGAAGTGGTTCAACGCCAGCAAGGGCTACGGGTTCATCCGCCGTGAGTCCGGCGAGGATGTCTTCGTACATTTCTCGGCCATCCAGGGCGACGGCTATCGCTCGCTCAATGAGGGACAGGCGGTGGAATTCGAAGTCGTCCGCGGCCCCAAGGGTCTGCAGGCGTCGAACGTCACCAGCCTGTAAGGTCTCCGGGCGGGCCTGCCGATGGCAGGTCCGCCCGTTTCGTTTCTGCGCGCGCCACGGGGCCACGAGGCTGGCATGGCACCGCGCAGTGCCTGCCAAGAATCAACCCGCCCATTTCCTGCCCGATTCCCCTTATACTGTTTCGCTTGCGACGTCACCGCCACAGAGTTCCGGCGCGGCCTGGCCGCGCCAACCGCGCGAGGTGCAGCTTTGGCCAGCGAAACCATTCAAACGCAGATTGATCCTCGCTCGAAAGAATTCCAGGCACGGAACCGTGCCCTGGTCGACCTGCTCACAGAGATCAAAAATCAGGAGGAGCAGATTGCCCAGGGCGGCGGCCCGAAAGCCATCGAAGCCCAACACAGCAAGGGCCGGCTGACGGCCCGCGAACGCATCGCCCGTTTGATTGATCCTGGCACGGCATTCTTCGAGCTCGGGCGGTTCGCCGCCTGGGAGATGTACCAGGAATGGGGCGGGGCCCCCGCCGCCGGCACCCTCACGGGTCTGGGGTACATCGCCGGCCGGCTTTGCATGCTGATTGTCAATGACGCGACGGTCAAAGCCGGCGCCTTCTTTCCGATGACCGCCAAAAAGGTCATCCGGGCGCAGAACATCGCCATAGCCAATCGCATTCCGACCATCTATCTGGTGGATTCAGCCGGCGTTTTCCTGCCGCTGCAGGAAGATGTTTTCCCCGACACAGATGATTTCGGCCGCGTTTTTCGGAACAACGCGGTGATGAGCGCGATGCGTATCCCGCAGATTGCCGCCATCATGGGCATGTGTGTGGCCGGTGGCGCCTATCTGCCTGTGATGTGCGACACCGTGCTGATGACGGAAGGCTCCGGCCTGTTTCTGGCGGGGCCGGCTTTGGTCCAGGCCGCGATCGGGCAGAAGGTCAGCGCCGAAGAGCTCGGTGGCGCTCGCGTCCATGCGCAGATCAGTGGCACGATCGACTTCCGAGAGCCGGGCGACGAATCCTGCCTGCGCCGGATTCGCTCGCTCGTCAGCCAGCTCGGTGCGCCGCCCGAGCCGCGCTTCAATCGCATTGCGCCGGAGCCGCCTGCCTATCCGCCCGAGGAAATCTACGGCATCTTCTCCTCCGACCCGGCAAAAACCTACGACATGCGCGAAATCATTGCCCGCATCGTAGACGGCAGCCGCTGGGAAGAGTACCGCGCCGAATATGGCCAGACGGTGCTCTGCGGCTATGCCCGCATCGGCGGCTGGTCGGTCGGCATCGTGGCCAATCAGAAAAAACACGTACAGACGGTAGCTCCGGGCACTGGGGAACGCCGCCTCGAGTTCGGCGGCGTCATCTACACAGAATCGGCCGAAAAGGCGGCCCGCTTCATCATGGACTGCAATCAGCAGTTGATTCCGCTCATCTTCCTGCACGACGTCAATGGCTTCATGGTCGGCAAAGAGGCTGAATGGAGCGGCATCATCCGCGCGGGCGCCAAAATGGTCAACGCCGTCGCCAACAGCGTGGTGCCCAAGATCAGCGTCATCTGCGGGGGCAGCTTCGGGGCCGGCCACTACGCCATGTGCGGCAAAGCCTACGACCCGCGATTCATCTTCGCCTGGCCCACAGCTCGCTACGCTGTCATGGGCGGCGACCAGGCTGCCGGCACCCTGGTGGATATCAAATTGAAGCAGCTCGAACGGGAAGGCAGGAAACTGAGCGAGCAGGAGAAGAGCGAACTGTTCGAATCCGTCCGCGCCACCTATGAACAACAGACCGACCCACGCTACGCCGCCGCCCGGCTCTGGGTGGACGCGTTGATCGATCCCGCACAGACGCGCGAGGCACTGATCTGGGCCTTGGAGGCCGCGGCGTTGAACCCCGAAGTACCCGAGTTTAAAACCGGCGTGCTGCAGACCTGAACCGACGCCGGGCGTGTCCCGCTGTGCTATGCTGAGGTCTTGATGGCCGTCAAGCTCATCGAATGTCCGCGCGACGCCTGGCAGGGGCTGGAGCGCATCATCCCGACCGAGGAAAAAGCCAACTATTTGCAAGCCCTGCTCGAAGCCGGCTTCCGGCACATTGATGCGGTCAGCTTCGTTTCTCCCAAGCATGTCCCGCAAATGGCCGACAGCGAGCAGGTGCTGCAGCGGTTGGCGGATGCCGGCCTGCTCGAACGCTACCGTCCCGAAATCATCGGCATCGTGGTCAACGAAAAAGGTCTGGAGCGCGCCCTGGCCGCGCCCGGCGTCACCACGCTCGGCTACCCCTATTCCATCTCCGCCTATTTCCGCCGCGCCAACGCCAACATGTCTCGCGCAGAGTCGCGGGCCTTGGTGGAAACCCTGCACCGCGAAACCCGTGCGGCCGGTCGTGGCCTGGTCGTGTACATCTCGATGGCCTTCGGCAATCCCTACGATGAGCCGTGGGGACCGGAGTTGGTCATCGAAACCTTCGAGTGGTTGAAATCGGTCGGCGTGCGCACTGTATCGCTGGCGGATACGGTGGGGTTGGCCACCCCGCGCGACGTCCGGGACCTGTTCCTTGCCACGGCGCGTGACGCGGAAGGACTCGAGGTTGGCGTGCATCTGCACAGCCGTCCTGAAGGCGCAGTTGAAAAAGTGCTGGCGGCGTACGATGCCGGGTGCCGTCGGTTCGACTGCGCTCTGACCGGACTGGGGGGCTGCCCGTTCGCTGGCGACGAACTGGTCGGCAACATCCCCACGGAAGCTGTGGTTGCGGCGCTCACCCAGCGCAGCGTGGACGTCGGGCTCGCACCGGAGGCTCTGGCACGCGCGCTGGCCGCCACGCGCGAGCTCCGCCGCAAATACGCGCACGCCGTGGTGCACTAGTTGCGACTCTGCCGCACCGGTGCCTTGCGCTTGCGTCCCATTGGCCTTGCCTCTATCCTTGCGCCATGTCGTACACCACGCTGAAGCTGGAATCCGACGGCACCGTTGCCACGATCACCCTGAACCGCCCTGAAAAGCGCAACGCCATCTCTGCCGAAATGCTCGAAGAACTGCCTGCGGCCCTGGCCGAGCTGGAAAGGAGCGCGGTCCGTGTGGTCCTACTGACCGGTGCCGGCAAAGCCTTCTGTGCCGGCATGGATCTGGAGATGCTGCGGGCGATTGCCACCCAGTCCCCCGAAGCCCATCTGGCTGATTCGCAGCGCATGGCGCGCCTGTTCCTCACGCTTTACGAATTTCCGCGGCCCACGATCGCTGCGGTGAACGGCCCGGCGATCGCCGGTGGTTGTGGCTTGGCCACCCTCTGCGACTTTGTGTTGGCGGTTCCGGAAGCCCAGTTTGGTTATACCGAGGTGCGCATCGGATTTTTGCCCGCGATCGTCTCTGTGTTCCTGCGCCGGCAGGTGGGTGAGCGGGTGGCGCGCGACCTGCTGCTGACCGGCCGCCTGCTGGAGGCCGCCGAGGCCCTGCGGCTCGGCCTGATCAACGAACTGGTGCCCGCCGAGCGGCTCGGCGACCGCGCGCGGGAGTTGGCTAGCTCGCTGCTGGTCAACAGCCCGACCAGCGTGGAGCGCACAAAGGCGCTGCTGCGCGATCTCGCTCGCAAATCGCTCGAACGCGAGCTGGCCCTGGCCATCCGAGAAAACGCGGCCATCCGCACCACGCCGGATTTCCGCGAAGGCATCACGGCGTTTCTCGAAAAGCGCAAGCCGGTCTGGCGCGGTCCCGCCTGACCCACCTGCGAATGCCCGCGTGTCACCGGCTTTGCCGACGGCCGCCATTTCCGCTACACTGGCGCGGCAATGGCCGAAGCCAGCATCACCCTGCGGGTGCGCTACGCCGAAACCGATCGGATGGGCGTGGCCTACTACGGCAATTACTTCACCTGGTTCGAAGTCGGTCGCGTCGAACTGCTCCGCCAGCTCGGCTTTCGCTACCGCGATATGGAGGAGCAGGAGAACAGCTACATTGTGGTCGCCGAAGCCCGCTGCCACTATCGGCGACCGGCCCGTTTTGACGATCTGTTGCGCATCGTCACGCGCGTTGTGGAATCCCGCAGCCGCTCGATTCGTTTTGCCTATGAAATCTACAACGAAGAGACCGGCGAATTGCTCGCCACCGGCGAAACCACCCATGTGATCTGCGACGCGAACGGCCGGCCGCGCGTGCTGCCGGAAAAATATCGCAAATACTTCCCGCTGACGAATACGTCGGCACCGGATGCCCGTAGATGAGTGCCACCGTCGCACTGACCGGAAACGACCTAACGTTCGAGCAGCTCGAGCAGGTCGTCTTCGGCGGCGCCCGCGTCGGGCTCGACCCGGAGGCCCGCCAGAGGATGGAAGCTTCGCGCGCGGTGGTCGAACGCAGGTTGGCGGCCAGCGCTGAGGCCATCTACGGCATCAACACCGGGTTCGGCGAACTTGCCATGGTGCGCGTCCCGGCTGATCAGATCCGGCAATTACAACTCAATCTGGTTCGCAGCCATGCCTGCGGAGTCGGCCCGCCACTCAGCGAAGCCGAGGTTCGCGCCATGATGCTGCTGCGCGCCAATACGCTGGCGAAGGGCTACAGTGGCGTGCGTCCGGTGGTGGTCGAAACGCTCTGCGCGATGCTGAACGCCGGGGTGCACCCGGTGGTGCCAGGACAGGGCAGTGTAGGCGCCTCGGGCGACCTGGCGCCGCTGGCCCATCTGGCTCTGGTGATGATCGGCGAAGGGGAGGCCTTCTTCGGCATGGGCCGCATGTCCGGCGGCGAAGCCCTGCGCCGTGCCGGCATTGCTCCCCTGGTGCTGGAAGCCAAGGAAGGGCTGGCCTTGCTGAACGGTACCCAGACAATGCTGGCGCTGCTCGTACTGGCGCTGCGTGACGCAGAAATTCTGGCCGATACGGCCGATGTGGCCACCGCACTCTCGCTCGATGCCTTGCGCGGCAGCCCTGCGGCGTTTGATGAGCGCCTGGCCGCGGTACGTCCGCATCCGGGCCACGCCGTCACGTCGCGCAACGTCACCCGCCTGAATCGCGGTAGCGCCATCCGCGAATCGCACCGTTCGCCCGAACGCGACCCCCGCGTGCAGGACGCCTACAGCCTGCGCTGCGCTCCGCAGGTGCACGGCGCCGTCCGCGATGCCTTGACGGCCGTGCGTCACACTGTGCTGGCCGAGCTGAACGCAGCCACCGACAATCCCCTCGTTTTCGCCGACTCCGGCGAAATCCTCAGCGGCGGCAATTTTCACGGGCAGGCGCTGGCCATGGCTGCCGACCAGCTCGCTGTCGCCCTGGCCGTGCTCGCGGGCATCAGCGAACGCCGCATCGAACACATGACCAACCCGGCCACCAGCCAGCTCCCTGCCTTTCTGACCACGCGACCCGGACTGAACTCCGGCTTCATGATGCCGCAGATTGTCGCCGCCGCTCTGGTCGCGGAAACTAAGGCCCTGGCGACTCCGCATTCGGTCGATTCCATCCCGACTTCAGGCAATCAGGAAGATTACGTCTCGATGGGCATGGGGGCGACCCGACGGCTGCGCCAGATGCTGGAGAACGTGACGTGTGTGTTGGCCATCGAGCTGCTCTGCGCCTGCCAGGGCATCGACCTGCTGGCTCCGCTCACCACCGGCGAGCAGGCGGCTCGGGCGCACCGGCTGGTGCGTTCCGTCTCTGCCCGGCTCGACGAGGACCGTTCGCTGGCCGCCGATATCGCCACGGTGACCCGCCTGATTCGCGAAGGCCAATTTGCCGCGCTGGTTCGCTGAGGGGGGCGCAGGCAGCCTGCGGCCGCACCGACGTAGCACGGCTGGATAGCGGGAAAGCGCTGCCTCAGGGTTCGCGCGCCCATCCGGGCGGCAGACCCTTGCGGCGCAGCTCGTCTTCCAAGGCAGCCAGTTGCTGTTGGAGCTGCGCGATTTCGGCTTCCTTCTGCCGGATCTTTTCGGTGTGGGCGTTGATCTTCGAACGGTCGAATTCTTGACGCAAGGTCTCCTGCGGATCAGGCGAGTACTGCGTGAGCATTAAATTGAGCTCACGCTGCAGGATATCGCGCTCTTGCTGTGCCAGCCGGAGCTTTTCGCGCGCTTCCGCAAACCGTTTGCGCCAGGCAGCTTCGCTGTCCGGGTCTTCGGCCTGTCCTGCGAGTGCAGTCGCTGCTGAACCCGTCGCCGCAGCGGCCGCACCGGTTGCCGCCCCGCCAACCACAGAAACCGCACCGCCAGCAGGCAGATTGTCGTTGGTGAAGACCTGCCGGGCTTTGGGTGCGTCTTTCTTCTGCTCCCGGGCACGTCGTGCCGCTTCCGCCACGGAGGCCTTCTGTGAGCTAGCCTGCGCCGCCGGGCCGGGTTCAGCCGGCTTCGGGGGTGGCGCCTGCTGGGCCCGACCAGGAGCCGCCAGCATCAGGCTCAGGGCCAGCCAGATCCGGAGACGCATAGCAAACCTCTCCTTCCAACTTAGATGCGCGCAGCGGCCGATTCAACTGCCTCTGCAGCCGGCGTGCGCCGCAAGGGTAACGTCAGCAGGAACTCGGCGCCGCCTTCGGGCCGGTTCCGCGCCTCGATCGCGCCGCCATGTTGCAGGATGATCTTCTGCACCACGGCCAGCCCCAGACCGGTACCCTGCGGCTTGGTGGTATAAAACGGCAGGAAGATCTTCGACAGCTCGGTATCGGCAATCCCCGGGCCGTTGTCCAGCACGGCGACCATCTGCACGGGCTGGCCCGCCTGCACCAGATACATACCCCGAATCCACACTCGACCGTCGGGCTGGCTGGCCACGGCTTCCGCGCCATTGCGTACCAGGTTCAGCAGTGCCTGGCGCAGCAGACCCTCGTCACCGGCGACTTCCCCGAATTCTCCTTCCGCGGCCACCGTGACCCCTGGCATCAGTTCGCTCACTTCGCTTACGACGCGCGCCACCAGCGGGGCGAGTTCGACGTCGCCGGGTTCGATTTCCAGCGGCCGTGCAAACCGCAGGAATTCCATGACGACGTGGGAAAGTGCGCGCGTTTCCTGCATGATCCGGGTCGCGGCTTCGCGGATTTCATCTGCGTCCGTTTCGTTCCGAATCATCTGGGCGTAGCCCTGGATGGTGGCCAGGGCATTTTTGAACTCGTGGGCAATTCCCGCACTCATCTCACCGAGCGCGGCCAGACTCTCCTTCAGCCGCATCTGCCGCTGCAGGGCAGCCAGCTCGGTCAGATCGCTCAACAGAATCAGTGCACCCGAGGTCTTCCGATCCGGCCCTCGCGGCGGGTTGGTGCCCACGGGTAACTCCGCGGGCAGAATCGGCGAGATGGTGACTCCCAGACGCCGCACGACGCCGGCCGGCGTGACATGATCCACCTCTTCGCGACGAAATGTCTGCCCTTCGTGCAGGCAGGCCGCCACCAACCGCGTCAGCATGGACGGCTCGCCGAAGACTTCGCTGTAGCGCCGGAAGCTGAGTGCCCGCACCCCCAGCGCGGCCTCTGCGGCCGGATTGGACGAGGTGATCAGTCCGGCCGAGTTGACGATCAGCATGCCGGTGGGCATGTTGCGGGTGACCGCCTCGCTGAGCCGTTCGGTCTGCTGCAACCGTTCTCGTTCGAGGCGGTGCAGTCGTTCCAGTTCCTTTTCCTGCTCGCGGAGCCGTTGAATCACACCCTGCATCGAAGCGGCCACGAACGCAGCCGGATTCTCACTGCTGGGTGTGGACCGCTCCGACTCGTCCAGCCGACGACGCGATCCAGCGAGATACCTGCGCAGCGCGGCGCTGAACAGGAACACCAGCACCAGGACAAGGGGCACGAACACCAGCCCCGTCGAAAGCCACAGCGTCCATTGCTCCGGCAAGACCATTCGAACCCCTAGAAGCCCGCTACCCGCTGATACCATGCAATCACCGGTGCGCCGAAAAACACCGTGACTAGGGCGGCGCCGGCCAGGAAGGAACCAAACGGCAGCTCATAGTTGCTGCCTTTTCGCCACACCAGAATGTAGAGCAGGCCCAACACGCTCCCGCCCAGCGAACCGAGCAGAATCGCCAGCAGTGTGAGTTTCGCCCCCAGGAAGGCACCGACCATCAACATCATTTTCACGTCGCCCAGGCCCATGCCTTCTCGTCCGCGGAGCCGGAAATATCCCTCGCCCACCAGCCACAGCATCCCCCCACCGAGCGCTGCTCCAGCCAGTGCGTCCGCAAAGGCCAGCACCGGGTCCGGCGGAGGCATGGCAAATAATTTTCGGGAGAGCCACAGCGCAGTGCCATCGTCCGGTCCGCTGAAGAAACTGAATCCCAGACCGATCGCCAGGCCCGTGTAGTTCACCGCATCAGGCAGAATGCGTTCGCGCAGGTCCGCAAAGAACAGCACCACGAGCAGCGCGGCAAACGCCATCCACTTCGCGCCGGCTACCGTAGCCCCAAACGCACCATAGCAGGCCACAAACAGCAGGCCCGTCAGCAGCTCCACGGCGGGATAGAGTGGGGAAATCACTGCACGGCAGTGCCGGCATCGCCCGCCGAGCAGCAGATAACTGACCACGGGAAGATTGTCCCGCGCACGAATCTGCACCCCGCATGCCGGGCAGCGGGAACGGGGACGCACTACCGACTCGCCGCGGGGCAGGCGGTAGATGCAAACGTTCAGGAAACTGCCCACCACCAGCCCGAGCACGAACACAAAAATTTCGCTCACGCTGAAAAATTTGACACAACAGCGCCCCGACCACAAGCCGGGCGCCAGCGGCAGTGCCCGATGCAGCAAGCCAATCCAGCACGGCCCCTTCCGGCGGCCGTCCATCGCCGTTCGGTGCGAGTCTGGCGCACATCGCTGCGCATGCCTACCCACCGGGCGGCGTTGCCGCTACACTGGCCACTGCCGATGCGCCTGCTGGAACGCCGGATTCGCCGTTACGAACATCTCCGCTGGGCACGCGACAACAACCGCCGCGTGCTCCCCTTTGCCTGGGGTCTGGAGCACATCGGCGGCCGCGCCGACGAACCCGACCCGCGCACCTGGCTCGCCGAGTGGGCGGAACGGACCGTGGCCGAAAGCGACCAGTGGTATGCCACCCAGGCTGCGCCGGACTATCGCCTCGAGGGTGAATGGCTTACCTTCACCAGCGCCATCACGTCGCCCTGGCCGGAAAATAACCGCGTGCACGCGCGCTTCTTTCCCGCGCGCAGAGCAGGGCCGGCCGTGCTCGTGCTACCCCACTGGAACGCGAAGCCCGACGCCTACCTGGCCGTCTCCCGCTGGCTGAACGCGCTGGGTATCACCGCGCTGCGGTTGAGCCTTCCCTATCACGATGCACGCGTCATCCCGGGCCACGAACGCGCCGACCACCTGGTCGGCCCCAATCTGGGGCTGACGCTGCAGGCGAATCGACAAGCCGTGCTCGATGCCCGCCGCTGTCTCCGCTGGCTGGAGCAGATGGGCTACCACCGGCTCGGCCTGCTCGGCACCTCGATTGGCAGCTCGATCGGTTTCATCACCATGGCCCACGACCCGGCCGTGCATGCGGGCGCGTTCCTGCACGTCTCGACCTATTTCGGCGACGTCGTGCGCACCGGTTTGACAACGGCCCACGTCTGGGAGAGCCTGCGCACCCACGTCACAGGCGAGGAGCTACGTCGGTTCTGGTCGCCGATCAGCCCCTTCCCCTACCTCGGACGAGTCCGCCACCGCTGCCCGCGAATCCTGGTGATCAGCGGCCGCTACGATGCCACCTTTTGGCCGGAGTTCTCCGCCGAGCTGATGGCGGCCATGCGCCGCCAGGGAATCGAATTCGAAGCCTTTCTGATGCCGGTCGGCCACTACACGCTGGAAATTCCACCGTTCAGCTATGCCGCCGGTCTGCGCTTTGGTCTCTTCCTGTTTCGCCATTTGGCCTGAGTCTTGATCCGCCCGCCCACGGCTTCGTTGCCACGTTGGCAACATTGCCGCCCGCTGCCGTCCCACACCCCCGACGGGCGTGATAGAAAGACAGCATGAGCACCACCACAGCCCCACCGGAGTCCCCGGCGCGCAGCAGCTCGCGGCCCAAGCTGGCTTTAGAGCCCATCCTGCTCGTCGAAGACAAAGCCGAGCTGCGCGCCATGCTTCAGAAGGCACTGGAGCGTGCCGGCTACAGCGTGGAAAGCACAGCCGATGGCAGCGTCGGCATCGAAAAGATTCGCTCGCGACGCTACCTGGTCGTTCTCACCGACCTGAAATTGCCCGGCGCCAGTGGCATTGACGTCCTCCGCGCGGTTCAACAGGCCGATCCCACGGTCCCGGTCGTGATCATGA
This sequence comes from Bacillota bacterium, assembly GCA_023511565.1. Taxonomy (GTDB): domain Bacteria; phylum Acidobacteriota; class Terriglobia; order Acidiferrales; family UBA7541; genus DSGC01. Next base: position 15,670 of record JAIMBE010000024.1, read on the forward strand.
CCGCTTATGGCTCAATCGAAGAGGCCGTGACCGCGATGAAGGAAGGGGCCTTTGATTTCATCCAGAAGCCGATCGACCTCGATCATCTCAAACTACTCGTCGAACGGGCGGCCCACCAACAGGAATTGCTCCGCGAGAACCTCCTGCTCCGCGAGGAATATTCCGCGCGCTACGGCTTCCCGCGGATTGTCGGTGAGCACCCGCTCATGCAGGAGCTTTCCGGGCAGGTTCAGCGGCTGGCGACCACTGATTCCACTGTGCTCCTGCTGGGTGAGAGCGGTACGGGCAAGGAGCTGTTCGCCCGGGCGATTCACCACCTGAGCGCACGGCGTGGTCATCCGTTCGTGGCGCTGAACTGTGCGGCGATTCCCGAAGGTCTGGTGGAAACCGAGCTGTTCGGCCACGAACGCGGGGCCTTCACAGGCGCCGGTGCGCGGAAGATCGGCAAGCTGGAAATGGCGCACCGGGGCACGATCTTCCTCGACGAAATTGCCGAGCTGCCCCTCGGCATGCAGGCCAAACTGCTCCGCGTTCTCGAGGAACGACGCTTTGAACGCGTCGGCGGCACTGTCTCGATCGAAATCAACGTGCGCATCCTGGCCGCCACAAACAAAGATTTGCGGGCGGCTGTGGCCGCCAAGCAGTTCCGCGAAGACCTCTACTTCCGTATCGCCGCTGTGCCGCTGCTGGTGCCGCCGCTGCGCGAACGCGGCGACGATGTGCTGCTGCTTGCCGAACATTTCCTGGAAAAATTTCGTCGCGAATTTCGCAAGCCGCGCCTGACGCTCAGCGCCGCCGCCCGCGAACGCCTGCTCGGCTACCCCTGGCCCGGTAACGTCCGCGAGCTGCAGAACACCATCGAACGGGCTGCCATTCTCGCCGCCGGCGATGAAATCACTCCGGATGATCTCCAGCTTCCCGCGCCGCTGCCCTCGCCCGCCGAGCTGCCGGCGGGCATGCTGCCGGCTGAATTCCACTGGGAAGGGACCCTGGAGGAAGTCACCAGCCGTGCCGTCGCACACCTGGAGCGCTATCTGATCGAGCGCACCCTGCGTGAGTGTCGGTGGAACAAAACCCGTGCCGCGGAAAAACTCGGTGTGTCCTACAAAACGCTGCTGGCCAAAATCCGTGCCCATGGCCTGGAAACCTGACCGCCACGTCACCCGCCCGCGCTGCTCGCTTTGCGTGCCGCATAAAAGGCCACCAGGCCGCAGGCCCACAGCTCCACCCGCACGTCCACAAATCCGCTCGCGGTCAGCAATCGCGTGACCGCTTCCGGCGCGAGGAACGACGCCACCGAAGCCGGTAGATAGTGGTACGCACCTGGGTCGCCAGAAACGGCCCCGCCGATCCGGGGCAGCAGTCGCCGCACGTAGAAACGGCACAGCGGCGCAGTCCATCCGGCCGGCTCGGCAAATTCGAGAAGGCCCAGTTCCCCGCCAGGCCGCAACACCCGTGCAATTTCCCGGGCGCCCTGGCCATAGTTCGCCAGATTGCGGAATCCAAACGCCGCCGTCACCAGATCGAAACTGCCCTCCGGAAACGGTAGTCCCAGTGCGTCGGCTTCGAGAAAACAGAAGGCAAACGGCTCGGCCGACGTCGGGGTACCACGACGATCTGAAGCAACTTTTTTGCGCGCACGCACCAACATTGGACGCGCGAAATCAACGCACACCATGAGGGCAGCGGACGCACCAGTGTGAACCTGGCGGCGCTCGCTCCGGGCCCGCTGCGCCAACGCCAAGGCCAGGTCGCCAGTACCACAGCACAAATCCAGCACCCGCGCACCGGGCTGCCCAAGAATATGCCGGAAGCGGTGCGCCGCGCGTCGCCGCCAGACAACATCCAAGCCGAAAGAGAGCACATGATTCAGCAAGTCATAGCGCGGCGCGATCCGTGCAAACATCTCGCGCACCCGCCGTGCCGCGTCAGATTCATCCCATGCGCCGACCGGACGCGAGCCAGTAAGCGGCGGGGAGGGAGGACGGGAGGGCATCAGCGCTCCGATTGGTGCGAGCTGCGCAGGCGATCGAGAACGTCCCGTACCAGTGTTTCCGGAACATCGTTGTACACACCGACGGCACCGATCCGCTGGGGCAGCACAAAATGAAGCCGCCCGCCCCGGGTTTTCTTGTCCACATGCAGCGCGGCACGCAGCCGGGGCCAGGACAGGTGCGGCAACGCCGGCAGGGGGCCCACGTTCCGGATCAGCCGCGCGATCCGCTCACAGTCAGCGCGGCGCAGCCGCTGCTGTGCGACGGCGATTTCCGATTCCGCTAACATCCCCCAGCCAACCGCTTCCCCGTGCCGGAATCGGCGGTAGCCGGTCAGCGACTCCAGCGCATGGCCGATCGTGTGCCCGAAATTCAACACTCGGCGCTCGCCGCTCGTCTCGCGCTCGTCGCCGCGGACCACTTCGGCCTTGACGCGCACGGCGCGAGCGATCACCTGACTCAGCGCCGTGCGCTGCCGCGCCAACACCACATCCAGATGGCGTTCGAGAAACGCAAACAGCCGCGCGTCACGAATCACCCCGCACTTGATGACCTCGTACAGCCCGGCGCGAAATTCGCGGGCCGGAAGCGTGCGTAGTGTAGCCAGCTCACACAGGACCAGGTGGGGTTGATGGAACGCGCCAACCAGGTTTTTGCCTTCCGGCAAATTGACGCCGGTCTTGCCGCCGACAGCTGCATCCACCTGGGCCAGCAATGTCGTGGGCACCTGCACCAGGCGTACTCCGCGCAGGTAGATGGCTGCCGTGAAACCTGCCACGTCGCCCACCACGCCGCCGCCCAGGGCCACCAGCACGGCATCGCGGTCGGCGCCGGCGCGGGCCAGCGCGCGGCACAACCGTTCCACCGTCGCCAGCCGCTTGGCGGTTTCGCGGTCGTCAAACAGAATCGCCTGGCATGCGGCGAGCGGCCGCAAACCCGCCTGCAGCCGTGCACCCCACAATCGCCAGACGCGCGGCGAGGAAAGGATGTAGAACCCGGAGGGCTGACCAAGTCCGGCCAGCAGCGCACCGGCGCGGCGCAGCACGCCTTCGCCGATGAACACCCCATACGAACCTGACGGCACATTGACCCTCACCCGGTACGTCATGGAGCAGAACTCTAGCACAATTGCTCTCGGATTCTGCCACTCGCTCGACTCTACCGATGCCGTCCCCGTGCTAACATAACTGCGGCGGGTGGAACCAATACGAATGTCCGCTCACGATCCCATCCAGGTTGATTTCGCCGTGGTGGGCTGCGGCATCGCCGGTCTCCGCGCCGCGATTGCCCTGGGCGCCGCCGGCAGCGTGCTGGTGCTGGCCAAGGACACGCTGACCGAATCTGCGACCGAGTATGCCCAAGGCGGCATCGCCGCCGCACTCAGCGATGACGACGAGGTGACGCTCCATGAACAAGACACGCTGGCGGCAGGCGACGGGCTTTGCAACGTCGAAGCGGTGCGCATCCTGGTGCAGGAAGGACCCCGCTACATTCAGGAACTGATGGAGTGGGGTGCGCGCTTTGATCGCGCCGGCACCCGACTGGCCTTTACCCGCGAGGGCGCCCACAGCCGCTCGCGCGTGCTTCATGCGCAGGGCGACTCCACCGGTCGCGAGATCAGCCGCGCCCTGTTCGCCCGCGCCTCTTCAATCCGGAACATCCAGTTCCGCGCCCATGCGTTCACCACCGAGCTGCTCTGCGAAGAAGGCCGCGTGATCGGACTGCGCTTCCTCGACGAAGTTATCGGCGTGCTGCACGACGTTCATGCCCGCGCTGTACTGCTCGCCACCGGCGGTTTGGGTCAGGTCTACAGCGAAACCACCAACCCAGAAGTCGCCACCGGCGACGGCATGGCCATTGCCTACGACGCCGGCGCCGTGCTCAGCGATTTAGAGTTCGTCCAGTTTCACCCCACCGCATTGGCAGTGAAAGGCGCACCGCGGTTTCTGCTCTCGGAGGCGTTGCGGGGCGAGGGCGGTGTGTTGCGCAATGCCATTCTGGAACGTTTCATGAAGCGGTATCACGCCGCACAGGAGTTGGCGCCGCGGGACATCGTGGCCCGAGCCATCGTTTCAGAGATGCAGCGCACGGGCGCCGAGTTCGTCTATCTTGATCTGACCCACCTCGGCTCCCACTTCCTGCGCAAGCGTTTCCCGCGCATCTACGAAACCTGCCTGCGCCACGGCCTGGACATCGGTGAAGACCTGGTGCCTGTGCGCCCCGCTGCGCATTACGCCATGGGTGGCGTCCGCACCGACCTGTGGGGACGCACCAGCCTGCCGGGCCTCTACGCCGCCGGCGAAACAGCAGCCACCGGGGTCCACGGCGCCAATCGCCTGGCCAGCAACTCCTTGCTTGAAGGGCTGGTGTTTGGCGCACGCGCCGGACAGGCCATGGTCGAAGACTTGTGCGCAAAGACTCGCTCGGCCCGGAGACGGCAGTCCGCAGGCGTCAGACGCAAAGCCGTTCGCACGAACCCCGGCAAAGAGAATTCGGCGCGAGTGGCGGCTTTCGAGCGCGACCCGCGTTTCCGTACGATTCAGCAGATTCTCTGGCGCCAGGTGGGCATCATCCGCAACGGCACCGACCTCGAACAGGCCATTGAAACACTGCGCGCCATGGAGATCGAACGCTGCAACGGACCGTCACGTGCCGCCTGCGAACTCTACAATGTTTGGATCCTGGGTCAGTTGATCGCACGTTGCGCGCTCGCCCGGCAGGAGAGCCGCGGCAGCCACTATCGCTCCGATTACCCCATTCGAAACGACGAGCAATTTGCCCGCCACTCGGTCGTGCGGCGCGACAGCGAAGTTGGATTTGAATGAAACCGACCTAGCGGAGCCGCTGCTCGAGCACCGCCAGCGATTCCAGGATCACATGTCCGGTGATCGCCAGGCTGCGCGCGCTTAGCTTGTCAAGCGTATCTTCGCGGGTGTGCCAGTAGGGATATTCTCCCACCTCGACGATGTCCACCGCCGGAACCCCGCGGCGCACAAACGGCAGATGGTCATCTTCGACCGCCTGGGTGTCGTGCACAAAAATATGGCCGTAGCCAAGCCGTTCCGCCACGTCCCAGACCAGGTCCACCAGCCAGTCGGTGGAGTTCAGATCGCGCAGGAAGCGCAGCCTGCGGTCGCCCACCATGTCGGCCAGGATCACCGCGCGGATTTGCTTCAGCTCCCCGCGCAACGCCAGGCGCGCGGCCAGCTCCCGGCTTCCGTACAAACTGTCGGCTTCGCTCCATTCCACCTGTGCTTCTTCGCCGTCGAGAAACGCGATCCACACGCTCAGTGCCCGCGGTGTCGGACACAACAACCGGGCCATCTCCAGCAGCAGGCCTGTGGAGCTACCCCCGTCGTTGGCGCCGAGGAATCCTGGCGGAGTCCGTTTGGTGTCGTAGTGTGTCAGCAGCAGAATGGCAGCCGGCGTGCGGCCCGCGACCCGCACCAGGATGTTTTTCATGGGCACGGGCCCGAGCGGCGTCTGCGCTGTGAACTCCAACTCTTCCACCGTGCAGCCGTAGCCTTCCAGTTGCTGGCGAATGTAGGCCTGTGCCCGGCGGGCGGCCTGGGTACCCGGAATCCGCGGCCCGAAGCCCACCAGTTCGGCCACATGGGCCAGCGCGCGGTTGCCGTCGAAGCCACCGGTCTGCTCTGGCGGTGGTGCGGCGTCGAACGCCGACGCCTGGGCGGCCGTGCCCGAAGCCGGGCTGGACGGTTGTTTGCAGGCCCCGATCAACAACGCCAGAACGAACGCCAAACACACCGCACCTTGCGGCCAGCGGACAGCACTGCGGGGTGGGCACAGCCTCATTGTCGCGTCCAAGCGGTCTCGCGGGCACTCCGGCGGCGCACCACGAGGTAGGAAACCCCGATGCCCAGCACGTAAAGCCCGAGCATCGGCACCATAAACACGACCATCGTGACCACGTCGGTCGTCGGCGTCACCAGCGCGGCCACCAACGCAATCAGCAACACCGCGTACTGAAAATTCCGCCAGAGAAATCCTGGCGTCACAATTCCAAACAGCGACAAAAGGAAAATCAGAATTGGCAACTGGAACACCACGCCCAGTCCGAGCAATATCACCAGCACCACATCGAAATATTCATTGATGCTGATCATCGGCGTGAAGTTTCCTTGCAGGCTGATCAAAAAGGTCAGCGTTACCGGGAGCAGAATGTAGTATCCGAACGCCGTGCCCGCCACAAACAGGAAAATCGAAGAAAGCAGAAACAGGCCAATCGCACGGCGTTCGTTCCGGTACAGCCCGGGCGCAACGAACCGCCACAACTGGTACAGCACAACGGGCAGCGCGAGTACAATCCCCAGATACAGCCCGACGGAAATGTACAGGCGCAGGGCGCCGAGCGGGTTGGTGAAAATCATCTGCTGCTGGGAATAGCCGGCCTGCGCGAAGGCTCGCATCATCGGCTGCGCCAGAAACGCGAAAGCCTCTTCGGCGTAGGCAAGGCCCACCGCGCTGCCAATCGCAATGGCCAACAGCGACCACAGCAACCGCTGGCGCAGTTCGGCCAAATGGTCGAAGAACGACATCTTGTCGCTGGAATCCTGGCTCGGCGTGGGAGTCGGTACGGCTGGTTCGATGCTGGTCATCAACGGGTTTCCGCCGCGTCTGGGGTGTTGGCGGATTCTGCCGCGGGCGGTGTGGTCGGATCCCGGCGAGCGGGTGGGTCGGACTGGGCTTCGTGCACGACACGCTCGGTTTCGCGGGTCACCTCACGGGCCTGGCGATCCAGCTCGCGCATCTCTTCCTCGACCGCCAGCCGCACTTCTGCTGAAGCGCGCCGGAACTCCGTGAGCGCTTTGCCCAGGGTGCGGCCCAGCTCGGGCAGCTTGCGCGGCCCGAAAATGAGCAGGGCCAGCACAAAAATGAAAATCATTTCCGGAACGCCGAACGGACCCACAGCCTCGTACCTCTTTGTGCATCATATGAAAGGGCTTTGGCAGGTGTCAAACCTGACGGGCCGCTGTGCTATACTCGGGGCAGCGAACAGCTCGGGGAGTGCAGGATGAACTCCAACACGCGCGGCACGATGCTAGTCATCTCCGTCATTCTGGGGGCTGCTCTACTCGGGGGCATCTACGGCCCCTCAGTGCGGGCCACCGCAGGCGACACCGATGAGTTGCGCGATGCGGTCCGGCAGTTCACCCGGGTGCTGGCCATCGTTGAGGAAAACTACGCCGACCCGGTCAAAGCCGATGAGCTGGTCTACCAGGGCGCGATTCCGGGCATGCTGCGCGTGCTGGATCCGCATTCGAATTTCTTCGATGCACGCCAGTTCACGCTGATCCGGGAAGACCAGCGCGGCAAATACTACGGCGTAGGGATGCAGGTGGCGCCGCGCGAGGGCCGCACGATTGTGCTGGCGCCGTTTGTCGGCTCGCCCGCCTACAACGCCGGCATCCGTCCGGGCGACGTCATCCTCAAGGTGGACGATACGCCCACCGACGGCCTGAGCACTTCGGAAGTCGCCGACCTGCTGAAAGGCCCCAAAGGCACCGTCGTGCGCGTGACCGTGGGGCGCGAAGGCGAATTGGAACCGCTTGAATTCACAGTCACTCGCGATGAGATTCCCCGCCCGGGCGTGGACCATGTGTTTCTGATCGCGCCGGGCATCGGGTACATCCGCGTCAACGGCTTCAACGAAACCACTGACCAGCAGCTCCAGCAGGCCCTGCGCAAACTCGATGCGGAAAATCTGAAAGGCTTGATCCTCGATCTGCGGAACAACCCCGGCGGACTGCTGAACGAAGGCGTTGCCGTCGCCGATATGTTTTTGGAGAAAAATCAGCTCATCGTGAGCCACCGCGGGCGCTCCTCGCCCGAACGCCGGTATTTCGCCATGCGCGGTCACCGGGGACTCGAAGTGCCCCTGGTCGTGCTGGTCAACTCGGTGAGCGCCTCCGCCTCGGAAATTGTGGCCGGCGCGATCCAGGATCACGACCGCGGCCTGATTGTCGGCGAAACCACCTTTGGCAAGGGCCTGGTGCAGAATCTTTTCACTCTGAGTGAAAACACGGGCCTGGCCATGACCACCGCCAAGTGGTACACACCCTCAGGACGCCTGATTCAGCGGGACTACAAAAGCGTTTCCATCTACGACTACCTCTATAACCGCAAAAAAACTATGAACAACGGCAACACCGATGTGCGTCTGACTGACAGCGGCCGCCAGGTCTTCGGCGGCGGCGGCATCACCCCCGACGTCCTGGTGCCGACCCCGAAACCGAACGAGTTCCAATCCCTGCTCTTTCGCCGCGACGTTTTCTTCCCGCTCGAAGTTGGCGTTGGTGGCTTCACCCGGTACTACCTCGGCCTGAAACCAACCCCAAAAGTCACCCGGAGTTTTCAGGTTACCGACGCGGTGCTGAACGAATTCCGTCACTACCTCCAGCAGAAGAACATTTCCTACACCGAGGCCGACCTACAGGAAAATCGTGCCTGGATTGAGCAGAAAATCAGAAAAGAGCTTTTCCTTTCCGTCTTCGGGATGGATGAAGCCTTCCGCATCGAACTCGACAACGACCCACAGGTGGCCAAAGCCATCGAAGTGCTTCCCGAAGCGCGTGCGCTGTACGAAAGGGCCAAGCAGGTCATGGCCCAGCGCCAGTCCGCCGAGGCCGGCAACCGTCCCTGACGTGCCCACATTGGGCATCCATCTGGCCCAACGCGACCGGCTCTGCTAAGATAGTTCTCTCTGCGCCAGGGCCAGCAGCCAACGGCGCAGACTGCGTCTACTGCCGGTGGGCGGCTAGCTCAGCTGGGAGAGCGCCTCGTTCGCAACGAGGAGGTCGTGGGTTCAAATCCCATGCCGTCC
>JAIMBE010000025.1 GCA_023511565.1 Bacillota bacterium
CCTGCGGGGTGCCCGGCGAGCTGCGTCCGCGACGGCCGCTGGTGCCGCTGGCGGTGGCGGATCTGACGGCTCACCAGCAGGGCGACGTGGTCCGACTGCAGTTCACTTTGCCGGAGCGGGCCACCGACGGCCGCGTGCTGGCGGCACCGCCCGACATCGAACTCTATCGCTGGTTTCCGGAGGCTACGGGAGCGCTCGAGCCGTCGCAGGTGCCGGCGACCCCGCAGCGAGTCGTTCCGCGCGCAGAGGTGAGTCGCTTTCGCGTCGGGGGCCAGGTGATACTCACCGACCCGCTGCCACTGACCGTGCTGCAGGGTGCGGCGGGCGTGCGCGTGGCGTATCTGGTGCGCACGCGGACCGGGGCGCGGCACTCTTCCCAGGAATCGAACGTGGTCGTTGTGCGCGTCTATCCGGTGCCGGAGCCGCCGCAGGCGCTGGCCGCCACGGTGACCGAGGTGGGCGTCGAGTTGCGCTGGCCTGCCGTGGAACGCACCACGGGCGGAGCCCCATTGCCCGGGCCGGTCCACTATCGCATCTACCGCGCGGCGCCGCCCGAGCCAGCGGAAGTGCCCCTCGGTATGTCGCCGGCGCCGTACTATCGAGACGCGCAGGCAGAATTCGGCCGGGTGTACCGGTATCGGGTCACGGCGGTAGCGCACTATGCCGACGACGCGGTCGAGTCGGCGCCTTCAGCGGCGGCGACGGTTACGCCGGAAGACCGGTTTGCACCGGTGCCGCCGAGCGGTCTGGTGGCTGTGTTCGTGCCGGCGACTGCTGCTGCGCCGGCCGCCGTGGAGCTTTCCTGGAGCGCCTCGGACGAATCCGACTTGGCCGGCTACCACGTCTATCGCAGCGAGCAGCCCGAGTCGCTCGGGATGCGGCTCAGCGCAGAGCTGTTGGTGCAGACCACATTCCGAGACGCGCAACTGACGCCCGGGCGGCGCTACTACTATCGGGTCACGGCAGTGGACCGCGCCGGCAACGAAAGCGCGGCATCGGCGCCGGTCGCGATGGAGATTCCGCGGGAAGAGCGACCGGAGGCCCGTGGGAGGCCGACCGAGGAAACCACCTTGTGGGGGGCGCGGAAATGAAATTCTGCCGATTTCAGCCGGTGGAGATGGTACCCGGGGCCGCGGCACATCCCGAGCCACGTTACGGCATCGTCGAAGGGGAGCGGGTGCACGCGGTCGCCGGCGATATCTTCGACCGCTGGGAACGCACCGCGGCGAGCTGGCCACTGCGGGAAGTCCGACTGCTGGTGCCGGTTCTGCCGAGCAAGATTGTCTGCCTGGGACGCAACTACCGCGAGCACGCCGCTGAGCTGGGTAATCCGGTGCCGGCCGAGCCACTGATTTTTCTGAAGCCGCCTTCGGCTCTCATCGGACCGGAGGAGCCGATTCTGCTGCCGGCGATTTCCGAGCGGGTGGACTACGAGGGCGAACTTGCCGTGGTCATCGGGCGTCGCTGCGCGCAATTGGGCGAAGCCGACGATGTTCGCCCGTATCGGTTCGGCTTCACCTGCCTGAACGACGTCACCGCGCGCGATTTGCAGAAAAAGGATGTGCAGTTTACGCGCGCCAAGGGATTCGACACGTTCTGCCCGCTGGGGCCGGTGGTCGAAACGGAGCTGAACCTGGAGGCCGCGTCGGTCGAAACGCGCGTCAATGGCGAACGGCGGCAGTTCGGACGTGCCGCGGAAATGATATTTCCGGTGGATGTTATAATTCGTTGGTTGTCGCGGATGATGACACTCGAGCCGGGCGACGTCGTAGCCACCGGCACGCCGGCCGGCGTCGGCCCGCTGCAGCCGGGGGACGTGGTCGAGGTGGAAGTTCACGGCGTCGGTGTGTTGCGCAACCCGGTGGCGGCGCGAGGCTGATGGATCGGGATGCGCCGCGGAAGAGAGGGGAAGATGAAAATTTTTCTGGACACAGCGAATGTGGAAGAGATTCGGCAGGCGGCGGCCCTGGGGGTGCTGGACGGCGTGACGACCAACCCCACGCTGGCGGCACGGGAGAAGCGTCCGTTTCGGGAGTTGGTGCTGGAGATCTGCGAGATCGTCGGCAACGGCGTGGTGAACACAGAAGTCGTTTCCACCGACACGGAAGGCATGCTGCGCGAGGCGCGGGAGATGGCCTCCTGGCATCCGAACATCGTCGTCAAAGTCCCGATGACGCGCGCTGGTGTGCAGGCGCTCGCGGTGCTCAGCCAGGAGGGCGTACGCGTCAACATCACCCTGGTGTTTTCGCCGAGCCAGGCGCTGCTGGTGGCGAAGGCGGGCGCGTATTTCGTCAGCCCGTTCCTGGGGCGCGTGGACGACATCTCCGGCGACGGCATGGCGCTGCTGCGCGATATTCTCACCATCTACCGCGCACACAATTTCCGCACGCAAGTCCTGGCGGCCAGCCTGCGCCATCCGATGCATGTGGTCGAAGCGGCCAAGCTGGGCGCGCACATCGCCACCATGCCCTTCAAGGTGTTCGAGCAACTATTTGCGCACCCGCTGACCGACCGCGGACTGGAAGGTTTTCTGAAGGACTGGGAGAATGCGCGCGCCGTGCTCGGTGAAATTGTCGAGCCGGAGGCCGCGCGCAAGGCGAGACGTTGAACCTGCTGCGTTCGGACTGGCCCACGATTCTGCTTGCGGCCGCCGTGTTGCTGCTGGCCGCCGGTGGCGGCGTGTACTGGCTCCGGCGGCGGCCGCCGAGCCCGGAAGAACGGGAACGCCGACGCCGGGCGTATCTGAATCAGGTGGGCCGGATTGTCGAAGGACAGATCCTCGATATCCGCGAAATCAGCGAGAACCGCGGACCGCACGGCACCGGCGATGGCCGGCGCACGCTGGTCTATTATTCCTACTCGATCTCAGGCGTGAGCTACGAGACGGCACAGGATATCACCGGCCTGGAAGAACGCGCCTGCCGTGCACAACTGATCTCCGGGCAACCCGTCAGTGTGAAGTACGACCCCGCGAATCCTGCCAACTCCATCCTGATCGCCGACGATTGGACCGGCCTGCACTGAAGCCGCACGCCACAACCCAGGGCACCAGCCGCCAGGGAGGAGGGGCTAGCCACCCGGTTCGGCTACTTGTATTCTTCCGGCGATGAAGCGGCTGGCGGGCGTGATCGTGGCGATGCTGTTCGGCCTGGGAGTGACGCTGGCCGCGGTGCTGTTTCTGGAGTGGGCCACGCTGCACCTTGGTCAGAAGCCCCGCTCGCTTGAAAAAGCAGCGCTCGCGCTGGTCCTGATTCCCGTCGGAGTGTTCGCGCTGCTCGGTGCTCTTTATCTGGCTACGCAGCTCGCTGTGCAACTGTGGGGAAAATCCGCGGTGGCCAATCCGGATGACGTACAATCGGACACCAGGAAACAACCATGACGACAAACAAGGAAACCGCAGGTCCGCTGGATGAGTTGCGCCGGCGCGATGCGCTGGCCGAGGAGGGCGGCGGTGCGGAACGTCGCGAGCGGCAGCACCGCGAAGGGAAACTTTCCGCGCGCGAACGCATCGCACTGCTGCTCGACGAAGGCACATTCGAGGAGTTGGACAAGTTTGTCACACATCGCTGCGCGGACTTCGGCATGCTGGAGAACCGTCCGCTCGGCGACGGATTCGTCACCGGCTACGGACGGATTGACGGGCGGTTGGTCTACGTCTTTGCGCAGGACTTCACCGTGTTTGGCGGCTCGCTGAGTGAAGCGAACGCACAGAAGATCTGCAAGATCATGGACCTGGCGATGCGCAACGGGGCACCCGTGATTGGGCTGAACGATTCGGGTGGGGCGCGGATCCAGGAGGGAGTGATGTCCCTGGCCGGATACGCGGAGATTTTTCTGCGGAATACCCTGGCCAGCGGTGTGATTCCGCAGATCAGCGCCATCATGGGGCCGTGTGCGGGTGGCGCCGTCTATTCGCCGGCCATCACCGACTTCATCCTGATGACGGCGAAGACCTCGTACATGTTCGTGACCGGGCCGGACGTGATTCGCACGGTGACGCACGAAGAGGTCACCAAGGAGGAGCTGGGCGGCGCGATGACGCACAACGCCACCAGCGGTGTGGCTCATTTTGTGGCGCGGGATGACGCCGAATGCCTGGCCCTGATCCGTGAACTGCTCAGTTTTCTCCCTTCGAACAATCTGGAAGACCCGCCGCGGCGCCCGACGAACGATCCGCCCGATCGTACCGAGCCGGCCTTGAACCGCCTGATTCCTAACGACCCGATGATGCCCTACGACATCAAGGACGTCATCCACGCGATCGTGGACGACCACTACTTTTTCGAGGTCCACGAACACTTCGCCAGGAACCTCGTGGTGGGGTTTGCCCGGCTGGACGGGCGTCCGGTGGGGATCGTGGCGAATCAGCCGGCGGTGCTGGCCGGATGCCTGGATATCAACGCGTCAGTGAAAGGCGCGCGGTTTGTGCGTTTTTGCGACGCGTTCAACATCCCTCTGGTCACCCTGGAGGATGTGCCCGGTTTCCTGCCTGGCACCCAGCAGGAGTTCGGCGGGATCATCAAGCACGGGGCGAAGCTGCTGTATGCGTTTGCCGAAGCGACCGTGCCGAAGCTGACCGTGATCACGCGCAAAGCCTATGGCGGCGCCTACTGCGTGATGGCGTCGAAGCACATCCGCACCGACGTCAACTATGCCTGGCCGACGGCGGAAATTGCGGTGATGGGGCCGGAGGGCGCAGTGAATATCGTCTACCGGCGTGAGCTCGAACGGGCACCGGAGCCTGATCGGGAAGCGCTGCGGCAGCAGAAAATCGCCGAATTCCGGCAGCGATTCGCCAATCCCTATGTGGCTGCAGAACGTGGCTACATTGATGCGGTGATCGAACCGGCGATCACGCGTCCGAAGCTGATTACTGCCCTGCGCGCGCTCGAAAACAAGCGCGACACCAATCCGCGGAAAAAACATGGCAACATTCCGCTGTGAGGCCGCAGAGCTGGGAAACCGACCCTCCGGGCCTGGCCGCCCGCTGGGCCGCAGGCTTCGGCCTTGAGGGTGTGGGTTCTGCTCACTTTGGAGTAATGAAGAATCGGCCCGGTAAGCCGAGGTAAGGCCGGCCCAGAGGAGGACTCAAGCCCGCCGGCCGGGACTGGAAGTGGCCCGGGCGGGATCAAAACGCAGGCCGGTTGAAGGTCTGCCTGAAGGATGGAAAGCCTGGATGACGGAGGAGACGGTGCGTGTTCCGGGGCTGATCCTGGCCGTTGTACTGATTTCGGTGGCAGGCGCACAGCACGTGGAAGCTCCCGCTGAGTTGAAACTGCAAACGCTCGCAGGCGAAGAGCATTCGCTGGCTGCGTATCGCGGCCAGGTGGTGGTGTTGAATTTCTGGGCCACGTGGTGCGGGCCCTGTCGCGAGGAGATGCCGCTGCTTGAAAAACTCTACCGCGAGTACAAGGGCCGCGGGGTGGTCGTGATTGGCGCGTCGGTCGATGCCGAAGCCACCGAAGCGCGCATTGCCCCTTTTGTGCGCGCGCACGGGCTGACGTTTCCCATCTGGAAGGGTGCGCGGCTGAACCAGGTCGAGGCGTTCACCGGCGAACAGGCACTGCCGGCCACGGTGCTGCTGGATCGGCAGGGACGCATTCGGATGCGCTGGACCGGCGTGGTGCGCGAGACCGAGTTGCGCACACAGTTGAACGCGCTGCTCGCTGCAGCCGCCGGGCCGCAGGCGCACTAGCCGACGGGCGAGCGGGGTGGCCCTGTCGGGGTTGGGGGAGACGCCATGTTCCGCAAAATCCTGGTTGCCAACCGGGGTGAAATTGCCGTCCGAGTGATCCGCGCCTGCCATGAGATGGGCATTCGCGCGGTGGCGGTCTTCAGCGAAGTGGATCGCGCCGCGCTGCACGTGCGGCTGGCCGACGAAGCCTATCCGATCGGGCCGGCGCCTTCGCGGGAAAGTTATCTGCGGGTCGACAAACTGATGGAGGTGGCCCGCCGGGCCGGCTGCGACGCGCTGCATCCGGGCTACGGCTTTCTGGCGGAGAATCCGGCGCTGCCGCGTGCCTGCCGCGATGCGGGCGTGGTGTTCATCGGGCCCAGCGCCGAAGCGATGGAGCAGCTCGGGTCCAAGACCGCGGCGCGGCAACTGGCCCGTTCGGCCGATGTCCCCACCGTTCCGGGAACGTTGGAGCCGATCGAATCGTTCGAAGATGCCCGGACGATCGCGCAACAGATGGGCTATCCGGTGCTGCTGAAGGCTGTTGCCGGCGGTGGCGGCAAAGGCATGCGGCTGGTGGCCGAACCGGGGGAGCTGGCGGCGGCCTGGCGGGATGCTTCGTCGGAGGCGTTGAACGCCTTTGGCGATGGTCGGCTCTACCTAGAAAAGTTCCTGGCCGAGCCGCGGCACATCGAAGTGCAGGTGCTGGCCGACCAGCACGGCAACGTGCTCTACCTGGGCGAGCGCGAATGTTCCATTCAGCGGCGTCACCAGAAGGTGGTTGAGGAAGCGCCCTCACCGATCATGGATCCGACACTGCGGCAGCAGATGGGAGAGGCCGCAGTGCGGCTGGCGCGTGCCGCCGGCTACACGAACGCAGGCACCTGCGAGTTTCTGGTGGATGCAGATCGGCGGTTCTACTTTCTCGAAGTGAACACGCGGCTGCAGGTGGAGCATCCGGTCACCGAGGCGGTCACCGGGCTCGACCTGGTGAAACTGCAGATTCGTGTGGCGGCGGGCGAGCCGTTGCCGTTGCGACAGGACGAGGTCGTGCTCCGCGGACACGCCATTGAGTGCCGCATCTACGCGGAAGACCCCGAAAACCAGTTTTTCCCGTCGCCCGGGAAAATTCTGGCGCAGCGGGTTCCGGCCGGACCGGGCATCCGCACCGACGAGGGCGTCTACGCGGGTGCAGTCATCCCGAATGAGTACGACCCGCTGATCGGCAAGCTGATTGCCTTCGGTCGCGATCGCGCCGAGGCCATGGCGCGGATGCGGCGGGCGCTGGACGAGTATTACGTCTCCGGTGTGCGCACGAACATACCGATGTTCCGGCGGCTGCTGGCCGATCCGGCATTTGTGCGCGCTGAGTTTCACACGCGCTGGCTCGATGGCTGGCTGGAGCACGTGCTACGCGACCCCGCCCGCTTCGCCTCGCGCGATGGCGGCCGGGCCGCGGAAGATGCGGCGGCTCTGGCGGCAGCGCTGTGGCACGTCGCGTACAACGGTGCAACGGCTACCGCTCCGTCCGCCACGGCACCCGCCGTGTCGCATTGGAAGCTGGAGGGCCGCAGGGAATCGCTCCGCCGCGACCCGCGGGACTGAGACCGTTCAGCCCTTCGGTTTCCGTGTCCGATTCGTTTCTTTGGTTTGTGGCGGCTGGGCATGCTGCAGAGTGCCGTATCAGGTACGGGAGTGGTGGACGTGGGGGGATTTGAACCCCCGACCCCCTGCTTGCAAAGCAGATGCTCTCCCAACTGAGCTACACGCCCACCGGGGGATAGAATCATTCTGCGGGAGCGCGGCCGGTTGGTCAAGCCGGCGTGCGCCGTGGCAAGCAGCGGGCTGTGCTATGCTTGACGGAAGGACGAAGCTTCGGCCACAGCCACTGTGGCGGAGCCCGGCGCAGGGCCGATTTCCTGGTTTGGGTGAGGAGGCAACGATGTTTGTCCGCAGAAGCCGTTGTGCGCGGCCGGTTGTGCTGCTCTTCGCTCTGGCGCTGCCGCTGACGGCGCAGCATGAGTCGCACGCCCGCGCACAGCATCGCCACGCCGAGCGGGCGCGCCTGGAGGTACGGCCGGGCCCCGGTGCGCGCGCACTGACGTTCCGGGTGGGGCCCCTGCAGCTGTCCGCCGCGACAGACCATCAGGCAGTCGCGCAGGCTCCGGACTTTTTCTGGGAAGTGCCGTTTGACGGCTGGCTGGTGGCATACCGTCCGCGGCTGGTGGACGCCGCCGGCAACGAATTGCCTGGCCGGCTGTTGCACCACGTGGGCTTCTGGCACACCACGCGTCCGGATTTTCTCTGCCCGGAGAAACCAGAACACATCTTCGGTGCTGGCGGTGAGATGAACGAGTGGCCGGCCGTGCCCGGCTTTGGCTATCGCGTTGGTGTGGGGGAACAGGTGCGCGTGGATACGATGTTCCACAACCCCACTGAGACCGACTATCCGGAAGTGTATTTGGAGGTGCTGGTCGAGTATGTCCGCGTCGATGACGGCACACCGCTGCGCAACTACTATCCGGCATGGTTCGACGTGCAGCGGTGCCGGGATTCCAGCTACGACCTCCGGCCGGGCGAGAATGTCACCTCGGCCGAGATCACGGTGCGCTATGGAGGCATCCTGTTGGGCGTGGGCGGGCACCTGCACGACTACGGCCTGCTGCTGCGGCTGGTGAACGTCAGCCGGAACGAAAAAGTCGCCGAGCTGGTCGCCCAGCGCGATGCGCACGGACGATTGCAGGCCATGCCCACGGAAACCTTCACCAATCGCGGCGGCTACCGGATCCACGCCGGCGATACGTTGCGCGTGACGGCGATCTACGACAACAAATCCGGACGGGCGTTGCCCGAGGGCGCCATGGGCATCGTGGTCGGCTACTTTGTCCCCGACGATGAAGCGGCCCTGGCTACGCTCCGTCGCAGCCCACGCCCCACACGTTGATAGCCGCGGCGGTTTGCACGACGCGGATTCTCTGCTAGCATAGGGAAGCGAGCCCAATTCCTTTTCCCGGAGCGAACCCGATGGCGCAGCGATGTGAACTCTGCGGCAAAGGCCCGCGCTATGGCAATACGATCAGCCACGCGAACAACGCGCGACGGCGGAGGTGGCATCCCAACCTGCGCCGGGTGAAGGCGCTGGTGGATGGTGTGCGCATGCACCTCCGCGTCTGCACTGCCTGCCTGCGTTCGGGCCGCGTGGTCAAAGCTGCCTGATTCCACCGCGTCGAACCCGTGTCTGTCTGCAATCCAGTCCAGGAACGGAAGCCGGCCGCCAGCCGGCCGCGGGGCGGTTGCGCCGCCAAAGGAGCTGCCGTGGGGAAATGCCGAAGTGACGTCCACGCCCGGGCACGACGACTGCCCGCCATCCTGCTGGCCGCCGCCGCGCTGGCCGGGGCCGCCTGCCGTTCACAGGCACCGCCAGGGCCGGACGTCTGGGCGGTGGTGAACGGGAAGGAAATCCGGCGGGAGGAAGTCGAAAAACTCTATCGCTCGCAGCTAGCACTCGACCAGCCGCCCCCGCCGCACGAGCAGGCCCTGTCCATGAAGCTGGCCATCCTGGATGAGCTGATCAACAACGAAATCCTGCTCGAACGGGCTCGGAAACTGGGCATGGAGGCCACCGACGGTGAAGTCGAGGACAAATTCATCGAAATGAAAGCGCCCTACACCGAAGAGGAATTCCAGCGACAACTGCGGGAGCGCGAGCTCACCGTCGAGGATTTGAAGCGGGACCTCCGGCGCCAGTTGACCGTGCAGAAGGTGTTCAACCGCGAAGTGTTTTCCCGGGTCAGCGTCACCGATCAGGAAATCGCAGAGTTCTACGAACAGAATCGCGAGCAGTTCAACGTCCGCGAGCCGCAGTACCGCATCGCCCAGATTGTGGTGACCCCGCGTCCGGATCCCGGGCTGCGCAATCGCAAGGGTGACGACGCCACCACCGACGCGGAAGCCCGTCGCAAAGCGGCCAGCCTGCTCCAGCAGATTCAGGCTGGCGCGGACTTCAACCAGCTCGCCATGGACTACTCGGAAGACCCCACCACAGCTTCGACCGGCGGCGACTTGGGCTACATTCCGGATTCGGCCCTGAACAACACCGACCCGGCCGTGAAGCGGATCATCACCGGGATGCGCCCGGGCGAGGTGAGCAACGTCGTGAGCATGGGCGGCACCTATCGCATCTTCAAGATGATCGCTCGGGAGGTGGCCGGGCAGCGTCAGCTCGAGGATGTGCGCACAAAAGAGTTCATCCGCGATACGCTGCGGAACCGGAAAGAACAACTGCTCCGCGCCGCGTTTCTGACCATCGCCCGCGAGGAAGCCCGCATCACCAACTACCTGGCGCGCCAGGTGCTCGAATCGGCGGGAAAGCTGCCCGCCAGCGGCTCGCCCGCACCAGCCACAGGCGCGCCGGCTGGCTCGACGCCATCCGCGGCGCCGCCCTCACAACCACAGCCGTAACGGACAACACTCTCACGCCCCCGGCCGAATGGCTGGGCAGGGTGCGCGGGGCGCTGTCGGCGCGGTGAGCGCCCCGATTGCAAGCATGCGCCGGCAGGGTACAATCGCTGCTGCGCTGGGGCGGAACTGGGGCGCTGGGCCGGGATACAATCAGCGCGGAGGATTCGCGTATGAGAGGGGACCGCAGGAGAGCGCGTGTGGCGAGGGGGTTGTGCGCGTTCGCCTGTGCGGTGGCACTGGCGGATACCGCCACAGCCTGGTTTGCGCAGCAACCTGCCGGAGGCTGGCAGGCCGTGGCGCGCACCCTGGGCCGCACGGGTGAAGAGAACGAGGGTGTCTATTCCGTTTCGTTCCCGCGCGAAGACCTGGATGTGCGAGTCGAAAAGGTACGGTTGCGACCGGCGCTCGCACTCACTTCCTGGGTGGCCTTTCAGCCGATCGGCGAAACTGCAATGGTGATGGGCGACCTGGTGCTGCAGGAAAAGGAAGTTGCCGACGTGATCCGCCGATTGGTGGACGGCGGGCTGATCGTCACCGCGGTGCACAATCACCTGGTCGGCGAGTCGCCCAAGCTCATCTACGTTCACTTCCACGGGCGCGGCGACGCTGTCGCATTGGCGCGAAGCGCACGGGCCGCCTTGGAGGTCACCGGCACACCGCTCGAGTTGCGGCCACTGCGCGCGCCGCGTCTGCCAACGTTGAGCGATGCCGTCCCACCCAGCGAAATGCGGCTGCGGGACATCTTGGGTCACCGCGGATGGAGCTCCGTGGGTGTGACGCACTTTCGCATTCCGCGCGCAGAGGCAATTACCGTCGGCGGCACTGTCCTCAGCCCGCGGATGGGTGTGGCCACGATGATCCATTTTCAGGCCGTGGGCAGCAGCGCGGTGGTGACGGGAGACTTTGTCCTGCGGGCCGAAGAGGTGCCGCCGGTGGTGCGCGCGCTCAGCGAAGCGGGCATTGCGGTGACCGCGCTACACAATCACCTGCTCGAAGAGGAACCGCGGTTGTTCTTTCTCCATTTCTGGGGCCAGGCGGATGCCACGACCCTGGCCGCGGGCCTGCGCCGCGCACTCGACCTGACCCACCATGCCAGGCCCTCAGAAGCTCCATCCGGTCCGGGCGGGCTGCGATGAAACTGGAAGTACGCATCGGAGCCGGCGCACGTACCGTCGAGTTGGTCCGACGCGAGGGTCGCTGGCGGGCGCAGCTGGATGGCGTGCCGGTCGAAGCGGACGTCGTGGAACTTGGCGCAGGTGTCTATTCGGTGCTGCTCGGCGGCCGGGTGTACGAGGTGCGCGTGCAGCCGGAAGCGCAGCGGTTGCGCATTGCTGTTGGCGCAGAGGAGTTCTCCGCTGAGGTCTTCGACCCGCGAGCCTGGCGCAGCCGCCGCAGCAGCGCACTCGAAGCCGAAGGCCGACAGCAGGTGACGGCACCCATGCCAGGCAAAGTCGTGCGCGTGCTGGTGCAGCCGGGCGAGCTGGTGCAGGCACGACAGGGTCTGGTCGTGGTCGAGGCCATGAAGATGCAGAACGAAGTCCAGTCGCCAAAATCGGGGCGGGTGGAACGGCTGTTCGTGCAGGAAGGGCAGGCCGTCAATGCCGGTGAAGTGCTGGCCGAGATCGCGTGAAAACATGTATGCGGCTCGGACCCCACGGTCTTGTGGCGCCCACCTTCGCCTGCCGTGGGGAGATTTTCATGGCGCTGGATTCGCCAGTGCGAAAGGGCTCAAGCGGAAGCTTCCCACCAGGACTGCACCACAGAGAATGGAGACCGGCAAAAATTGTCGGAATTCATCCTCGCGTTGTGTTGCCAGTGCGCGCGAGTGCGTCGTAGCTGCTTCAGTCCTGGTTCGCTTCCAGGACGACCCCGGGGGCGAGAGCCGAAGGGTTGACGTCGGGCAGCAATAAGCGGACCTCTTCGCCGGCGGCGGCTTCGGGGACGAGCTGGCGATCGGTGGTGCGTTCGATGGTGACCACGCAAACCGCTTCTGTGCGGCCGCTCGGGCTGCGGAAGGCGACCAGTTGGCCTTCGCGAAGTGGGCCGGCCTCGACGCGACCTTCAACCACAGCGCCGCCTGTGGCCAGCGGGAACACCTGCTGCACGATGAAACGGAATGCCGTGGGTGGCACAGAGCCTCCCTGCCGGATTCTAGCGCAATGGGCGAGGATGTGCGCGGGGGTAAAACAGGCGGCGCGAAGCTGCCCCGACAATGGCCGGGCGAGGGGTGGCCTCAAGGCGGTGGGGAAGGAGTTGCGCTTGTCGGAGGTAGGAGGCTTGCGTACCATTGCGGCTGCACGCCAGTTCAACTGCGGAACATGAACCGCGAGGGGAGAACGAAATGAATCGAATGCTGCGCATCTCGATGGGACTGCTGATCGCCGCCGGTCTGTTCGGCGCCGGATATGTGGTGGGGCAGAACGAGTACCGCAAGCCAACGACCGTCATCCACGTCGTATCAGGGAAGTGGAAGGAAGGCACCCCGGAGGAAGAAAAACAGAAGGCATTGGCCGGCGTCGAGCAGATGGCGCGGGAGATTCCGGGCATCCGCAACATCTGGTTGAAGCCGCTGCGCATCCAGCCGCGCGAGTACAACTATCTGTTCGTGATCGAGTTTGCAGATGCAAAAGCGGCTGAGGGGTATGCCACCCATCCCGCGCACGACAAGTGGAATCAGCACTATCAGACCATCCGACAGGAGTCACGCTCACTGCAGGCGACAAACTAGGTGCGGTGCAAAGCTGCGGCTGCACGCACCGGTTCTGCAGTAGGCGTTCCGTGTGGAGCTGGCTTTCCCGCCTGCCCGCTTGGCGGATTCTCCATTGCCTGGCAAGGGTTCGCGGCCCCCGTTGCGCGGGCGTAAGCCTGTGCTGCAGAAGCTGTACCTCGGGCCTTGCAGCACGCGGGGCGATTTACTCCAGGCGGAAGGCGCGGAGCAAGCGGCGGTCGAGCGCACGGTCGCTGAGAAATCGCCGCACAAAACTCATCAGCGCGGCGCCGCGGGTGACGGTGTAGCGCGGCCGCGGCGGAGTCTCCGTCATCGCCCGCAGCACCACGCGCGCGCAATCTTCGGGTGTGTAGCGAACTCCCTGTGTCCGCTGTTTCCAACCTTCGACGAAACCCTTGTAGACGCGCGCGTAGGGGCTGGTGGCCGCGCCAGCCACGTATTCCCCGGAGAGCTCGAAGGCCGTCTGCTGCATGCCGGTGGGGATGAAGCCCGGCTCGATCACGCTCACATAGATGCCGAAGGGGTGGAGTTCGAGTCGCAGGGCATCGCTGAATC
Organism: Bacillota bacterium; assembly: GCA_023511565.1. Taxonomy (GTDB): domain Bacteria; phylum Acidobacteriota; class Terriglobia; order Acidiferrales; family UBA7541; genus DSGC01. The sequence continues at coordinate 13,419 of JAIMBE010000025.1, forward strand.
CTTCCAGTGCGAACTTGCTGCCGCTGTAGGCGCCGAACAGCGGCAACGCCACGCGCCCGGCAATCGAGCTGACGTTGATGATGCGGCCGCGGCCGGCACGGCGCATCTCAGCCAGTACGCGCTGGGTGATGCGGACCACGCTGAAGAAATTCGTTTCGAAAACCTGCCGGAAATGCTCGAGCCGGAGCTCTTCAGCGACGGCGACAATGCTGATGCCGGCATTGTTCACCAAGGCGTAGATCGGGCCGGCCTGGCTGCGGATTTCGTCGAGGGCGCGCTCGACGGAATCGTCGCGGGTGACGTCGATCTCCAGCACGGTCAAAGGCAGCTTGCGCTCGGCGGCTTCAGCTTCCAGCTGCGCGCGCTTCTCAGCGCTGCGCCCGCAGGCAAAGACGCGGAAGCCGTGCTCGGCCAGCAGCAGCGCGGTGGCCCGGCCGAGCCCGTCCGTAGCTCCAGTGACCACGGTGGTGGTGCTGAGTTGTTCAGCCGCGCGGATGCGCACCTCAGCGGCGGATGTTTCCACAGTCCCCTCCCGGGCTGTTCAAGCTAGCGCAGTTTTGCTGCGAAGACCAGTTCAACGACGCTGACGGTAGGTGTGCCGCCCGGGGCGGAGTATGATGGCGTGGCAGGCATGTTCCCGCCCGCGATGCAAGCCTACGGAGGCAGCGATGCCGAACACGGTGACGACAGTCTACTTGCTGATGATTGCTGCGGGGGTGTGTTTTGTGTTTGGCGCAGTGGCCCGCTTTGTGCGCCGCCACGAAGGCACGGTGTGGTGGCGGGGAGCCGTCGGCTTTCTGGCGTTTGCACAGACCCTGTTGCTGCTGGAGATCTTGAACGTGTTGTCGGGGCGCGTGGCGCCGTAGCGGCACCAGCACGCCCGCACCGGCAGCGTGGCCTTCGAAACCACCCGCCGCCGGACAGGGACGGTTGAGCGGCCCTGGAAAGAAACGGTAATACCGGGGCGGCGCAAGACCGCTCTTCGGAAACGCATCCCGGCCAACGTACGAGGCGTCGGGGTGCGGGGCGGGGGAGCGGGACGTTATTGTTCCGTCACAGCAGATAGGACAGAGGCCACTCCCGCGGGTAGAGTTGCATCATACAGTGCCAAGCGGTTCCCAGCCTGCCGCGGATGCCCTGCGCGGCTAGCCCGAACGGGTGAATACCGATTTTGCGTTTGAGCCGCGCCGGGCACAAGAGTACGCTGTAGACAACCGACAAGGAGGACAGAACACAATGTGCAGGCGGTGGTCTTTTCTTGGGTTGATTCTGGTTGTGACCGGCAGCCTGTTGGGGTGCAGCGGCGGGACGGTCGGCGGAGGCGGCGGGGTTGGCACCGGCGGCACGGGCAACGTTGCGGTGATGATGGGCGACGCGCCTCCTGACGGGGTGACGGTACTGGCTTTCCAGGTGAGCCTGACAGGCGCCGTCCTGCAGCCCGGCAACGTCAGCTTGGTGAGCACGCCGATTCGTATCGAGTTGAAGCAGCTTGAAGTCGAGCTGGCGTTCCTGAATGCGGTGCAGGTGCCGGCAGGAACCTACACGAGCCTCCAGTTGACGTTTGCCAATCCCGAGCTGACGTTTCTGAACAACACGGGTGCGACGCTGGCGGGTTGCCCAAACGGGCAAGTGTGCAAGATCAGCCCGCCGCTGAATCCGGTCTCGGTGAATTTCTCCGGCCCGCCCTTCCCGCTCACCGTTGCCGCGAACAGTTCTCTCGGGCTGCTGGTGGATTTTGACCTGCAGAATTCGCTCAGCCAGACCCTGTCGGTCGCGCCGGTGGTTTCGATCGTGACGCTGCCGGCGCTGCAGGGTACCGGCCAGATCGAAGAAATCGAGGATCTGTTCGGCCGGGTCGTGTCGGTGGACGCGGCGAACAACCGGTTCACGCTCGAGCTGACCCTTTCCGGGCAGCAACTGGTCGTCGTCGTGGATGCCCAGACCGAGTTCGAAGATTTCGATGACGATGGCCAGTGCCCGTCGAACAACTTTTCCTGTGTGCAGGTCGGGCAGGTGCTGGAAGTGGATCTGCGCATCCTGGCCGGCGGCGTGCTACGCGCGCGCAAGGTGGAGTTTGAAGACGGGCCGAATGCCGAGGAAGTCGAGGGCATTATCGTTTCGATACAGAGCCCGACGCAATTCCAGATCGTGGTGCTGAACGAGGTGCCGAATCTGGCCGACATCGCGGTGGGCAATCTGATCAGCGTGACGGTACAGAGCGGCGCCAATTTCCGGATTGACCCGAACGGGCTGACGATTCCAGCCGACCTACGGTTCGAATCGGGCGCGGATTTGCTGGTCGGCCAGACCGTGCAAGTGCGGCGGCGCAGCGGTTCTACGAGCACGAACATCAACACCGACCGCGTGCGACTGCGGCGGACACGCTTCACGGCCAGCGTGCAGACACCCGGCGCACAGACGTTCCAGGTCAATCAGTTGCCCGCTCTGTTCACGGCGAATGGAATCACCAGCATCGAGGTGCGCACCTCGGCAGAAACCGACTTCGACAATGTGAGCGGGGCAGCGGCACTGATTGCTGGCGACCGCGTCTCCCTGCGTGGGCTGCTGTTCCGGCGCACCGGAGGTATCCCGGTGCTGGTGGCGAAGAAAGTCCGCAAACGCTGACTCGTTGCAGCGGGCCTCTGTGTGGTGCAGACTCCGCCCTCGCACCTTGGCACGAGCCACCGGGGTGCGAGGGAAGTCCTGCCCCGCAGGCGGGCGGAGGGTCTGCCCCATACAGAGAAGCCGGCCGCACGAACTCAGGCGGCGGGTACGGCTGCAGGAGCATCCGGCTTGGGGCGGATGCGATCGTAGAACACGAGCACCAACGCGCCGAATCCCCAGGCCGTCGCCAGCAGGGTCGCGAGCCAGCCGACATAGGGTAGGTTGGCCGCGATGCGATAGAGCAGCAGTCCGAGGGCAAGCTGGCTGAGCAGGACTCCGCGTGCCGGATTGGGTCCGAGCAGGCGGCGGCCGAGCCACGCACTGAAGAAGATGTGGCCTGCGTAGGCCGCCACGGCGTAGAGCAGCAGCGTGCCCAGGCCCAGTGCCAGTCCCACCACGGTCAAACAGACCAGCACGACCGCAATCGGCGTGGCCAACAGTCCCAGCAGCCCGAATCCCACTGAAGCACCGATCTGCGCACTGCGGCGCTGCACGTCGTGGTAGAAGCCCGGCAGCAGTAGCAGCAGGACGGCGCCAAGCAGAAACGCAGCGGCCCAGCGCACAGACTGCCAGAGGTAGAACTTCGGTTGGAGGAAGCGGGGCAGGCGGGGTTCGATCTCCACGACGAGCGGGCTGGCCAGGCGGGCCTGGGGGGAAACACTGGGTTGCTGGCGACCGCGAAACTTGGCCGTGCCAAGCAATTCGGCTTCCGGCCCGATGTTCAGGCTGCGGGCGCTCACGGTGAGGTTGCCGCCGATGCGACCGTTCAGCGAGGTCTGTTCGGCGAACAGGGTCACGTCGCGTGCGATCTGGCCACCATCCAGCGTACAGTGGCCGGTGAAGAGCATCAGGCTGCCCTCAATGCGCGTGTTGTTGTCCAGCGTGACGACCTCAGCAAACGTGGTCACGTTGCGTTGCACGATGCCGTTCAGCAGGAGAGTGTTGACGATGGCGCGGATGTTGCCGCCCACTTCGCCTTCCACGCGCAGCGTTTGTGCAAAGGCGAGGATATCGCCGTGCACCTTTCCGGTAATGGTGGCTTGGGAGGCGAACAGAATCAAGTCGCCTTCCACGGTGCCTTCGATGCGCACTGAGCCGGCGTAGACGACCAGGTCGTTCGGGATGACGTCGTCTTTGGCCAGGCGGAAGGTTTCTGCTTTGTGAGCTTCCGCCGCGGCGGCCCCTGAGGGCAGCGCGAGGCCGGCAAGCAGCAGGCCCAGGGTCACCAGCGATCCACTGGTGCTGATCAGGTCTGGGCGCCGGCGCAGCCAGCGATGCAGCAAGACGAGTCCCAGGGTACCGGTGATGATTGCGGCAAGGAACTGAATCAGGTTGAGCATGTCCAGCCATCCCTCCCAGAAGATTCCGCCAAACAGGAACATGGTGAGCAGGTTGTTGCTGCCGAAACCGACCTGTTCGAGCTGCTGTTGCCAGGGTTCGATGAATTCGGTCCAGAGTGCGAAGACACCGAGCGCTGCAAGTCCCAGCGAGAGGGCCCAGACCCAGGTGGCGCGCGCGCTGCGCGGTGCCAGCAGACGGGCCGGCACAGCTTCTTCGGTTTCGCTCAGTGCGCCGCGGAGCAACGCCGTTTCCTGTTCCAGCACATGGAGCAGCGCGCTGCAGTCGGGGCAGGTGCGCGTGTGCGCGATCAGCGCGGCGCTGCGCTCTGCGCTGAGCTGACCCTCCAGGTAGAGCAGGCAGGTGAGCTCGTCCAGATGATTCATGCCATGCCTCCTGCGCGCAGTTCGCGCGGCGTGCGGCTGCCTGCGAGTTGCTCGCGCAACTGATGTCGGGCGCGGAGCAGGACGACACCGACAAAATTGCGGCGGATACCGAGGGTTTCGGCAATTTCGTCGTAGCTCATTTCCGCGTAATAGCGCAGCACCAGAGCCATCCGTGCGCGTGCCGGCAGCCGCTCCAGCGCCCGGCGAACTTCCAGTCCCGTGTGGCGATCGAGAAGCTGCTCGATCTGGCTTGGCGCGGGGTGGGCGAGGGGAAGCGCATCGGCTTCCTCGGTTTCCAGGTCCTGGCGCACCCGGCGGCGCCGCAGCAGGTCCCAGCAGTGATTGGCAGCAACTTTGTAGAGCCAGGCGCGAAAGGGACGCGAGGAGTCATATTGACGGAGTCTTTCCCGGATCTTGATGAAAATCTCCATGGTGGCGTCCTCGGCGTCTTCGCGGGTGGGCAGCGCGCGCCGGCAAAAGCGATAGATCGCCGGGGCGTACTGCTGGTAGAGCTGGCCCCAGGCTTCGGTGTCACCGGCCTGGGCGCGGGCGATCAGTTCCCCCGGCTCTGCGCCAGCCATTCCCGCCTTTCGCTCCCCTGGCTCTACCATGTGATACGCAGTTTCTTGCTGGATTCTTTCATGCCACAGGCCTGTGCCCGCCCTCTACCATACAACCGGGCGCCTGGCAACTGACGACCTAGGGAACAGACTCCAGTGGCGCAGGCTTCCACCTGCGCGGGCGGGCCGGCGGAAAGCTGCCTACAGGGAAGCTGTACGTGCTGAGGACCCTAAGGTAGATTCATGACTAGAGCCAGTGGAACCAGACTCCGCCGGTGCGCCACGGCAAGTGTGGGGCAGCAAGCCCGACGGAGGTCGGCGAGACAACGATGGCCAGGGCGTTGCCAACTGTGGTGATTGTCGGGCGGCCGAATGTGGGCAAGTCCACGCTGTTCAACCGGCTGACCGGGACGCGACGCTCGATTGTCACCGACGAGCCGGGGATCACGCGGGATCGCATCTACGGGATAGCGGAGTGGCGCGGGCGGCCATTCGAGGTGGTGGACACGGGCGGCATTGTCCCTGAAGAGAAGGCGGAAATTCCACGCGAGGTGCTGCGTCAGGCGGAGGTGGCCATTGCCGCGGCGGCACAGCTGGTCTTGGTGGTCGACGCGCGCGCCGGGCTCACGCCGCTTGATGCCGAGCTGGCGCGTCGGCTGCGGCGCACGGGACGGCCGTTGGCGGTGGCCGCCAACAAGGTGGATCGCGCCGGACAGGAGGCCCTGGCCGCCCCGTTCCACGCGTTGGGGGTACCGGTGTTTCCCATCTCGGCCGAACACGGGTTGGGCGTGGACGCGCTGCTCGATGCCATCACGGAGCGATTTTCGTCTGCCGCCGTGGAAGTCGCCGCAGCGCCGGTGAACATCGCCATCGTTGGACGGCCAAACGTGGGCAAGTCCACGCTGCTGAACCGGCTGGTGGGTACCGAGCGGGCCATTGTTTCCGCCGAGCCGGGCACAACGCGCGATGCCGTGGACACCGTGGTGTGGCGCGGGCAGAGCGGGTACCGGTTCATTGACACGGCGGGCATTCGGCGCAAGGCCAAGACAAAACTGCTGGCAGAACGGCTGAGCGTGCTGATGGCCCGTCGGCATCTGGAGCGTGCCGATGTGGCGCTGCTCGTGGCCGACGCTGCGCAGGGGGTGACTTCGCAGGATGCCGCCATCGCCGGCTACGCCGAGCAGTCAGGTTGCTCGGTCATTCTGGTGATGAACAAGTGGGACCTGGCATTGGAGAAGGCCCGGCAGGCCCAAGGGAACGAGCCCGGCAGCGCGTCGCGGCCGAAGGACGTGGCAGAGGCCGAGCTCCTGGAGGAGTACACGCGGCTGGTGCGGACGAAGCTGAAGTTCCTGGACTATGCGCCGGTGGTGTTTGTTTCGGCGTTGAGCGGCGAGCGCGTCGGCCGGCTCTATCGCCTGATTGACGAGGTGGCCGAAGCACGTCGCCGGCGCATTCCCACGGCGGAGCTGAATCGCTGGCTGCGCGAAGTGGACCTGGAACGCGGCAGCGCACCCGCGGGCCGCGCCCCGAAGATTCTCTATGTGACGCAGGCCTCAGTGGCGCCGCCGGTGTTTGTGCTGTTCACGAATCGCGTCGGCACTCGCCGCCGGGGTTCGGCAGCCTCCCGAACCGGTCAACTGCATTTCAGCTTTGTGCGATTTCTGGAGAACCGACTGCGGGAACGCTTTCCGTTCCCGGGTACGCCGATTCGCTTTCTTCTCCGTGCGCGACCGCCGCGCGCCTGCCGCACGCAACGAGCGCGTTGACAGCAGTGGAAAACAGCTTAGGATTAAACAGAGAGGGCCTGCAGTGAGCAGTGCAGCCAACGCCGCCGCGGCGAGCCCCGAGCGGCTGTACCGCATCGGGGAGGTGTGCCGGCTGACGAACACGAAAGCGTTCGTGCTCCGTTACTGGGAGACGGAATTTCCGATGCTGCAGCCGGTGAAGACGCCGAGCGGCCATCGCCTCTACCGCCGCGAAGACATTGACCTGGTGCTCGAGATCAAACGGCTGCTTTACGAAGAAGGGTTCACCATCGCCGGCGCCCGCAGACACCTGGCCGCCCGCCGCGGCGCCGCAAGCGCCCCGAGTGCGGAGCCGGCACCGCGCATTTCCCGTTCGCAGCAGCAGGTGTTGTTGGACCTGCGCGCCGAACTGGAAGCGATCTTGACGCTGCTCGAGCGCGGGTGAGAAAATGTTTGTTTAAGGCGAAGCAGTGGGCTTCGCGATGCGCGCTCGCGCAGCGGTCGGGACGTGGCGCAGCCTGGTAGCGCGCACGCTTGGGGTGCGTGAGGTCGCTGGTTCAAATCCAGTCGTCCCGACCATTCGTTTGCGGTGCCGCCGGCGCGAAGGGAAACGCCAAACGGCCCAGCCGCTGCGGTGGCGCCTCGCCTCCCTCCCTGCAGGGGCGCCGCTGCACAGCACAGTCGAGTTGCGATGCCGCACATTCTGGTTACGAACGACGATGGAATCGGTGCCGCCGGCCTGCGTGCGCTGGTCGAGGCCATGCGTACGCTCGGCACGGTGAGCATTGTGGCGCCAAGCGGGGAGCGGAGCGCCACGGCACAATCCATCACCCTGCGACAGCCGATTGCCTGCGAGCAGTTGGCGGACGGGGAGTGGGCGGTGGAAGGCACGCCCGCCGATGCCGTGATCGTAGCCCTGAACCGGCTTCTGCCGGTTCCGCCCGACCTGGTCGTGAGCGGGATCAACCGCGGCGGGAATATGGGCGAGAACATTTTTTATTCCGGCACGGTGGGCGCAGCTGCGGAGGCGACCGTCCATGGTGTGCCCGCGCTGGCGATTTCGCTGGTCGCGCGCGACGGAGAATACCGCTACGAGGAAGCCGCCGCGGTGGCCCGGCAGTTAGCCGAACGGGTACTGCGCGAAGGGCTGCCGGAAGGCGTGCTACTGAACGTGAATGTACCGTCGCCGTGGAACGGCTGTGTGCGTTTCACCCGCCAGTCGCGCCGGATCACGCGAAACTTGCTGCAGGAGGGCACCGACCCGCGCGGGCGGCGCTACTTCTGGCTGCACGATCAGAGGGTCGCCGATGGCCTGGAGCCTGAGACCGACTACGCCGCCGTGCAGCACGGCGCCGTGTCCATCACTCCGCTGGAAATCGAACGCACCCACCTGCCCTCGCTGAATCACCTCTCCCACTGGGCAAGGGAACTGGAACGATCCCTGCACCGCTGACCAGCAGCAGCGAAAATCCCGCTCGCGGCGACTGTAGTGCTCGAATCTACGCGCTGTAGCTGTCCGAAGTCACCACCGACGGCCGGACGCAGATTCAGCGCTGCCGACAACGCCCCAGCCACATTGCCGCGTGCTGTTTGCAGACCGGCGTTTGCCACTGCACGGAATTGCCCAGCGTGTGCTCGGCGCATTAGAATGCGCCGGCACAATGGTCGTGGCGAAGTGGCATCGGGACGGGCGGTTCGGACGCGGCGTCCTGGTGCCGGAAGTTGGCGTGCAACCTTGCCCCGGAGGGAAATCATGAAGCGCCATTCTGCACTGTTTCGCGTGAAGTTGTGTACCGCGGTGCTGCTGGCTGCGGGGATGCTGGTGATGCTTGTGGTGTCGCCGGCGGCCGCCGCGGCGCCGCAGAAGCGGCCGTTTTCGGCCGAGGACGTGTTTCAGATCGAATACGCCGCCGATCCGCAGATTTCGCCCGATGGCACGAAGATCGTCTATGTTCGGCGATTTGCCGACGCGATGACGGACCGCAACTATGGCAACCTGTGGCTGGTGAACTTCGACGGTACGGGACACCGGCCGCTGACCACGGGCCTTTTCAACGACGGCTCACCGCGCTGGTCGCCCGACGGAACGCGGATTGCGTTCACCAGCGACCGGAGCGGACAGGGACAAATCTGGGTGCTGTGGCTGGCCACCGGACAGATGCAGCAGGTGACGCACGTCACCGAAGCGCCTTCCGGACTGGCCTGGTCGCCCGACGGCCAGTGGATTTCTTTTGCCATGCTCGTGCCGGAGGCACCGCCTTCGATTGCGCGGATGCCGAAGCCACCGGAAGGGGCCAAGTGGGCCGAGCCCGCACGGGTGATTGACCGGCTCGTGTATCGGTTCAATGGTCCGGGATACCTGAAGCCCGGCTTCCATCACCTGTTCGTGGTGCCTGCCGAAGGGGGAACGCCAAGGCAGATCAGTTCGGGGAATTTTCATCACGGCGGGCCCGGGTTCCGGACCAGCGAGGCGGTGTGGACCCCGGACGGTCAGTATCTGATTGTCTCGGCGAATCGCCGTCCGGACTTTGAGCTCGAGCCGCTGGACAGCGAGGTTTATGAGTTTGCGGTGCAGACCGGAGCGTTCCGCGCGCTGACCAACCGACGCGGGCCGGACGACGCTCCGCGCGTGTCGCCGGACGGGCGCTACATCGCTTACCTGGGCTTCGACGACCGCTATCAGGGCCATCAGAACACCCTGCTCTACGTGATGAACCGCGACGGCTCCGCCAGCCGCACCATCAGCGCCGCGCTCGACCGCGAAATCATGGACGCGCAGTGGGCCGGAACGCGCGCCGAGCAGGGATTGCTGATTGCGTTCGAGGATCGCGGTGTCACCCGCATCGAGCACATCGCGCTCGATGGCACCCGGCGTGAAGTGGCCCGGCACATGGGCAGCGGGCAATCGGCGTATGCGGGCGGTTCGTTCAGCGTAGCGGCGAACGGGCGGCTGGCCTTCACCTATACGCGCGCCCACCACATCAGCGACGTGGCGGTGGCCAGTGTGAGCGGCGAAGCGCCACGCGTGATCACCGCAATCAACGACGATCTGATGGCGCAACGCACACCGGGCACCGTCGAAGAGATCTGGTATGCGTCCTCCAAGGACGGCCGGCGAATTCAGGGTTGGATCCTCAAGCCGCCCGATTTCGACCCCGCGAAGAAGTATCCGCTGATTCTGGAAATTCACGGGGGACCGTTCGCGGACTACGGCGATCGGTTTGACATCGAAAAGCAGGTGATGGCGGCACAGGGCTACGTGGTTCTGTACACCAACCCGCGTGGCTCGACCGGTTACGGCGAAGAGTTCGGCAACCTGATCCACCACGCCTATCCCGGCGACGATTTCTACGATTTGAATTCGGGCGTGGACGCGGTCGTGGCTAAGGGCTACGTGGACCCGCAACAGCTCTACGTGACGGGCGGCTCCGGCGGGGGCGTGCTCACCTGCTGGATGATCGGCCGCACCGACCGGTTCCGCGCGGCCGTGACGGTCTATCCGGTCATCAACTGGTATAGCTGGGTGCTGACGGCGGATATCGCCAGCTTCGGGGTGAAGTACTGGTTCCCGGGCCTGCCGTGGGACCACGCAGCGCATTACGAGAGCCGGTCGCTGCTCTCGGTGGTGCGGAATGTGAAGACGCCCACGATGGTGCTGACCGGCGAGGAAGACTG
>JAIMBE010000026.1 GCA_023511565.1 Bacillota bacterium
AAGGCGAAGTGCGCATCTGGGATGCGCGTCTGCGAAATATTCGAGCCCCACAGCACGATGTACTTCGCATTGAACCAGTCGGCGCATTCGCAGGCTTCGGTCTGCACGCCCCAGGTGAGCGGTTCGCCCGGGGGCAGGTCGCAGTACCAGTCATAGAAGGAGCACATCACGCCGCCCAGATAGTGCGCCAGCCGCGCGCCGGCGGCAAAGCTGACCGGGCTCATTGCCGGGATGACGCTGAAGAACGTGTTGGTGTCCGGTCCGTGGTGGTAGATGTTGTCGAGCAGTTTTTCGGCAATCAGCGTGAGCGCTTCGTCCCACGTCGCCCGGCGCCATTTGCCTTCGCCCCGGCGGCCGGTGCGAATCAACGGATAGCGCAGCCGCTGCGGGCTGTAGACATATTCAACAAAGCAGCCACCCTTCTGGCAGCCCCGCGGGTTGTAGTCGGGCAGGTCTTCGTTGATGCGGGGATAGTCGGCGGCCTGTTCCTCGCGCACCATGACGCCATTGCGCACGTACACCTTCCAGGAGCACGAACCGGTGCAATTGGCCGAATGGGTCGAACGCACGACTTTGTCCCAGGTCCACATCTTGCGGTAGAAATCTTCCCAGCCGCGGTACGGATAGCGGCGCAGCGGGTCAAAGTCGCCGATGAGCGCTTCGAGCACAGGCTTTTCGTTGCGGCTGCAGCCGGGGATGGCCAGTGCGGCAGCCCCGGCCACAGCGGCCTGCAGGAAATCGCGCCGTGACCAGCGTGGCTTGCCCTTTTTCTTGTGGCGGCTCATGGGTTTCCTCCAGACCGTGAGGGTTCCTCGGTCGGTGCGGTCGGCCCTGGCGGAGGCGTCGCGAGGCTGCGCAGGAAGGCGATGAGGTCGACAATCTCAGCGTCGGAGAGCCCCGCACTGCCCGGGCGCTGAAACGCAGGCATGGCTGTTTGTGGACGGCCGTTGCGAATGGTGCTGGCGAGAAAGGCGTCGTCGGCTGCCTGCAGGAAAACAGGATGGGCCAGCTCTGGCGCCACGCCACCGGTACCGGATACACCGTGGCAACCGGCACAACTCCGCAAAAACAGCACCTGCCCGCGGGCTGCATCGCCACGACCGACCGCAGCCGTTCCCCCGGCGGTGGCGCGCGCCGGGCTGGCGGCAGCAGTCGACCGCAGATACTCGGCCAGCGCCGCAATCTCTTCCGGCAACAGACCGCCGGCCTGCGAATGCCAAGGAGGCATCTGGGTCCCCGGACGCCCCTGCGCGATCTGCGTTTCCAGGTACCTGCGGGTTGCGGTCACGGCCAGCGGACCGCGGATGGCAGGGATGAAACGCAGAAACACCTTTTCCCAGCGGCCATAGGTCCCTTCGCCATGGCAGGCGAAGCAGTACATCCGGTATAGCCGTTCGGCCGGCTGCGGCTGCGGAGACAGCGCGCGGAATTTCTGAGCGATTTTGTCTGGCGCGAGGTAGCTTTCCGGGATGTCGCGCTGGCGCAGCGAAAGCATATAGGCAGTGAGCGCAAGCGCCTCGGATTCGGTGACGGTGGGGTTCTTCATCTGGCTGCCGGGCACGAGGCCGGCCGGGTCGCGGAAATGTGCCTGGTGCCAGCGCCAGGTGGTGTACGGCGGCTTCAAGTTGGCGAGAACCAGCTGGTGTTTGGTTTTCATGCCCTCGTTGTCCAGCGCCGGGCCGAGCGCGCCGCCGCGCCCGTGCAGCTTGTGGCAGGAACCGCAACTTTTTTCTTCGTAGAGTCGCATGCCTTCGAGCACGAGTGCGACATCCTGGCGCGGCAACCGGGTCACGTCGTGACAGCTCAGGCAGGTCGCTTGCGTCAGCTCCGGTGGCAGCAGCGGATACTCCCAATACGCATCCTCTGCCTTCGCGTCGTGGAAATTGGTGGCGGCGCCCTGTCCTTGATGGCAGATGGTGCAGCCGAAGCGGTCCACCGGATGGTGCTCGAGGATTTCGCCGGGGTGGAGTCGGTACGGCTGCGGCACATCCGTCATCCGCGGGTCGTCAATGCCGACGTGGCAGCTCACACAGCGGTCCACCGCCCCCAGCGCTGGCACACTCACCTGGCGCAGCTCGATGCGGAAATTGCGCAGCAGCTCCCGGCCGCGTGCATCGGTGGCTTTTTCGGCGAGAAGCTTGCGGTAGGTGCGCTGCCGCTGCTGCCATTCCGCCAGCAGGTTTTCCCGCACCGCCGCCGCTAGCAGAAATCCCAATGAGACCAGACTGGTCAGCAACAGCATCCAGCGATAGAGCCGGGATGGATCCTTCATCTCAGCCCTCCCGAGCACGGCAGACGCTCCCGTTCAATGCACCGGCCATTGCGACGGCCACCAGTAAAACTGCCAGTTTGGCCCACGATGCACCGTAGCGAAGTACGTCAGGACGACAAAACCCACCAGAAAACAGGTGAACAGCGCCACCGCTGCCAGTCGCACCGAATTGCGCCGCCGCAACACCCACAGCGACCAGCCGGCAAACAGCACCACCAGGATCGAGCCCGGATTGATGGCGATGATCCAGAGCTGATGAATTTCCGGGAACCAGTTCCGCAGCCAGCCGAAGTTCACCGTGAACGCCAGCATGCCCACCGTGCTGGCCAGCCCAAACAGCAGCGATTGCCAGGCCACGGTTCGCTCGCCCGGAGTGCCGAACCAGACGCCTTCGCCGCCAGGTCGGCGGTCCAGGAAGGGAATCAGCGCCAGGCCGATCACGGCGATCGAGGGAATCACCAGTCCGCCCATGAACGCCGAATACGAGACCAGCTCCTGCAGGCCTAAAAAGTACCAGGGGGCCTTGGCAGGATTTTCCGGCACGGCAGGGTTGGCGAGTTCTTTCAGCGGCGCATCGATGTAGAAGGACAGCACGAGCGTGATCGCGATGGTCAGCATGAAAACGGCGAGCTCGGCCCAGAACAGATGGGGCCAGCTCATCACCGTGCCTTCCGGGCCGCGGTTCACCGGCGGCCGGCGGCCACGCACAACGGCCATCAAGCCGTAGGTCTTCGTGGCCAGCGGCTCGAACACGCGCTGCATCTTGCCGCCCCACTCCGCCCAGCCGCCGGCCGGGTCTTCGGGCCGGGCCAGGCCTCCATCTTTGCGAATTCGCCAGAAGTGGACGCTCAGCAGAATCACCAACAGCAGGGGCAGAAGGAAGACATGGAGAACGTAGAAACGAATCAGCGAATCTTCGCCGACCGTTTGCGCGCCGAGCAGCAGCCGCTTTTGCAGGCCGCCCGGGTCGAAGTAAGGCGTAATGCCGAGCGCATCGGTCAGCTCCCGAGGGGAGTTGGCAATGTTGGCGCCGATCGTCGTGGCCCAGTAGGCCAGTTGGTCGTACGGCAGCAGGTAGCCGGTGAAGCTGAGCGCCAGCGTCAGGACCAGCAACCCGAGCCCGACCAGCCAGTTGAACTCGCGTGGCCGTTTGTAGCTGGCCGTGAAAAACACCCGCGCCATGTGCGCGAACACGGCAATCACCATGATGTGCGCGGCCCAGCGATGGAGGTTGCGGATGAAGCGTCCGGTCGCGACAACGTAGTGGATGTCTTTCATGGATGGATAGGCCAGCGCCGTCGAAGGCTTGTAGTAGATCATCAGCAGCAGGCCGGTGATGACCAGCACGACAAAGCTGAACGTCGCGATCAGACCCAGGCCCAGGGTCAGCGAAGGTGACAGCGTTCGCCGATGCACGCGCACGCTGTGCAGGTGCAGGAACAGGTTGTGAAACGTAGCCTGCGATTCCTCGCGCTCTGATCCCGGCACGCGACCCAGCCGGAACCAGGCGTCTTTCAGGTTCCGAGGCAGTTGCCGCAGATTGCTGAGGAATTCCTGCGTGGCCGAGATCGTCTCCGAAGGGGGTGCCGTCGTCGCCATGGCCTCGCTCCTAGACCGGGAAATGGGTGCCTGGGGGCACTTCGCGGTCCACATACACAACCAACTGGCCGTCGGCAGCGCGACTGATCTCCAGCCACGGCAGCGGTCGCGGAGCCGGCCCGGCCAGCACGCGGCCATTGTCCGCAAATTTCGAGCCGTGGCACGGACAGGCAAATCCTTCAGAGGTGCGCGCGACCGCACAACCCAGGTGCGTGCAGGTAGTCGCGATGGCATAGATGCCTGCCGCGTCCCGCCGGACCACAAAGTTTTCCTCGGCAAATAGCGTTTCCGCTCCCAGGGGGAATTGTTCGGGGTGGCCGACTTTGTATCGACGCACGGGTCCTGGCTCGACGGTAGGCTTCGGCAGACGCAGCACGCCTGCCAGAGCCGTGCCCATCGCCGCCAGGAAACTGACCAGCGCGGAGAGGCTCAGAAAGCTGCGCCGGGTGACCGGCGGCGGCGCCAGCCGCGAAGGTTTCACATCGTTTGCGTCGGGCATGGCTTCCACTCCCTCGAAAAGAGGAAACGTTCCATGGTGATGGCCGTGGTCGGGCAGCGCTCGGCGCACAACCCGCAACGGATGCAGCGATCTTCGTCTTTGAGGATGGCAGAAAGCTCCGGTTCCGCGTCGAGTGCGAGCGCGTGCAGCAGCCGCTGGAGTTCCGGTGTGGGCTGAATGCGGTCGAGCGAAACAAGCTTCAGGCAGGCCGTCGGGCAGACATCGATGCAGCCCCCGCATAGAATGCAGCGCTCGCCATCGAAAATGGTGTTCACGCCACAGTCCAGACAACGCCCGGCTTCGGCGCGCGCCTCGGCTTCCGAGTAGCCGATTTCGACCAAGGCTTTCGGGTTGGCCAGCCGTTCAGCCGGTGGGAGCGTGGGGATGGGCACCCGCGAACGTTTTTCGTAGGATGTTTCGCGACGATAGCGCTCGATGGGAAAATGAAACTGAACGTCCACCGGTGCAATATCGCATCCACGCAAGTAGCGGTAGACAGAACGGGCGGCCTGCTTGCCGCTGGCGATAGCGTGGATCATCAGTTTGGGGCCGTAGGCGATGTCGCCCGCCACGAACACGCCCGCAGCGGTCGTCGCCCCGGTGGCGGGGTCGCTCACAATCTGCTGCGGCGAACGCAGTTCGATCCCGTCGCGCTCCGGGTCGAGAAAACTGAGGTCGGCGGCCTGACCAACAGAAAGCAGCACGGTATCGCCCTCCAGGGTCATTTCCACCGATTCGTCGAACTTGGGCGCGAAGCGTTTCTGCTCGTCATAGACCGAAGTGCACCGCACAAAGCGCACGCCACGCACGAAGCGCTGACCGTTCACCTCTTGGGTCAGGATTTCCTTCGGCCCCCAACTGTTGTGCCGGAGAATGCCTTCTTCGGCGCCTTCGAGAATTTCCACGGTGTCGGCGGGCATCTCTTCCAGCGATTCCAGACAGACCAGGTGCACTTCGCGGACGCCGCGGATCCGCGCGGCCGTGCGGGAAACGTCATATTCCTCCTGCCGCAGGACCGTGCGTGCGACGTCGTAGGCCACGTTGCCCCCGCCGATGACGATGACCCGCTGGCCCAGTTCAAGCGGCTTGCCCAGCGCGACGTCGCGCAAAAAGTCCACGCCACCCATCACCCCGATGGCGTCGATCCCCGGGATCGGCAGTGGCCGTGAACGCTTCGCGCCGCAGGCAATGATCACGGCAGCGAACTCCTGACGCAGTCGGTCGAACGGGATGTCTTTGCCCACCTGGGTGTGGCAGCGAATCTCCACGCCCAAGGCCTCGATCACGGCGATTTCGGCGCGAATCAGCTCGCGCGGCAACCGGTAGCCCGGCACGCCGGTGTAGAGCATGCCGGCCGGTACCGGTTCCATCTCAAAAATCACCGGACGGAAGCCCATCAGGGCCAGGTCGTGTGCCGCTGCCAACCCCGCCGGCCCTGAACCGATGATCGCCACGCGCTCGCCTTGTGGTTTGGGGAACTCGGCGCGGGCCAAAAACTCAAGCAGGTGGCGCAGCTCGTCGATATCGTCACAGGTGCGAGGCTGGGTGTTCTGTTTGAGGTCGTGGAAGAATTCGCGCGGGTGGCTGTCGCGGTGATCCACCCCGTAGCGTTCACACACGAAGCGTTTCAGGGCCCGGATGGCAATGGGCTGATCGATCGTGCCGCGGCGGCAGGCGGCTTCACAGGGTGCGCCGCAGATGCGTCCGCAAATCGAAGCCAGCGGATTCGGACCCCGCGCAATCAGATAGGCGCGCTCGTACTCTCCTTCGGCGATGGCGCGAACGTAACCGCGTGCGTCGGTGTGCACCGGGCAGGCAAACTGGCACTTGATCTGCTCGCGCCAGTACGTTTCGTCGGCCAGACGGACGCGGTAGCCAGGAGCATTCACATGGCTGTCCCCGGCGCGGCGATGCTGGGGACGCGCCGGACAGCACACCGGCGCATCCGGTTGTGGTGGATCATCCAGGTCGTTCGCGAAAGCACCATCGGCGTCCTCATCCTCGCGGAAACTTCAGGAAGCGCCCTGTCTTACAGTGCGGCCGAACAGTTGTGCGGTCAGGTTGTCCATCAGGCGGTGCAACCGTTCGTGGGTGCCGGGGCCCATGGTTTCGGCTTCGAGACGGTCGAACGCACCGGCCAGTTCCTCCTGCTCAGCTTCCGAAAGCATCTGCTCCGCCATGCGAAACAGGATTTCGTTTTCCTTGTGGATGTGCTCGCGCAGCAGAGCGACATAGCGCCGCGCGGCGTGCGCCCACCGCGCACCGGCTTCCACGTTGCCCGCGGCGAGGGCCTGTGCGGCTTCGCCCATCTCAGCGATGAGCGCGCGCCCGTGATCGTGTTCCTGCAACATCACGCCAATCGGTCCGCCCTGCCGCGGCATTCCTTTTTTCTCCAGCAGAGGGAAAAGCAAGTTCTCTTCCTTGCCGTGATGGCACTGGTCGGCGAACTGGCGCAAAAATTCCAGCAGGTCCGTCAGCTGCTGCGGGGCCGTGGGCTGCCGACGTTCCAGCCGGGTGGCGAGTTCTTCGGCGGCGTCGAGCATGTTCAGGATGGCGTCATGTTCCCGACGAAGGGTCTCGGTTGCACGCATGGTTTTTGTCTCCTGGGTATGGTTTGGCTAGAAGGATAGGCGGCACTATTTGAGTACTGGATAAAGTTATCAGGTATTGCGGCAAAAAAATCATGATGCCCGCTTCCGTGTGCGCCGCTGGGCGATCTGGGCCAGGTCGGCCAGTGTGGTCTGTTGCAGCATGTGATTCAGCGTGGCGCGGATCTGTTTCCAGGTTTCGTGCAGCGGGCAAGGATTCTGATCGTTGCAAATCGGCAATCCGAGCACGCAGCCGCTGGTCAGATCCTCCCCGTCTGTGGCCGCGAGAATGGTGGTCAGCGTGATTTTCTCTGCTGGGAGGGCCAGTTCGTAGCCCCCGTGAATTCCTTTGAACGAGCGGACCAGGCGCCGTTGTCGCAGCGTGTGCAGGATCTTCCAAAGGAAGGCCATGGGAATGTCTTCGGCTTCGGCGATTTCTTTCGCGCCGGTCAGCTTGCCGGGCGGCTGCATAGCCAGGAAAGTCATGGCCCGCACGGAGTATTCGCCTGCCTTCGAAAACAGCATACTAATTGACTATATACTCCATTATTGAAGAGCTGTCAAGAAAAATCCGCGAGCGGGCGGGCGATCGGGGGCTTCAGCGCGTGGCCGGGGGCTGCCCTGGGCCGGCTTCGGTGGACGGCAGTGACGGGGCATGCTCGATCTCCACCGAAAAAAGCAGGTACTCGCGGAAGCGGTGCTGGTAATGGTAGCGGCGTCCTTTGTACTGAATGTAGAAGTTTGCTTCGGCGGGCAACCAGAGCTCGACATCGCGGTGGTGGAAGCGCACGGGCTGGTAACGGATGCTCAGGTGTTCGTGCTGGATGCCGATTTCCGGGACCGGCTCGAGCAGGTTAGTTTCCAGGCGCAAGACGTGGAAGCTGTTGGCCGAAATCCAGGCGCGACCTTTCAACAGGAGTGGCCAGCGCCGGTTGCTCGTATAGAAGACGCGAAACCGTGCCGGACGGTCGCGCCGCTGTTCGAAGCGGATCTGCCAGGCCGGTTGCCCATCCCCAAGGCTCAGCCCCTCACACTCCATGTGGAAATCGTCCAGGTAGAAGGGGTGGAAGACCAGCCCCAACGCGGCCAAACCGCACGTCATCAGATGGCTGGGCCACAACGAAGGTGAGGCCTCCGGATTGCGCGACTCTTCGATGGAAAAGCGTCCCGGTTGAACCTGTCGGATGGTCACCAGGTACTCCCAGCGGTGCTCGATCGGGTTGCGGCTTCCGCCGAATTCATCCAGTTGGGCAAAGCGCACGTGTTCGGTGGCCGTGAAGCGTTCCAGGTGTTGGACCAGTTCACTGGCGCGGCGACGTGCACCGCGGAGCACCTCGCGGAGCGGGCACGTCGCTCCCGGCACGGTCGGTGGTCGCAGTTCGTCAATAGCGGGCGGCGCCCAGCGGCTGGGTTCCATCAAGGGGCGCATCGGAGCGACGCGCTCCGGTTTGACGACGGCCAGCGGCACAGGCACCGCCGCGGCGGGTTCGGTATGCTCCAGAGTCTCCAGCAGCTGTCGGGCAGTGGCGGCAGCGGCGTGCTGGGGGTATTCGCGGAGCAACCGTTCAATTTGCTGACGTGCCTGCTCCTGCCGGCCGAGTGCGAGGTGGGTGCGCGCGAGCAACAACAACAGCAGCGGTCGCTGCTCGCCGCTGGCCGGCAAGGCCTGTTCGAGTTGCTCGCGGGCCGCTTCATATTTGTGCTGCTGGAAGTAGGCGCTCGCCAGCATCCACCGGGCCTCCCAGTTCTGCGGGTGAGTGGCCAGTGCCTCTTCCAGCAGCGGGATCGCGGCGGCAAAGTCCTGCTGGTGATAGAACAAACCGCCCAAGGCGAGTTGCGCGCTGACGTGGTTGGGTTGCAGGCGCAGGGTTTTCTCCAGGTACGCACGCGCCGCCTCGGCCTCCGCGAGCTTCAGGTGCAGGATGCCGAGCAGATAGTTCACGTCGGGGTGGGCTGGGGCCATGCGGGCCAGTCGGTCCAGCCGGCTGCGCGCTTCCTTCAAATCATTTTTCTCCAGCGCCGCAAGCGCCTTTTCCATTTCGCGGCGCGCTTTCGGGGCGAGCAGGATCGGTTCGGCGAGTTTGCCGCTGTCGGCCGATTCCGGCATCAGTTCGACGTGCGCGTAATTGGTGGATTCATCGGTCCAGACGGTGACCCGATCTTGGAAGAGGCGGAAACCGGGGGCGCGAACTTCGAGCTGGTATTCGCCGATGGGGATACTGGGGATCTCCGCGTCGCCGACCGAGGTGACGCCAACCGTTTTCTCCAGACCGGTGAGGCTGGAAAAGATGCGGATTATCGCTTCGCCGGTCAGTGGCGCTCCGTTTTGCGTGCGTACCCGGATGACCAGGCGGCCGGCCTTGGGTTGCAGTAACGTGATCGAGGGGTTGCGGCCCGCGCCGACGGGAATCTCCGGCCGGTCTGGACGCTGGGCCAGACCCTCCTGCGGTACCATAGCCAGCAGAATCAGGATCGCGGCTCTTCTGAACAGCACCAGGTTCACCTGACCTGATTTTTGCCGAGGATAGCCAACTTCTCAGTGTCGCGAAAGTATTTTTTGCAGCGGTCCGGGTTATCGCAGCCAGCGTGCCAGCCAATCCAGGAACGTTTGATACCACAGGCGGCTGTTCTGCGGCTTGAGCACCCAGTGGCCTTCATCCGGGAACAGCAGCAGCTTCGAGGGCACGCCCTGGCGCTGCAGTGCGGTGAACATCTGCAGACCCTGCGTGTACGGCACGCGGTAGTCCAGCTCCCCATGGATGACGAGCGTGGGCGTCTTGAACGTTCCCAAGGCGGCCGCGTAGGTCGCCGGAGACCATTTTCGGTAGCCTTCGGGGTTGGTCCACGGAGTACCCATCTGGTCCCACTCCATAAACCAGAGCTCTTCGGTGGCACCATACATGCTGACCTGTTCAAAGATGCTCGCATGCGTGATGATGGCGCGGAAGCGTCCGGTGTGTGTGGCAATCCAGTTTGCCATGAAGCCGCCGTAGCTGCCGCCGGCGGCGGCCATGCGCGAACCATCCACGAAGGGGTAGCGCGCCAGAACATAGTCCACACCGCGCATCAGGTCTTCGTACGGCTTGCCGCCGTAATCGCCGCGGATTTCATCCACGAACGCCTGTCCGAAGCCAGTCGAACCGCGCCGGTTGATCATCAGCACCACATAGCCCGGCGCGGCGAACACCTGCGGATTCCAGCGATACCCCCAGCTATCGCCCCACATCGTTTGCGGACCGCCGTGCAACAGCAGCAGGAGGGGATATTTCCGGTTCGGGTCGAACTGCGGTGGACGCAGCAGCATGGCGTGGATCCGGGTCTCGCCGGCGCCCGGAAACCAGAAATGTTCGGCGGAATTCAGCTCAAGCTGCGCCAGCCGCTCGGCGTTGTGGTGGGTCAGCGGACGCAGCCCGGAACCATCCACGTTGGCGACGAACAGCTCGGCGGGACTCTGCAGACTGGAACGCGAAACCACCAACCTACGTCCATCCGGGCTGAGCACCAGCTCGCTGTTGTAGCTGGCAGGAAGGATCACTTTCGGCTGATGGCCTGGGGCTGCGGGGATGGAGAAAACCGGCAGGTAGCCATGGTCTTCGGCCTGGAAGTAAATCGTCTGGCTGTCGGCCGACCACACGGGTCCTTCCACGCTGCGGTCGAATGTTTCGGTCAGGTTGAAGTGGCGGCCGTCGGCGCGGGAGTAAAGCATCAGGCGCCAGCGATCGCTCTCGTAGCCGTACTGAAGCTGGGCGCGGTAGGCGATCCAGCGGCCGTCGGGCGAATAGGCCGGGCCGCCGTCATAGCCGGGATTGGTGGTCATGCGTCGGGCCGGGGCGCCTTCGACGGAGACGACAAACAGGTCGGCATTCGTACTCAGCGCGCGGTCGGCATCGGGGATCGCGGTGTAACACAGCTCTGTGCCGTCGGGCGAGAAGGCGATCGGTTCGGGGCCACCCAGCGAAAACGGAGGCACATCGTAGTGAGCGCCAGGAGTCAAATCGCGCGGGGTGCCACCCTGGGCGGGAACAACAAACAGGTGGCTGTATTTGCCATCCTCCCAGGTGTCCCAGTGACGAAAGAGCAGCGCTTCGTAGATACGCGCCCGGACGCGGGACCGCTCGCGTTCCTCGTCGCGCTGGCGGTTGCAGGCATCGTCTGCGCAATCGGGGTAGACGTCCGCCGTGAAAGCAATCCAGCGCCCGTCGGGCGACCAGAGCAGACTGTTGACGCCACCAGCCATGTGGGTCAGCCGTGTGGCTTCCCCACCTTCGATCGAAATCAGGTAGACCTGCGGGGCGCCGTCGCGGGCCGAAAGGAAAGCGATCCGCTTGCCATCCGGCGCCCAGCGCGGCTGCGAGTCGCGGCCGCTGCGGGTCAACTGTTTCGGCTCGCCACCCGCAAGCGGCACCAGCCAGAGGTTCCGCGGGATGCGGTTGGCTTCCAGGTCGGGCGTGCCCACCGAATAGGCCACCCAGCGGCCGTCGGGAGAGATCTGCGGCTCGGCGATGCGGTGCATGGCCATCAGGTCTTCGAACGAAATCGCGCGCTTCGGCTGCGCGTCGGTGAGCGGCGCCGCCAGCAGCACGACCAGCGTCATCAGGAAACATTTCCAGCGATTCACAGGGCCTCCTTCCGGTCTCGCACAGGGTGCGGCACGGTGCATGATGGCACCATCGCAGCCGTTTTCCAAGCTGCGAACCGGTGGCCAACGGCCCTGGCCGAGGTACAATCAACCGCTTTGCTGCGGATTCCGGGAGCCGGCTTGCCGGCACATGCGGCAGAGTCGGACTTCCGGATGTCGCTTCCTGCGGTTCGGGAAATGCGAGAGCGAAATGATACCGGATTGTCGGGGCGGCCGATGCCGTTCCCTTTTCCGCCCTTTGAGCAAGGCACAGGCAGAAAGGAGTGCTGAGCCATGAGAACTCGCCACACGACACACTCCAGGCGTTGCGTGCTGTTCTGGGTCTCGCTGTTGGTTTTGGCGGTGCTGGCGGTGCGGGCTGGGCAGAGCCCGTCGCTGCCTCCGCCGCCGTCCACGCGCACGGTGGAGGTGGTCGAAACGCTGCACGGCGTTCGCGTCCCCGATCCGTACCGCTGGCTTGAAGAGGACCAGGCGCCGGAGGTGCGCGCTTGGATTGACGCGCAGAACGCTTACACGCGCTCGCTGCTCGATCCGCTGCCGACGCGCCCGGCGCTGCGCGCACTGCTCGGCAAACTGCTTGAGCGGGAAACCATGGGTCCCCCGACGGTGCGCAACGGCCACTACTTTTTCTTCAAGCGCGCTGCCGACCAGGCTCTGTCGGTGCTCTATGTGCGTCGCGGATTGCGCGGCCGCGATGAGGTTCTGATCGATCCCCACCCGCTCAGCCCCGACCACTCCATCTCCCTGACTCTGCTGGATGTGGCGGAAGACGCTTCGCTGGTGGTCTACGGCCTGCGCCACGGCGGAGAAGACGAAATCGAACTTCGCCTTTTCGAGGTGCGAAATCGCCGAGACCTGCCGGACCGGATCGAACGCAGCCGGCTGGGTTCGGTCCGTCTGCTGCCGGACAACAGCGGCTTCTACTACACGCGCTTCACGCCGGAAGGTACCCGCGTCTATTTCCACACGCTGGGCACCGATCCGGCTGCGGACCCGGTCATTTTCGGCGAAGGTTTAGGACCGGAGAAAACCCTGGCGTGTTCGCTTTCGGAGGACGGCCGCTGGGTGGCGTTCCTCGTCAATGAGGGCAGCGCCTCGCGGAAAACAGAAATCTACCTCCAGGATCGCATACGGGGCGGGCCGCCGGTGCCGCTCGTGCAGGGCATCGAAGCACGCTTCTCGCTCGACTGGGCCGGCCCTCACCTCTATCTGCTCACGAACTGGAACGCGCCGAACGGTCGACTGCTGCGCGTGGAGCTGGAACGACCGGAGCGCGAGCACTGGCAGGAGGTCATCCCGGAATCGGGCGCCGTGCTGGAGAACGTTTCCGCTGTGGGCGGCCGCCTGTTTGCCAGCTATCTGCGCAACGTGATCTCCGAGCTGAGAATTTTCGATGCGGCGGGCAAGCCGCTCGGCGCCATCCGTCTGCCGGCGCTCGGGGTGGTGAGCGGCATGAGCGGACGGTGGTCGAGCCCGGAAGGCTTCTATTCGTTCAGCTCGTTTGCCCATCCGCCGACCACCTATCGTTACGACGTAGCCACTGGACGAACCACGGTCTGGTTCCGCCAGCAGGTCCCGCTGCGCAGTCAGCAGTATGAGGTGAAGCAGGTCTGGTACACCTCAAAAGACGGCACGCGCGTGCCCATGTTTGTGGCCCACCGCCGGGGCATCCGATTCGATGGCAGCCACCCCACGCTGCTGCACGGCTATGGCGGATTCAATGTGAGCCAGTTGCCCTCGTATTCGACGCGTGCGGCGGCCTGGCTGGAACTGGGCGGCGTCTATGCCCTGGCGAATCTGCGCGGCGGCAGCGAATTCGGCGAATCCTGGCACCGGGCCGGCATGCTCGAAAACAAACAGAATGTCTTCGACGATTTCATCGCCGCCGCGGAATGGCTGATCGTCAACCGCTACACCCGCCCGGACAAATTGGCGATCAGTGGCGGTTCGAACGGTGGCCTGCTGGTCGGTGCCGCGCTGACCCAGCGCCCCGATCTGTTCCGTGCGGTGCTGTGCTTCTACCCGCTGCTCGATATGGTGCGCTATCACAAATTTTCCATCGCACGCTTCTGGGTACCCGAATATGGCAGTGCGGAACACCCCGAGCAGTTCCGCTACCTCTATGCCTACTCGCCCTACCACAACGTGAAAGAGGGCACGAAGTATCCGGCCGTGATGATCGTCACGGGCGATGCCGATACCCGCGTCGTCCCCCTGCATGCCCGCAAGATGGCAGCACGGCTGCAGGCCGCCAATGCGTCTGATCGTCCGATCCTGCTCCGTTACGATACGCGCGCCGGACACGTCGGCGGCGGCACCCCGATCCCGGTGCAGATTGAAGAGTTGACCGATCAGTTGAGCTTCCTGCTCTGGCAGCTGGAGGTTGTCTGGCCACCGCGGTCGGCACCGGCGCCCTGAGCGTTCGTGCCTTGGCTGCGGCACGGCGACGCCCGGTTACGGATTTCGCGGGTCACGGATCTGGTGGCGTGCCCAGAGCCAGTTCAGCCACGCCACAGCGGCGGTCAGGCTGACGGCCAGCAGCTCCCCACGACCCATTCGCAGCAGCAGCACTGTGCAGAACCCCAGCGCCAGCCCGACCCACAGCGGTGCGGCAGGCAGCCGGAAAAAAATCCGGTCGGGCTGGCGCCGGCGAAAGACCAGGAGCGCCGCGCAGCCCAGTCCATAGGTGAACAGTCGCGCCACCGCGCTGAGCACCGCGTTCCACAGGAAGCTGCCGTAGATGGCCAGCGCCCAGACCAGCAGCGTGTACACCAGAATGGAAACATGGGGTGTGCGGTAGCGCGGGTGCACTTGGCCGAAGAAAGCCGGGAAGTCGCCCTGTTCGGCCAGTGCGTAGGTCAGCCGCGGCGCGCTCACGAACTGCCCGCCCAGGTAGCCGAACACGGAAACCATCGCACCCAGCGCAATCAGCATGCCTCCTGCCGGCCCCAGGAACTGGTTCGCCGCAGCCGCCAGCGGACGATTGGTCGCGGTCGGGTCGGGCAGCGTGCCCATAACGACGAGCTGGATCAGCACGTACAACAGGGTCACCACTGCCAGGGCCGTGAACAGCGCAAACGGGGCGTCCCGCTCAGGTTGGCGCGCTTCGCCCATCGGCAGCAGGGCGGCTTCAAAGCCGCCGTAGGCAAAGACCAGCGCCAGCAGCGCCCGCGGCCAGTTGGCCTCGGCGGGCAGTTGCAGACCCACCGGGGTTTCTCCGCGCAGGAAAAACAGCCCCACGCCGACAAAGACTGCCAGCGGCAGCAGCTTTGCCACCGTGAAGATGTTGCTCACCCGGGCGGCGCTGCGCACTCCGCGCAGGTTGACTCCCATCCAGAAACCGAGCAGTGCGGTCAGCACGGCCACCCGTGGCCCCGGCTGGCCGGCTCCGGCCCAGAATTCAGTCAGATAGATGACAAACAGGTTGGCATTGGCCGCTGCCGAGGTCAGCCGCACCAACCAGGCCAGCCACGCGGTCTGCAATCCAAGCAACGGGCCAAAAGCTGCGCGCGCATACAGGTAAGGTCCTCCGGCATCGCGGAACTGGGAAGCCACCTCGGCAAAGCAGGCCATAATCACACCAATACCGGCCGCAGCCAGCAGGTAGAAGAACGGACTGGCGGACCCGACCATGCGGATGACTTCCGAAGGCAGGCCAAAGATGCCGCTGCCGATGATGCTGTTGATGACCAGCGCCACCAGGGTCCACCGGCCCATCGCGCGGACCAGTTTTTCGACCGGGGGAGCAGACACGGCGGGCTAGCATAGCGCAAAAGCCGTGCGCCAGTGGCCACAAGATGCGGTACGGCCTGAAAGCCGAGTCTCGTGGGTCGCTTGCGGGGCGCACAGCGCTGCGCGCCCCGCAAGCTGTGAGGAGGAATAAAGCGTTCGGTGACTACTGGGCAGTCGCCGACGCCTTCGTGCCGGTAAAACCGGCTCCTAGCCCGAGCACCCCGATCAGCAGATGGATGATGTTGTAGGTCGTGTTCAGCTTCAGCGAGATGCCGAACAGGTCTTCGCCCCCGGTCGCGAAGCCTGCAATGGCCACCAAGGTGTAAATCGCGCCAAAGATCAGCGCAAACATCCGCGCCGCACCCACGTTCTTGCTGGTGCCGGCCCAGATGCCAATCGCACCACTCAACAAATGAATCAAGTTGTGGGGCGTAGTGAAGCCTAAGCCGAACAGTGTCGAATCCCCGACAAAGAATCCCACAATCCCAACCAGCAGAAGGACTACACCAACTACCAGGGCATAGGTCTTAGCCATCGTGTGCCTCCTTCGGTTTGGTTCTTCCGGTTCTGGTAGGACACTCCTGAAAACGGCCCGGGGTGCGGGCCTCTGGTTGCGGAGCTTAGACCGGTCGGGGGCTGGCGTCAAGCGGAGTCGCTCGGCTCGCCCGGGAACCTCAGACGCGGCGGAGACGCAGGTCGCGCAGGATTTCCCGAGCCGCGTTGTATCCGGGTGCACCCATTACGCCTCCGCCCGGGTGCGTGCCGGAACCACACAGGTAGAGCCCCCGCAGCGGCGTGCGATACTGCGCCCAACCCGGCACCGGCCGCAGGAAAAACAGTTGATCCACAGCCATTTCCCCATGAAAGATGTTGCCGCCGGTCAGCCCGTAGGTTTCTTCCAGGTCCAGCGGCGAGATGACCTGGCGGTGGAGAATCAGGTTCCGGAACCCGGGCGCATACTCTTCCACCAGCGCGAGCACGCGATCGGCGTACTGTTCCTTGATCTGGTGCCAATGGCCTTCGCGCAGCCGGTAGGGGGTATATTGCAGAAAAATGTTCATGATGTGCTTGCCGGGCGGGGCCAGCGAATCGTCGTAGGTCGTCGGGAGGGTGATTTCCAGCATCGGCTGCGTCGAAGGAGTCCCGTATTTCGCCTCGTCCCAGGCGCGTTCGATGTACTCGATCGAGGGGCAGAGGTGGATCGTCGTGCGGTGGTGGGGCAGCAACGTGGAACCCGGCAGCGCACGGAAGCTGGGCAGACCGTCCAGGGCCAGATTGATTTTCATCGAGCAGCCTTCCATGCGGATGTTGTGCACTGCCGCCCGGAATTCTCCGGGCAGGTGGTGGGCTTCGACCAGGTGCAGAAAGGTGCGCTTCGGGTCGGCCCCGGAGACCACGATGCGGCTGCGGAGCTCGTCTCCATTGTCCAGCACGACGCCGGCTGCGCGGCCGTTGACGACGAGAACACGCGTAACCGGTGCCTCGGTGCGGATCGTGGCGCCGGCCGCCTGCGCTGCGCCGGCCAGGGCAGCGGCCACGCCGCCCATTCCGCCACGGACAAATCCCCACAAGCCGCGGTGGCCATTCACTTTGCCCATCACATGATGCAGCAGCACATAGGCGGTGCCGGGCGTGCGCGGGCCACCATTGGTACCGATGACGCCGTCGGTCGCCAGCGTTACTTTCACTTCCTCTGACTCGAACCAGGGCGCCAGAAAATCCGCCACGCTTTGTGTGAAGATACGCAGGTGGCCGACACGCTCGGTGTCATCCATGTGCAGGAAATCCAGCCCGAGTCGGGCCAGCTCGAGATAGTCCCGCAGGCCACTGCGCGCCAGGTCGGGCGGGGTGCGCAACAGCATCTGCTCTGCGAAACGCGCCAGCTGCTCCAGAAACGCCTCGTACCGGGGATAGGCCTCGGCGTCCCGCCGGGAGAAGCGCGCAATTTCCTCGCAGGTGCGTCGCGAGTCCTGCCAGAACAGCAGGTAGCGCCCGTCGGGAAAGGGAGTGAAAAAGGCCGGGTCTTTTGCGTAGACGTGGTACCCGAAGCGGGCCAGCTCCAGTTCGCGAATGATGCGCTCCTGCAGCAGACTGCAGAGATAGGCCAGCGTCGAAACACGGTAGCCAGGCCAGGGTTCCTCGGTGACGCTGGCGCCGCCGAGCACGGCGCGCCGTTCCAGCACGAGCACGCGCAGGCCGGCCCGGGCCAGATAGGCGGCACAGACCAGACCGTTGTGCCCGCCGCCAATCACAATCGCATCCCAGTGCTGGGCCATACCGGCTCAGCCTAACGTAACTGCACCGAGCAAGGGAAGTCGCAGTCGCCCCGGTGCCGCCGGTAGAATCCGCTTGTTGGGTCTCCGGAGGGCCGGTAGAATGAGAGGTTGGTTAGGCTTTCTGCCGGAGTCATCCCGAGACCGGCAGGGCAAAGCCGCAGCACAAACCTACGCACCCCAGGCCGCCCCGACCAAAGGAGGAGTACACGCGATGGCCACCCTGGAAGTGAGCATTGCCCGAGGAGAATTTCGCAACGAGCCGCCGACCGATTTTTCCAAGCCCGAAAACCGCAGCCGGATGGAAGCCGCGCTCAAGAAAGTCGCGGGCGAGTTGGGCCGGGACTATCCCCTGCTGATTGGCGGCAAGGAGGTCAGAACCGAGGACCAGCTGCGTTCGATCAATCCCTCTAAGCCTTCGCAAGTCGTCGGCATTTTCAGCAAGGCGTCGAAAGAACTGGCGGCGCGGGCCGTGGAGGAAGCCGACAAGGCGTTCCGGCACTGGAAGCGCACCGCACCGGAGCAGCGCGCGGAGATTCTGTTTCGCACCGCCGAGCTGCTGCGCGAAAAGCGGCTGGAGATGAACGCCTGGTTGGTCTATGAGACGGGCAAAACCTGGCCGGAAGCCGATGCCGATATCGGCGAGTTGATTGACTTCTGCGAATTCTACGGTCGCGAAGCCCTGCGGTACTTCGGCCCGCAGCCGATCACGCCGGTCCCGGGGGAGCGAAATCGCCTGGTGTACATCCCGTTGGGTGTGGGCGCGGTCATTCCGCCGTGGAATTTCGCTGGTGCGATCATGGGTGGGATGACCACCGCAGCGCTGGTGACGGGCAACACGGTCGTGCTGAAGCCTTCGAGCGATTCGCCCACCATTGCCTGGAAATTTGTCGAACTGCTCCATCAGGCCGGCCTGCCCGCGGAGGTGCTCCAGTTCTGCCCGGGTTCAGGCAGCGCGATGGGAGACACGGTCGTCGCGCACCCGCGCACACGCTTCATCGCCTTCACCGGTTCGAAGGAGGTCGGCCTGCGTATCTGCGAGCTCGCCGCCAAGGTGCAGCCCGGCCAGATCTGGATCAAGCGCACTGTGCTCGAAATGGGCGGTAAAGACGCGATCATCGTGGACGAAGAAGCCGACTTGGACGCTGCCGTCGAGGGCGTGACAATCTCCGCCTTCGGATACCAGGGCCAGAAGTGCTCGGCCTGCTCGCGCGCTATCGTCAGCGAAAAACTCTATGACGCCTTCCTCGAGCGGCTGGTCGAGCGTTGCCGGAAACTCACCGTCGGGCCGGCGGAAGATCCGGCGAACTTCATGGGCCCGGTGATCAACGAATCGGCCATGAAGTCCATTCTGGAGTACATCGAAATCGGCAAGCGCGAAGGCCGGTTGGTGCTCGGCGGCGGCCGCGTGCCCGGAGAGGGCTATTTCCTGCAACCGACCATTTTCGCCGACGTGCCCCCTCGCGCCCGCATCGCACAGGAAGAAATTTTCGGTCCCGTGCTGGCCGTGATCAAGGCGAAAGACTTCGACCAGGCCCTGGAGATTGCCAACGACACCGAGTATGGCCTGACGGGTGCCGTCTATTCACGCAACCGGAGCAAGCTGGATCGCGCCGCCGAGGAGTTCCACGTCGGCAACCTGTATTTCAACCGCAAGTGCACGGGCGCGCTGGTGGGCGGACATCCCTTCGGTGGCTTCAACATGTCCGGAACGGATTCCAAAGCGGGCGGGCGGGACTACCTGCTGCTGTTCCTGCAGGCCAAGTCCATCAGCGAAAAGATTCTCAGCTAGGCGCTTCGGCCTCCGTTACCGCGCGCGGCCGGTGCGTGACTGCACCAGCAGTTCGAGTGCGCGGCGATATTTCCGGTAGACGTAGCGCGCCTCTTCGCGGGCGATGATCCATCCGGCGCGCCCGTCGAGAAAACCGGCGTGCACCAGATAGACGTGTACCCAGCGCCAGGCAGGCGCCAGGTACCGCAGACCCCACCCCGGCCGCTCCCCCTGTCGCGTCAGGTGCTCTGCAATGCGCTCGACGTAGCGGTCGAGCTGCTGCCGGTATTCTTCCAAAGTCTCGACCGGAAAATGCAGGATGTGCCCGGGCAATGTTGCGACCCGCCCGTCGACGCGCACGGAATCGTGCACCGGTGCCGGCTGGAATGCCCCGCGGCGGCGGTCATAGAGCCGCAGCTTGTAGTCAGGATACCAGCCGGAATGGCAAATCCAGCGACCCAGAAAAAATGCCCGGCGCCGAAACCGGTAGCCTGCTGCCGCTGGCTCCCCGGATTTCCAGCTCAAAATCGCTTGCTGGGCTTCGGCGTCGAGTTCTTCGTCGGCATCAAGGCTGAGGATCCAGTCGTGCCGGGCCAGTTGTGCCGCCAGATTCTTTTGCGCTGCCGGGCCTGGCCAGGGCTGGTTGACAACCACACGCGCGCCGAGGGCCGAGGCAATTTCGCGGGTGTTGTCCGTCGAGCCGTCATCCACCAGTACGATCTCGTCGGCGCAGGCCAACGAGCCGATGGCCCGGCCGATGCGGTGCGCTTCGTTGTGGGCCACGATGGTCGCAGAGAGGAACGGCATCGGCGGCCGGTCATCTTAGGCCAGCCGACGCAACGATGCAATCCGGCGGCAGGGAATCACTGGGGTGAGCGAAGGGATTCGAACCCTCGACCCTCGGAGCCACAGTCCGATGCTCTACCGCTGAGCTACGCTCACCGCAACTGCCAGCATCATAGCATGACGCTTCGAGATGCGGCAAAGGCCCCGCTAGGAAGACGTCGGATGCGGTGCGTCGGCCGGCCGGCGGGGAAATTCCGTCACGGCAGCGCGACGCGGCCGGCTCGCACGCGCCAGTTGCGTGCGGGCGTATTCCGACCATGCCCCCGAAGGTTCATAGCGCAGATAGAGGCGCCAGTGGCGGCGGGCGCGGTACTGGTCGTGACGTTTTTCGTACGCGAGCGCCAGGTTCAGGTGCGCGTCGGAGCAGTCCGGCGCCAGGCGAGTGGCGCGACGCAGACTGGCGATCGCACCGTCGAGCTCGTTCTGCTCGAAGAGTACGCAGCCGAGATTGAAATGGGCGGTGGGGTTGCGCGGATCCAACTTGAGCGCAGCGCGGAAGGCCACCGCCGCGTCCTCCAGGCGGCTCAACTGGAACAGCACCGCACCCAGATTGATGTAGGCGTCCACCCAGTCCGGCGCCAGGCGGATCGCGTGGCGGTAGGCCTCGACCGCCTGCTCGAACGTTTCCGGCTGCCCGTCGCAGCACAGCCCGATTTCAAACCACTCCTCGGCGCTGCGCGAAGCCAGCACGTGGAGATTGTCCTGGCTCGCTCCCGCAGCGAAATCCATCAGCAGCTGTCCGGTGAGCGGTTCGATCGGTTGGTGGTGCGGCGGGGGCGGCACCACGACCACCGTGCCTCCGTGTTTCACCAACCGCAGACGGGTGAGCGAAGTCGTGGGGATTGCCAGGCGCCGCTCCAGTGCGGCAATGGCCCTGCGCAACCGTCTCGCGGGAACTCCCTGCGCGGTCAGGGACTGGATCATGCGCAGGGCCACCAGATCGTCGAAGCGATAGAAGCGCTCTCCCCAGCGCGGCCGGGAACGTACCAACCGCAGCCGTTCCCAGTAGCGCAGGCGGCGCTCTTCCAGTCCCAGGATGCGTGCCGCTTCGCGTTGCGTGAAGCGCTGTTGCAAACCTTCTGGCTCCCCGTTCGGGCCGGCCCTGGGGCCGCCTTGCTCAGCAAAAATGGTTCGGCAGCCCCGCCAGCTTCCAGATGATTATGCACCTGCTGTCAACCCCGGCCGTACGTAACGCCCACGCTACGGCACATTCCAGCGCGTTGCGACCGCTGCTAGACTGAGTCCGGGGCATGGAGAACGCCGCATGCGCATCGATGCGGAACAGGCTCGCCTTCTGAGCCAGCAGGCCGGTCTCCTGCGACTGGTGGTGTTTCTGCTGGCCGGCATGGGGATGTTCGCACCAGCCGCGGCCGGCGAAACGACCCCAGTGCGCGTGCTGCTGGCGGTTTACGCGCTGCTGGCCCTGGTGGCGCTGCTGGTGCCCGAACGGTTCGGCCGGCTGGTGTGGGCCGATGCCGCTGTGGCCACAGTGGCGCTCGTGCTGGCGCGCAACTGGTCGGTGTTGGCTCTTTTGGTGGTTTTCGCCTCTTACAGCGTGGCGTTGTGGTTGGCCGGACGCGTGGCCCTGCTGGCGGTGGCCGCGCTGGTCGCCGCAGGACTGGCGCGCGCCAGCTACGATCTGCTCGTCGCTGGTCGTGCCGAGTGGCCCGTGCTGGCGGTTTTGCCCGCCATGTGGCTGGCGGGCTGGCTCGGCTGGTGGCAGCGCAGCCAGATGGACGAGCGCGCTTTTCTCGCGCGGATGGTCAGTGCACTGCAGTTTGAACGCGGTCTGGCCGAATCGTTGCGCCTGGCCCTGAACGAGCTGATGGAATTCTTCCGCTGTCAGGAAGCGGTGCTGGCAGTTTACGACCGCTCGCTCGAGCGCGTTTTTTACTGGCGCGTACCGGCGCAGTTCACCGGCCGGCTGCAGCCGCAGGGCGCGCCGGCCACGCGACGCGACGCCTTCCTGCTGCACGACCTGCACGTGCATCTAGGCTGGAACCAGATGGAAGGCCCGGGCGATGGGTTCGGCTGGCACCGGCAGACGCGACAGCGTCTCCGCGAACTGCCTCGCCTGCCCAGCCCTTCGCGCCAGGCGCTCGCCGCGCGCTCTCTGCTGGCTGTGACCCTGGAGTTTGAAGGCGAGCCGGCAGCACGGCTGCTGCTGTTGAACGGCCGGCAGCGTTTCCACCCCGGTGACCTGCGCCGGCTGGAGCGGGCGGCGCGGGCGCTCCAGGTGCCGCTCGAAAATCTCTACCGGCTGCGGCATCTGCGGGCACGCGCCGTCGAAGCCGAACGCAGCCGCATCTCGCTCGATCTGCACGACGGCGTGCTGCAGACCCTGCTCAGCGTAGAAATCCAGCTCGGCGTGCTCCAGCGCAAGCTGCGGGAAAATCCCGAAGTCGCTGCCGCAGAGTTGGCTAGCGTGCTCGAAACGTTGCGGAGCGGACGCGAAGAACTGCGGCAGATGGTGACGGATCTGCGACCGCTGGGTGTCGAAAGCGCCGACCTGGTCGACCTGATGCGAGGCTACGCGGAGCGCTTCCGCAACGAAACCGGCATCGGGCTCGACCTGCTGATTCAGGGACCTCCGCCGACGCTGTCGGACCGGCTCTGCCGTGAACTGTTCCAGATCTATCGCGAAGCACTGGCCAATATCAAAAAGCACGCCGGAGCAACGCATGTGGTCGTCAAGCTGTTCCAGAACGAGACTATGGCCTACCTCGTCGTGGATGACAACGGCAAGGGATTCAGCTTCGCA
>JAIMBE010000027.1 GCA_023511565.1 Bacillota bacterium
CGAACCCCCGACACCGGTTTTAGCCGGTGCAACTGCTTAGCAGGCAGCCCTGTTCAGCCACTCCAGCACCTCTCCGGAGAATTGGTGGCCACGCCGCAAACAGTCGGCTCTCCACTCGGGCCTGGAATCCTGCCGGGAGACGTTTGCGCCGCAAGCCGCCTGCCCCTTCAGTATAGCACTGCCCCGCCGGGTCCCGGAACGACCGATTCGTCCCGGTTGCCCAATCCGTCCGCCTAGTCGAACGGGCCCTGCAGCGAAATGGCCTGCCACTCTCCGCGGATGATCGCTGCGCGGATTTGCTCCGGCTTCCTGCCTTGGCGCACCAGCCGTTCAGCAAGGAGAACCTCCTTGAGACAGATGGCTCAACCCGCCCCGTGCGGACTGGCGAAGCAGTCCAGCAGGCTCCCGTGCCCGAACTTGACGCACCAGCAGTAGCACGGCAACTGCGCCAGCACGTCCGGCATCGCTGCGGCAACCCGATACGCGCGAGCTGCCGCGGGATAGGCGCGGAACTGCTCGGCCGGCAGGATCCGCGGGTAGGGCCTGGCCGACGCGGCATCGGCATGAAACGGCGGGACGTGCTCGCCCAAGGAAGACGGAACAGGTGGCTCCGACGGAATGGTTTCCGGCACGGGCGTGACAGCCGCCGGCGGCTCGGTGGGCGCCGGCTCGGAGCGATCCCGACTCAGGTAGGCAGCCATCAGAATCAGGATCGCGGTGCTCAACAACAGGATGGTTCGTGTTCGCATCGGCTCTCTCCTCAACCAGGTGCGGAAAGGATCGGGTGCGCGACGTGCTTCACGTTCACCGGCTTCGGCCAACAGGTCAAGCAACTCGCCGCGCTCAGTTCCCGGGGTTCGGATTGATGCTCGGGCCTGCTCCCGCCCCGCCGCCGTGGCCCTGCAGTTCGTCGTGCAGGAGGTGGCCGATCATCCCCAGCGGTTCGCCAGTGCTCACGGGCGGTGTCGCCACCACGTAGAGCACGACGCCGGCAAACGGCGCGCGCACCTGCTCTAGTACATTCCCGTGGAAATCCGTGAGCACTCCGATGACCGTTCCTTCGGCGACCGTCTGCCCGGGTTTCACCCGGGCGTAGAACAACCCGGTGTGCGGGCTGCGCAGCACCACATTGCGGTCAATCCAGATCGGATGCTCCACCCGGTTCGGCATACCCGGCAACATCCGGAAGTGACGCAACAAATTGAACACGCCCGCCTCAACCAGTCCGATGCTCGCTTCATCCACGCGTCCGAGCAGTCCGGTTTCCGTTGTAATCGAAGGCTTGCCGCGCAGAATCGCTGTGTTCGAGGTATAGACTGAGTTTTCCGGATCGGTGGTCCGTTCTCGGTCAATCACAATGTGGTCGAGTCCGAACGCCAGGGCCATCTGCTTTGACTGCTCGTTCACCTCGGCAGTGCCGCTGGTCATCCAGTAGGTGTACGGCCGGAGCGCTTCGTTGCCGTCGCCGCAGTGCAGGTCCACGACGAAGTCCGATCGGGCGATCACTTCCTCTGTGATGGCGTGCGCGATGCGCTCAGAAATCGTGCCGTCCGCCCGGCCGGGATAGACGCGATTCAGATTCTTGCCATCCACCGGGCTGTAGTAGATCGTCCGCCCGAGAAACGAAGGCAGATTGGCAATGTGCACAACAATCACGGTGCCAGCCAGCTTCTGGGGATCAATCTGTGCCGGAAGCCGCTGCAGAGCCACGATCGGTGCGTACTCGTATCCGTGGGTTCCTGCGATGAGTCCGAGCACCGGTCCCGGTTGCGCCCCGTGGATCACGGTGACCGGAATGCGCGTCCCGGCCTCTGTGCCTTCCCGTGGCGGGATTTCGATGAAACCGCTGGCCCGCGTGCCTGCTTCCGCCCGCACCAGCCCCACGGCGAAGCTGGTTCGGCTCCCTGCCGGCTGCGCCCAGAGGGCTCCGGCCAGGGTCATTCCGCCCAGCAGTACGCCGGCGAAACGCTTCCAAAGACACGCTAGGACCCAGCTTGGCATGACGCATACCTCCGAACTCTGCCTGGCCGGACTTTGCTCTCTGCGCCGGCGCAGGCGTGTGGCGCAACTCTTACAGCGGCGGATCGAGTGCATTGGCAGGTCGTGGTTGCTGCGTGGCCCGCAACACCCCCGACTCGTCTGTGTAAAAGCTCCGGTATCCGTAGTTCCCGGCGCGCGCTTCCAGTGTGTAGCTGCGCGTTCGTCCGTCCGGCGCCGCATTGCCGGGCAGGTACACCAGGCGATAGCCTTGTCCCTGCGCTTGCTGTGCCGCAATGCGGACGCGCTCGCCCAGCGCTTCCAGCGAGTCGGGAAACGTTCCCTGCACCGCCAGATAGCTGGCCAGCGCGGATTGTACCTGCTGGATCGCATCCACCACGACCTGCTCGGCCTGCAGCCGCTGATCGGTCGCACGCTCCGGCATGACGAACCACAGAAACACCCACACCGCCGCCACCAGCACGCCCCAGCGTGCCAGGATCGCCGCCGGATTCGGTTTCCGGGGTGGTTCGGTTTCAAGCGCGTCGCGCAGGTGGATCAGATCGGTCACACAATAGGGACAGATTTCTGTCGCCTGATTGATGGGCCGTTCACAGGAGGGGCAGACGTACATCCCACGCCATCCTAAAGGGAATTCCTGCGCGGCACAAGCCCGGCTGTGGACTGCCGGCGACGTATCGCGTTGCGGCCGCTGGATCTCTCCGCGCAGGGACGCTGCGGTCGGCTAGGCTTCCGGGGCATGGCCGGCAAACACCAGAGAAATCGGGAGCGGCCGTGGTGCGGCTCGCTCGGCTTGGGCCGGCACGAGAAACGTCACGATCCAGAGATCCTCCCCGGGGTGATGCGTCACGGCCGGCAGGGCAGCGGCTTCCACCGCTTCCGCGGGCACCAGGCTCCAGACAGAAGGATGCGTGGTGCCGGAAGCTTTCTGGCTCTGCGTGTAGAGTTCGGCTGGCGGCATCAGTCCCGGGTCTCCATCTGCGGATGCCGGCACCAGAAGCAGAAAATCGCGCTGCGGTGCTACTCCTTGGTGATTCCCATCGACGGGATGGAGTGCATAGCGCATTGTGTACACCCCGGGCGAAACGACCTGCCGGCGATAGTCCTCGCCTTCCGTTCGAAACCGGACCACGCCGATCAGCGTGCCTTCCTCGAGCTCAGGCAGAATGACCCCAAGCTGCGGGCTCGGATGAGTGCGCACCGGAATCGTTCGCACCACCCAGACCTCGCAGAGGGTTCCTTTCTCGGAGAAAATCCGGATCGCGTTCTCCGACAGGACTTCGCGCATCGCTGCGCTCACCTCGTCCGGAGCCGCCGCAGAAAACGTTTCTGCCCGATAGGGCTGCGCTGTGGTTCCCGGCAGTATGAAAAAAACTCCAACGATCAGTGCCGCAATGTTTCTTGCCCGTCGCATCCCATCCTCCACGGTTCTTTCCAAAAACTAGCCGAGCCTGCGGAGCCCTGACAAGCAAAAAGGGCCGCCGATCTGGCCGTGCGCGGCGCCGTTCGATTCTGGGGCAGTCCGCTTTTCACTGCCGTGGCGCGGCAACGGTTCGACAGCCACTGCCGCCGGCACCCATTCCGATGCGTTTCGAGATAGAAAAGCCCACCCGTCCGGTGGGCTCTTGGTGGTGCATGGCGCGGTGGGTATTGCTGGAAAAAGGCCCGAAGACATTAAAACGCGAACATGCCGACAAACGCCCCGCGTCGGCCCGCTTCTTCCCAGTTCGCGCCCAGGTGGTTGCCCCGGTAGGCCCCTTGCAGCACCACGGCCGGCATGGCGTGGTGCAGGTTTGCGGCCAGCGGCGGATAGTACACTTCTTCGTTGGTACAAAAATGATCGTTGCTGTTCAGTGCGCGGGTCCGCAGGTGCACTGCTTCACCTGCGTCCAGAGCAACCGCGCCGTGCTGTCCGCCCACATCCGTCGTGAAGCGAATCGGAACCGCCTCCACGGCCACGACATCCTTCAGCAGGGCGCCGGTTTGCGCCTGGGCAAACTCCACCAGCGCCTGTTGCTGCACCTGGCTGGCGCGCGCGTCCACCAGGAACACCGCCTTCGCTGGTAGCGGGTTGGAGAAGGGGTCGCCTAGCGTGGCATTGGCGCGCACAATCGCTACCACACTCAATCCACCGAGCGGGACTCCTTTCCATGTCCCGCGCTCGATGTGCCAAGCCAGTGCTGCCTCGTGCCCGGTCAGGTGAACTTCGCTGTTGGCGAAGCACGGGCCGGTGAAAACGTCTGCCGTCCGAAACTCGGCATAGTAGCCGGACAACGTGCCCGTGCTGTGGTCGTGTGCCAGGACGGGCAGGCACACTCCCAGGCTCAGCAAAAACAAAACCACACGCAGCTTCATGGCGGCTTCCCTCCTGAAGTGGACTTGATTATCGCACTGCTGGCAGAAGGGATCAATGGTTCTTGCGATTGCCGGTCTCGTCGAGCGATCGTTCTTCAGTCGTTTGCCGAGGTCGTGCGACCGGGTGCTTTCCGCCGGGCGGTGGCCCGGCTTGCCCGACGGCGCTGGGAACGATTGCGACTTGTCGGCGCGGGAGGTTCGCCGATCAGCTCCGCAGTCATCAGGCTGGTGACAAATTTCTTTTCTCCGTACTCGTCAAAATCAATCGTCGTGCGTTCCGCATCCGATTCCCGGACGACGCCGAGCCCATACTGGGGATGATTCAATCGCTGCCCTTCGCTCAGAACCTGCATCACTGCCTCCTCACCGCGCGCCTCACAACGGCCAGACGGTGCGCCTGAGCTGTACGCGTCGGCGTCCGAGATGCCTTTCGACTGTTTTGTGGGCCAGGTGGTGTGTGGCCTGGGACGTTCAGTCGGGCTTCTGGAAACTCCAACGCGGGCGGCTCGCTTACCGGTGTGCCCGATTGTGCCAACTCGGGCTTGCCGTAGAGTTCGCTCGTAGTCTTTATTTATTATAACACAATAGACGAATACTTGTCTGAGAAGGCGGAAGGATCCCCATAATTCTAACAATCTGATTCTAAAGCACTTCGCAGCACGACCGGCCTGGGCGGCAGCGTTCTGCTTTGACAAGCTCCCCGTCGGGCCCCACGATGGATTGTGTCAGCCCGCACCAGAACGGGCCCTCCGGAGCGGCTGAAGTCTCTTCATTCGTCTGGTAGAACAAGGCCTTTTCCCGCAGACAGCAGCAGACTTCGCCCCGTTCGATCAGCACCTGCAGATTCGGCATGGCTACGCACCTCCTTGCGCGGCAGCCAGCAGTGCGCGTTTGACGGCCACTCGGGCCAGTTGCACCTTGTATCGGTTCTTGCTGAGCGGTCTGGCGGCCGCCACGGCCTGTTCGCCGGCCTGCGCGGCGATCTCTTCCGTCAAGGTTTTTCCTTCCAATAGAGCCGTTGCGGAGAGGGCCGGCCACGGAATCGGTGCGACGTGGCCGAGCACAACGCTGGCCCGCCGGATCTGCCTCTCGCGCAGTTCCAACGCCACCGAAGCCGTCGCCAGTGGCCAGTCGAGGAATTCGCGCTGGCGCACTTCGTAGGTGGCGTTGTGCAGTTCCCTGGCGGTCGCAGGCAGGATCACCTCCGTCAGAATTTCGTTCGGTCGCAGGGCAATTTCTCGTTCGTTCTCGTTCCTGGGAATCACAAAGAACTCTGCCACCGGGATCTCCCGCGTTCCGCTGGGTCCGGCAATCCGCACCCGGGCGCCCAGTGCGATCAGCGGCGGCCCGAAGCTCGAGGCGCTCACGAAGTAGGCCGGTCCCTCGTTGCCCAGAATGGCGTGATAGCGGTTGTCGCCTTCCGGTACTAGTGCGCGCCCTTGGGCGTCGCGGGCCAGCAGGCCAAAGCCGTTGCGGAAGTACCAGCACCGCGGTCGCTGGCACAGGTCGCCGCCGACGGTGCCCATGTTCCGAATCTGGGGGCTGGTGATGCCCTCCGCGGCTGTGGTCAGCGCCGGGAAGCGTGCCAGGTGCTGATCTTCGAGCAGTTCCTGCACGGTGGTCAGCGCGCCGATCCGCAGACCCTCGGAATCTTCGGCGATGCCGCGCAGCTCTGCGATGCGCTTCAAGTTCACGACCCGTTTCGGCGTCGCCACATAGTTCTTCATCAGGCTCAGCAGGTCGGTGCCGCCGGCGAGGACTTCCGTTTCCCCCCAGCGCGAGCTAAGCAGGCCGAGCGCCTCGTTCAAGGTTTTCGGTTCGGCGTATTCGAAGGCTTGCATCAGACGGCGCCTCCTTTCGCCTCTAGGGCGGCCAGTACGCGATCCGGCGTCAGCGGCAGGTAGGGCACGCGCACGCCGATGGCGTTGGCCACCGCATTGGAGATGGCCGCGCCCGGCGAAATGACCGGAGGCTCACCCAATCCGATGACTCCCCGTTCGTCGTAGCCGGGCCCGGTCATCATGTGGACGACCAGCTCGCCGATGTCGCCGATGCCGGCCAGCTTGTAGAATTCCATGTCCGGATTCAGACATTGCCCGGTGAGCGCGTCCATGATTTTTTCTTCGTAGAGCGCGTAGCAGATGCCCATGATCATGGCGCCATAGCACTGGCTTTCCGCTGTCTTCAGGTCCATGATCAACCCGCAGTCCTGCACAGCGACCATCTTCTCGACCCGGACGATTCCCGTCTCCACATCCACGCTGACCTCGGCCATTTGCACGCCGCCGACCCCGCTGGAAATCAGCTCCGCCCGGGTCCGGCCAGTTGCTGTGATGGGAGTGGTGCCCAGCCTCGCACAGGCCTGCTTCCACGTCAGACTTCGGGATGGGTCGTCCTTGACCTGGATCCGCCCTTCGCGCGCTTCGAGCTGTTCCGCCGGCACACCCAACGCTGGAGCGACCTTCGCCAGCAGTTGATTGAGCGCATTGGTGGCCGCGTCGCGGGTCGAACTGCTCACTCCGCCGACGGTCGTCGAGCCGCCCGAGGCCCCCGAGGGAGGGTATTCGTTGCTGCCGATTTTGACCGTTACGGCCTCCAGCGGCAGCCCGAGCGTTTCTGCGGCCACGATCCCGATCACCGTCCGCGTCCCGGTGCCCAGGTCCTGACTACCCAGGGCCACCTCCACCGACCCGTCGGGGTGCAGGGTCACCAGGCAGTTGCTGTTATGGCCGCGTCCACCCCAGGTATGCAGAGAAAGCCCCAAGCCGCGTTTCACCGGCCCTTTCGCGCGCAGGGCTTCCTCGCGTGGGCGCCATTTTTGCCGCCAACCGATCAAGTCCGCAGCTTTGAGCAATTCTTCGCGGTAGACGTCGGGTCGCTCGGTAAATTGAAGGTTCTTCAAAAAGAAATCGAGCGGGTCCATCTGGAGTTTGGCGGCCAGGTCATCCAGCGCGCACATCGTAATCAGGCACATCTGCGGGTGATTCGGCGCACGCCAGGCCCGGGCCGGGCCGATGTCCGTGAACACGGCCGTGTGTCGTGAGCGCTTCGGCAGC
Organism: Bacillota bacterium; assembly: GCA_023511565.1. Taxonomy (GTDB): domain Bacteria; phylum Acidobacteriota; class Terriglobia; order Acidiferrales; family UBA7541; genus DSGC01. The sequence goes on from JAIMBE010000027.1 coordinate 7,410, forward strand.
AGCGGGTTTCGTGCAGCGCCGATCACATAGGGGAGGTTGGGCGTGCCAGCAGTCGAGGGCCCCCCGGTCCCCCAGGATTCAGAGCTCCACGCAGTCAGGATGCCATCGCGTTTCGCACCCACACGCACCCGGGCGTACATCGAAGGACGACCGCCGGCCGCCAGCAGTTCTTGGTCGCGTTCGAGCATCAGTTTGACGGAGCGGCCAGCCTTGCGCGCCAGTGCTGCGCAGGCCACTCCCCAGGTGTCTGCGGCAAACTTGCTCCCGAATCCGCCGCCCATCACCGGAGTCAGCACGCGCACCTGAGAGGCCTGCACCGGAATTCCCGCAGCCTGCAGTCCCTGGGCGAATTGTGGAGCCAGTCCGCTGACGTTTTGCGTGGAGGCCCAGACCGTCAGGTTGTCTTCGTTCCATTCCGTCACCTGTCCGTGAGCTTCCAGACAACAATGCGTGATCACGGGGCAGCCGTACTCCCCTTCGAGGATCACGTCGGCCTGCTGGAAGCCCGCTTCTGGATCCCCTTCGGTCTGCTCGCGGAGCTGTTGCAGGCGATCGGCCCCCGCCTGTTCGGGAGGCACATCGGCAACGAAATGCGGCAACGGTTCATAGCGAATCTGGACAGCCCGGGCGGCGTCGCGCGCCTGTTCTTCGGTGTCGGCGGCCAGCGCCAGAATCTCCTGGCCCACCCAGCGTACCTCGGCACCCGGCTGCAGAATCAGGTGGATGGCGCGGACGCCCGGCATCTTCTCGGCCACAGAGGTATCGATCGCCGTGATCCGGGCACGCGCCTGGGTCGAAAACACCAGCTTGGCGTGCAGCATCCCGGGTCGGTTGACGTCGTAGCTGTATTTCGCGCGCCCGGACGCCTTGGCGGGACCGTCCAACCGTGAAATCCGCTGTCCGATCAGCCGGCGGCGTTCTGCTGGCGGCCATTCGATGGTTGCCTGTGCAGGAGGCTTCGGTGTTTCCGCCATTAGCTACGACCTCCTTTCCCACGCATCGCGGCCTCCACCACCGCATGGCGGACGCCCATGTACGTTCCGCACCGGCACAGATTCCCGCCGAGTGCGTGCGTCACTTGCTCGTAGGTCGGATTCGGGTTCTGTCGCAGGTACGCCACGGCGGCCATGACAAATCCGGGCGTGCAGAAGCCGCACTGTTGTGCATCGTGTTCGACAAACGCGGCGGAAACGGGATGCAACTGCTCCGGTGGCGCTAACCCTTCGATCGTGGTGATTTCCTGCCCGCGGGCGGCGTCAATTGCCAGCATCGTGCAGGCGTAGATCGCACGTCCGTCCAGATGCACTGTGCAGGCCCCGCAGGTGCCGCGGTCGCACACTTTTTTTGCCCCGGTCAGGTCCAGATGGTTGCGCAGCGCGTCGAGCAGCGTGGTTCGCGGCTCGACCGTCAGTTGCCGCGGCTGCCCGTTGATGCGCAGCGTAATGGGTACCGGGCCGGGGCCCACCACCGGACCCGTCCGCTGCCCCTGGGCCCGCAGCAGGTCTTCGGTGACCAGCACGCCTGCAGAGACCGCTGCGCCCGTCCCTTTCAGAAAATCACGGCGCGAAAGTCCATTGCCGCTCCCGCGCGGGGTTTTCTCGGGTTTTGATTGTTTCGCCATTCAGCGACCTCCTAAGCTGTGCGGTCGTGCCCGCCAAGTCCCGGTCGAGAGACCATGAGCCCGTGCCTTCCCCGTTCTGAGCTGGTAGTTCTTCGGCGTGTGGGACCGCGATTGGCAGACCATGTTCGGTTGCCCGAAGTGGCTTTGGTGTTCTGACCACGTCATCGCGCGGCGAGGCGCCATCTTATACCAAAAGTCGTCCTTGGAGGCGAACAAAATCTGCAGCCCCCAACGCACATTGAAAAAACGTTGCGCAACGGTTTCTCACCTGTGCGCTCTGTACGGCAAACCCGTCCAGCTATCTATCGGACAACTTTTGCCCGGTGGGCTGCTTCTGTGTAGTTCAGTGGCCGGCCTTCGTCTGCCACTGGGTATGACCACCCGTTCAACGACTGGTTCCACCTCGCGCCCGCTTCCGCAGAGCCGCCTGCATCGGCCCGCGGAACCCGTGCCCACGCCTACCCGGACAGCGGTTTCGCCGGCACCGGCGACGAGTACACGGCGGCTTCTCGGTGCGATCGCCGCACCCGAGGCGCTTCAGGCGGAATCCCTTCGGGCCTATGCAGATCTGATCGAGGAGGTCGTTGACCGTGGCCTGCGGGCCGCGCGCACGGCCGGTTGGCTGGCTGCTGGCGATCCCGAAGCGGGCTGCGCGGTTGGTGCCATTTTGCGCGCCGCGGTTTGCCAGAGTGTCGCAAAACAGCTCGACGGCGCCACGGGGGCACGGTCTGATCGCAGCGGAATTGCGCAGTATTGCCAGGGCCTGCATGCCGGGGATCTGGCGCTGGCGGCTGCCTGTACGGCAGAGTACGAACCGGCATGGAGTTTTTTCGTCAACCGCTACCGGCCGGCGCTGCGCGCTGCAGCACGTGCGATGGTCGGTGCGGATCCTTCCGCAGGCGACGAACTGGCCGATTCCCTTTGGGCTGAGCTGTACGGCGTTCGTGATTCTGCCTCCGACCGGCGGCCCCTGCTCGGTTACTATCACGGTCGCAGCCGTTTGCTCACCTGGTTGCGTGCGGTTCTTGCCCAGCGGTATGTGGATGGGTGGCGCGCGGCGCGCCGCACGCAGCCGTTCGAGCCCGGTGAAGCCACGCCGCCAGCGTCGTCGTGTGCTTCCGCTGTTGCGGTGGGGGGCGAGCCTCCAGAACCGGACCGTGCGGCGCTGGTCGCGCAGTTCGAGCGCGCCTTCCGCGCCGCACTGGCGGGGCTCACCCAGCGCGACCGTCTCTGTTTGGCCTATTACTATCTCCAGGGGTTGACGCTGGCCGAAATCGGCCGACTACTTGCCGAGCATGAAGCCACCGTCAGCCGCCGTCTCGAACGGGTACGCCGGCAGATCCGCGAAGCCGTAGAGAACTCTTTGTCTCAGGAATTCGCCGCCCGTTCCGGCGCTGCGCCCTTCGGATGGTTGCGTCGAAAGCGGTTGTGCGAACAGCGGATCCGGATCTGCCTGGAGTACACACTGCAGGACGCCTCATTCGATCTGGCTGCTTTGCTTGCTGCGCCGGAGGCAGAGGCTGGGCCCGCCTCCCCTGTGCCCGAACCAAGGCGCAAGAGATTTGCACCGCTTCGTTCTATGCTCAGGAGCCGGACATGAACCGCACGAACGACCTGCTGGACGCGCTGCTGCGCTCCGGGGCCCGTCGGTCGCGGACGGCTCCCGTGCCGGCAAGCCCCGGGCCGAGCTGTCCTTCAGCGGAACTTCTGGCGGCCTGTTTCGATCGTCGGCTGGATGCCGGAGAACGTGCCCGGCTGGAAGCGCACTTTGTCGGCTGTGGCCATTGCCAGGCTGTGCTCGCGGCGATGGCGCGCGCCGATGTTCCCGTGGTTGCCGAGCGGCTCCACGCTCAGGTTCCGCGTGTGGGCACCGCGAAGCGGCGGCAATGGCTTGTCCCGGCGGGTGTGGCTGTTTCTGCGGTGCTGTTGTGGGTCATGCTTGGCTCGGAGCCACCGCCGCCGGCTCCCCTGCCAGGCCCATCCACCGAGGCTGTTCCCTTGGCCTCCGGTGCCGCTGCGCGCCCCGGCGAGGCAGTCCCTGAATCGCCAGCCCCTGTGCCGGCACTGGCGCAGCCTGCCCCGACCGGAGCCCGTTCGTCTGCTGGGCCGGACAGCACGGCTGAGTCCGGCCTGCCCGCAGCACCATCGCGAGTCGTTCACCAGCCGGCAGAAGTCGCAGCGGAGAGGTCTGCTCCGGTTGCCACCAGTCGAACTGTGTCCGCCACCGGAGGGGCGGATTCGGGGAAAGCGGTTGAGCCTTCGGCCCGGCAAGCGCCGCTTGCTCGCACGGAGCCTTCTGACGAAGGGCACATCCTGAGCCGCGAGCGGCGCCTGCCGCCTGCGTCTTTGACACCCGGTCTCGCGGTGGCTTCGTCTCCGGTGCGTGTGGCGGAACCGTCCGCGGCAGCCCTCGATCCGGTCTCGACGTCCGAACTCGTTTCCTCGTCTTCTTCCTCGGGGTCGTCTGAACCGTTTCTCGCCATCTCTGAGGATCCTCGGATCCGTTGGCGAGTTGGCTCCGGCGGGCGCATTGAATTCTCCCGCGACGGTGGCCAGAGCTGGCAGCTCCAGCAGAGTGAAGTTTCGGTTGACCTGCTCGCAGCGCACGCCCCTGCGGATCGGATCTGTTGGGTGGTGGGCCGTGCCGGCACCGTGCTGCGTACCACGGATGCGCGCACCTGGCAGAAGCTGAGCGTTCCCGCCGACGTGGACCTGGTGCGCATCGTCGCCCGTGACGATCGCGCTGCGACGGTTGTTGCCGCCGATGGCCGCGCGTTTGCCACCCAGGACGGTGGACGCTCCTGGCAGCCCATTGCAGCTCCTCCCGAGCCTCGCTGATCGCAGCGCCGCCGCACGGCCGGCGGGCGACCCGGGCATCCCAACCCGCTGCCATCTTTCTGCAAGAGATCGTTCCGGCTTCGTTCTAAGTTCAGAATGGAAACGATCCACTGTTTCAAGAGACCGAGAAGGAGAGGAAAACCCATGCGAAACAACAGATCCTGTCTTGCCAGTGTGGTTTTGTTGATGGCCATCGCGCTGGCGCTCCCATGGGCCCACGAGCCGATGCGGGCTGAGGGGAGGCAGCTCGCCGGTGGCAGTGCCAGTCCGGACGTCACCAGTGCGGCGAGCGAGCAGGTTGACCTGGCCCTGACCGTTTATAACTCCAACGTGGCCCTGGTGCGCGATGTGCGCGAACTGCAGCTTCCCGCCGGTTCCGTGGATCTACGTTTTCTGGACGTCGCCGCTTCGGTGAACCCGGCTACGGTTCTGCTACGTTCGCTGACTGCGCCCACGCGTCTTGCCGTCCTCGAGCAAAGTTACGAATACGCTCTGCTCGAGCCTCAGAAGCTGTTCCAGAAGTATGTGGGCCGCGAGATCACGCTCGTGCGCCTGCACCAGCAGGACGGCACCACCCGGCAGGAAGAAATCAAAGCCACACTGCTGGCGTTCCACAACGGCCCGGTCTGGAAAATCGGCAATGAAATTGTTACCGGCTTGCAAGCGGACCACTACCGCTTCCCGGAGCTGCCCACGGACCTCTACAGCCGTCCCACACTGATCTGGAAGCTGGAAAATTCCGGGCCGGCACGTCACCGCATCGAAGTTTCCTATCTGGCCGGCAATCTTTCCTGGAGCGCCGACTACGTGCTGGCCATCGATCGTGAGGATCGCACCGCTGCGTTGGAAGGTTGGATCACTCTGTCCAACAGCAGCGGCATTGCGTATGAGAATGCGCGGCTACGTTTGATCGCCGGCGAGGTGCATCGGGCCCCGGATGCATATTCGCGCGAAACGGCGGAAGCTCGCGTGCTGGTCGAACGGGCAGCCGCTGCACCACAGTTGGCCCGCGAGACCTTCTCCGAGTACCACCTCTACACCTTGGCCCGCCGGGTCTCGCTGCGCCATCAGGAAACCCGGCAGATCAGCCTGCTTACGGCTCCCAGCGTGCCGGTCGAAAAATTTTTCGTGGTCGAAGGGCAGTCGTTCTACTACCGGGGCCCGCAGCCGCCGGGCGAGCCGATCCGCAATGCAGTGCAGGTGCACTATCGCTTTCGCAACGACGAAACATCCGGCCTCGGCAGCCCGCTGCCGGCCGGTGTGGTTCGCGTCTATCAGGCCGATGCCGACGGCGCCTTGCAGTTTCTCGGCGAAGACCGGATCCGCCACACCCCCCGAAATGAAGCGCTAACGCTCTACGTAGGCAACGCTTTTGATGTCGTCTGCGAACGCAAACAGACCGATTACGTCCGCCTCAGCGACCGCGTGGCTGAGATGGAGTTTGAACTTACACTGCGGAATCAGAAGGAGCGCGCCATTGTGGTGGAAGTGAACGAGCCGTTCGGAGGCGACTGGACCCTCGTGAAGTCCACGCACCAGGCGCGCAAAACCTCGGCCTGGGCGGCGCAGTTCCTGGTACCGGTCGAGCGGCAGGGCGCAGCGGTGCTCCGCTATCGCGTCCGCACACGCTGGTAGCCACCCTTCCGCTGCGCACCGGTCGCCGGATCGTTGCCGTGGTCGCGGCTAGCGGGGTGTGTTCCGCTGCGTCAGCCAGTATCCGCCGTAGCTGAGCCCGAGCAGCGCCAGCGAGAGCCACTGCGACGTCGAAAGCGGACCCCAGAATCCGCGGTCGGCATCGCCACGGAGAAATTCCAGCAGGAATCGCCCGGCTCCGTACATCGTCACAAACACCAGGAACAGGAATCCGGGCGGGCGCGGCTTCCGCTCGACGACCCCCAGGGTGCCCAGAATCACCAGCCCCAGCAGGCTTTCGTACAGCTGCGAGGGGTGCAACCGCACGCCGAGGGGCACGCCGGTAAACGATGCCGCCGTCAGATCGGTGAACGTCACGCCCCAGGGCAGTGTCGTGGGCTTGCCGTAGTCGCAACTGGCCGCGAAGCACCCCACGCGCACCACTGCCACACCCAGCGCGAGCGAGGCCGCAAACGTATCGCCGATGCGCCACAGCGAAGTCCGGCTGCGCCACGCCACCACGGCGGTCACGGCAAAGGCTAGCAGAAACCCTCCGAGGAATGTACCTGCACTGGTCAACAGCGCGCGCCAGGTGTAGGCCTCGCCGAAGCGCAGCCAGTCGGTCAACTTTGCGCCGATCAGGGCGGTCAGTACCGCCAGCGTGGCCGTTGAGTAGACAAAGTCGCGCGAAAGCCCGTGCCGCTCGGCACGCCGCACCGCCATCCAGATGCCCGCCAGAATCGCCACGCACAACAGCACGCCGTAGGTGGGCAGCCGGAACCCGCCGATCTCCAGCAGAAACGGTTTCATGGTTCGTCTCGCCGGAGGGTTTCTTCAAAGAACTGGGTGACCCGGTGGAACAGATGGATGCGTGCGCGTGCATCGCTGATGCCGTGTCCGCGTCCGGGATAGACGAGAATCTCGGCATAGCGCCCGTGCCGGATCAACTGCTCCTGCAATTGCACCGTGTTCGCGTAGTGGACATTGTCGTCGGCGGTGCCGTGGGCGATGAGCAGTTTTCCCTTCAGATGTCCGGCCTGGTTCACCGGCGAGGAACGCCGGTAGCCCTCCGGGTTCTCCTGCGGCCGTTTTAGGTAACGTTCGGTGTAGATCGTGTCGTACTGCCGCCAGTCGGTCACGGGTGCGCCGGCGAATCCGGCTTGGAAAATCTCCGGCGCGTTGAACATCGCATACAGCGTCATGTAGCCGCCGTAGCTCCACCCCCAGATCCCGATGCGTCCGCCGTCCACATACGGCAGCGATTTCAGGTATTCCACACCCGCAAGCTGGTCCGCCAGTTCCACTTCCCCCAGCCGCTGGTGGATGGGCGTTTCAAACACATGCCCGCGACCGGCCATCCCACGGTTGTCCAGAATGAAAATGAGAAACCCTTTTTGTGCCATCATCTGATGCCACAGAAAATTCGCTCCGCCCCAGGCCTTGCGCACGACCTGCCCGTGCGGGCCGCCGTAGAGATGCAGGAGCACCGGATACTTGCGCGTCGCATCGAATTCGGCCGGCTTGATCATCATTGCGTAGAGCACGGTACCGTCGGCGGCGCGCAGCGTCAGGAATTCCACCGGCTGCAGCCGGTACTCGGTCAGCTCCGCGACCCGGTTTTCGTTCAACACGTGCAGCCGTGTGCCGTCGGCCCGGTAGAGGTCCTGTCGCGGTGGCGTCATCGTGTTCGAGTAGGTGTCCAGGAAGTATGCGGCCGTCGGTGCCAGGTTGATTCCATGGGTCCCTTCGGCCTCGGTGATCCGCGCAAACCCGCTGCCGTCCACTCGCACCCGGTACAGATGTCGTTCAAGAGGGCTTTTCTCCGTGGCCACGAAATAGACCCACCCGCTCGTTTCATCGACACCGGAGAGCCCGCTGACTTCCCACTCGCCTTGGGTCAGTTGCCGGATTAGGTTGCCATCCATCCCGTAGAGGTAGAGATGCCGATACCCGCTGCGCTCGCTCGACCACAGGAATCTTTTTCCGTCGGAGAAGAAATAGAGGTCGTCGTGCAGGTTGATCCAGTGGGGGTCTTCCTCGACCAGCAACACGCGGCTGCGGCCTGAATCGGCTTCAGCGATCAGCAGCTCCAGCCGGGTTTGATTCCGGTTCAGACGTTGGATCGCCACCCGTTTCCCATCGGGCATCCAGTGCACACGCGGGATGTACATGTCCGTCTCTGGGCCCAGGTCGATCCAGCGTGGCTCGCCTCCCACCAGACTCACCACACCCACCCGGACAATCGGATTTGCGTCACCGGCTTTCGGGTACCGCATCCATTCTGTCTCACCCGTGTAGGAGAGCAGATCCACCAGCGGATAACGCGTCACCGGGCGCTGGTCCATCTGCAGGAACGCCATCCGGGAAGCATCGGGCGACCACCAGTAGGCGGTACGGATGCCCAGCTCCTCCGGATAGACCCAGTCGAGCTCCGCGTTGCGCAGCTCTTCTCGTCCACCTTGGGTCAGCCGCCGCTCCTGGCCCGTAGCCGTTTCGACCAGCCAGAGATCGTGGTCCCGCACAAAGCTGACCCAGCGCCCGTCCGGTGAAACTTTTGGGTCCGTCATGGTCGCGTGGGAGGAGGTCAGTTGCTTTGCCGTCCTGGAGTTCAGGTCGTACCAGTAAAGCGCCTGCGGTGCGGCGAACAGGAGACCCTCGCCGGTGGGCGACCAGAAATAGCGCTGGGGCGTTTGCCGTCCGAGCCCAGTGCGCTGCGCTTCCGGAGCGCCCCGGGGCAACAGCAGATTGCGCATTGTCTCCGCGCTGACCAACACGCTCCGAGCGCCGCTTTCCATGTCCAAGGCCCACAGCTCCATTTCCGCTTGGGCACCCTGACCCCGACGTTCCAGGTAGGTCAGCACTTTGCCGTCGGGCCGCCACTGCACCCCCGAGGTGAGCGACCCGCTCAGACTGGGTTGTCCGTAAATACGCTCTACGGTGAGCTGCTTGCCGGTTTGCGACAGCGCCTTCGAGCCCGCCTGCAGACCTGGTAGTGCAAGCCACAAGCAGAGCGCTGCGGCTGTCGCTATCCACTGCTTCCGATTCCGATACGAACGCGCCATTGTCGGCCTCCCGTTGTGAGCGCACATTGTACTCGTGGTGGTCAGCCTTTCGGTCGGAGAATCGAAGGGGGTCGCGAGGACCGACTCAGTCCCGCGGCTGGTCCACGACCTCGTAGTACCGCTGGCCCGCGCAGCCTCGACACAGCGTGCGTCCGTCACGCAGGACCTCGCGACGAAAATTGATCCCTTCGCCGCAGACTTGGCAGACCACGCGCGGACCTTTGAAGCCGGGCAAATCTTCCGGGGCCAACGTCACGCGGACTTCCTGGGTTTCGAACAGCTCGCCATCGGGCAACACACGGTAAGCCTGCTGCTGACCCTCTTCCTTGGGCAACTCCGGGAAGAGGCGCTGGGCCGCCTGCTTGGACGACTCCTTGGCGACCACCCGAACCGCCCGTCCAGTCTCCAGGTCCACGAACGTAGCAGCCACCTTGCCCCAGTCCAAGAATTTCAGCGCGCGCTTGCCCAGCCGGCAGCCGGTCACCAGCGCCACGGCATCGGTTGCGCATCGGTCGATTTCCACATACGTGACCAGCCGTTTCCGCGCCCGCCCCGGATCCGGGATGCCCAGGGCGCGCAACCCGCACAAAGCCAGCCGAATGCCCAGGATTTGTCCGGCGCAGATATGGCCGTGGGCCTGCTTGGCCAGCTCGACGTACTCGTCCAGGGATTTCATCCTGTCCCCTGCGGGTTCGGCAGAGAGTTTGTCTCGGGCTGTCGATTGCGCCTGGCCTCATTCAGAAACACCACCACGGTCACGGCCAGCGAAACACCCAGCAGCGCTCCGTCCCGCACCAGCGTTTTTGCGCTCAGCGGTTCACCCAGACCGAAGCAACCACAGTTGATGTCCAGTCCCTGCAGGTAGGCCCGCAGCATCACCCCGAAAAACACCAGAAGCAGTACGCTGGCCGCCGTGGCCACATATCGCAAGCCCACACCGACGATCAGCAGCAGACCGAGAACCAGCTCCAGCCACGGCAAACCGATCGCCACCGGCTTCAGAGCCCACTCCGGCAGCAGCCCGTAGGAGTTGATCGAAAATGCAAACAAGGTCCAGTGCTGCGCGAGCTTGGTGTAGGCCGCATAGACAAACACGCCCCCCAGCAGCAGCCGCCCGGCGATCAGCCCCATCCGTCGCATCGTCACTGTTGCAACAGATAGTCGAAGTATTGCTTCAGAAGCTGGTAGCTCACCCCGCCCGGCGGTAACGGCGTGGTTCGCCCCCGGTGGGTGATGAAAATGGTTGGCGTGGACCGCACCTGACGCTGTCGAGCCAGCGCTACGTCGGCGTCAATCGCTCGTTCAATCTCTTGGGCCCGCACCAGCTCGCGCACCTGCCGCAGTTCCGCCGGTGTCAGGACGCTGGCCACCGCCGCCTCGACGTTCCCGTTAGCCGACCAGCGATCCTGATTCGCATACAACGCCGAAATCACGCTCTCCATCTTGCCGATTTTGGCCGCGGCGTTGGCATACCGCGCCGCTGTGCGTGCGTACGGATGGTTCGGCAGCGGCATGTCGCGGTGAATCAGATACACCTTGCCCGTCGCCACATAGTTGGCAATCACCTGTCGCAAGGTCATCTCGTACAACCCCCGGCACGCCGGGCACTGAAAATCGCTGAACACCTCCATGTGGATCGGCGCCGATTTCGAACCATAACCCTTCTCGATCCCCGGGGGCGCCGTTGTCCCGAACCCCTGTGCGCGGATCACCTCGGCGGACCCCAGTCCCGTCAGGCAGATTGCCAGCACCCCAGCCAAGCCAAGTCGCATTCGGTTTTTCACTTTACTGTTCTCCTGAAAAAAATGACCTTTTCATTCTACACAGACTTTGCAACCCTGTCGCGGCTCTCCCAATTTGGATTCGTCGTCGGCCCTGTGCAGATGCTCCAGGCGGGTGACTCTGCACGGCAGGATACTCCTGCTCCGACCCTAAGGCTGGAACGGGAGTGGCGCGCTCAGCGTTCCCACCAACCTTGCTTGATGGAAACTTCAGAGCAGCTGCTGGCGACCCGCTCAATCCCTGCCAAGCTTCATCAACGTTCATGCGGTAAATCAGCCCACAATCATAGAAAAAATTTTCCAGTTCAAACTGTTTATTGTTTCTATCTATTTGAAAAAAATGGCGATAGTTGGATGTTGCTAGAGTCATTAAAAAGAAGCAAAGAACTTGACAAAGATTCGCTCAACTTATAAACTATTACCGGAATTATACCTCTCGACTCAAGAGATCGGTTTTCCAGGAGGATTTCCGGACATGAGCAAGGTGATCGGGATTGACTTGGGCACGACAAACTCCGTCGTCGCAGTCATGCAGGGTGGCGAGCCGGTTGTCATTGCGAATCAGGAGGGTTCACGCACGACCCCTTCGGTGGTGGCAATTACAAAATCTGGCGAACGTCTGGTGGGCCAGGTGGCCAAGCGACAGGCGGTCACCAACCCAGAAAACACGGTGTTTTCGATTAAGCGTTTCATGGGGCGCCGCTATGACGAGGCGCTCGAAGAAATCAAGCGTGTTCCCTACAAGCTGACGCGGGGCCCGCACGACGACGTCCGCGTTGAAATTGCCGGCAAAACATACAGCCCGCCAGAGATCTCGGCCATGATTCTGCAGAAGCTGAAGGCGGCCGCGGAGGACTTTCTGGGGGAGAAGGTGACCAAGGCTGTCATCACGGTGCCGGCCTACTTCAACGACAGTCAGCGCCAAGCCACCAAACAAGCGGGGGAGATTGCCGGCCTGGAGGTTCTTCGCATCATCAACGAACCGACCGCCGCCGCACTGGCCTACGGTCTGGACAAGAAAAAGGACGAAACCATCGCTGTCTATGACCTGGGTGGCGGCACCTTCGACATTTCGATCCTCGAGGTCGGCGAAGGCGTGGTCGAAGTCAAAGCCACTGCCGGTGACACCCACCTGGGCGGAGACGACATCGACCAGCGCATCATCGAGTGGATCGTCGGCGAGTTCAAGAAAGATCAGGGCATTGATCTTTCCAAAGACCGCATGGCCCTGCAGCGCCTGAAGGAAGCCGCTGAAAAAGCCAAGATCGAGCTGTCGCAACTGATGGAGACGGAAATCAATCTGCCGTTCATCACGGCGGACGCTTCTGGTCCGAAGCACCTGCAGATGAAGCTCACCCGGGCCAAGCTCGAACAACTGATGGAAGACATCCTCCAGCGCACGATCGCGCCGGTCAAGCAGGCTCTGGCCGATGCCGGCCTGCAGCCGCATCAGATTGATGAGGTCGTGCTCGTAGGGGGTTCAACACGCATTCCACGCGTCCAACAGATTGTCCGCGACCTGTTCGGTGGCAAGGAGCTCCACAAAGGCGTCAACCCGGACGAAGTCGTTGCCGTCGGCGCGGCCATTCAGGGGGGCGTGCTGGCGGGCGAGGTCAAAGACATCCTCTTGCTCGATGTGACGCCCCTTTCGCTTGGTGTGGAAACCCTGGGCGGCGTGATGACGGTGTTGATTCCGCGGAATACGACGATCCCGACCCGCAAGTCGGAAGTTTTCTCGACGGCTGCCGACAATCAGACCTCGGTCGAAATCCACGTCCTGCAGGGGGAACGTCCACTGGCCCGCGACAACCGGACCCTGGGCAAGTTCCACTTGGTCGGGATCCCGCCGGCCCCGCGCGGTGTACCTCAGATCGAAGTCACCTTTGACATTGACGCCAATGGCATTCTGAATGTCTCCGCCAAAGACCTGGCCACGAACAAGGAGCAAAAAATCACCATCACCGCGTCAACAGGCTTGAGCAAGGAAGAGGTCGAACGGATGCGCCGTGAGGCCGAAGCGCATGCGGCCGAAGACCGCGCCCGACTGGAAGAGATCGAAACGCGGAACCGTTGTGACTCTCTCGTCTACCAGACCGAAAAGCTGCTCCGCGAGAACCGCGAAAAGCTGCCGGCGAGCGACGTCAAAGTGGTGGAAGACGCCATCGAAGAGTGCAAGCGTGCCCTGGCCGGCAGCGATGTGAACCGCATCCAGGCCGCCACCGATTCGCTGATGCGGGCCTCGCACCGCATCGCTGAGGTGCTCTACAAGGCGGGCACGACCAGTACCAGCACCGCCGGCGCGGGAACGACGACGGCCACGGCGGGCAGGTCTGGCGAGGTGATCGACGCCGAGTACGTGGACGTCGATGAGTCGAAAAAGCCCAACTGACCGGTGCCCGGCCGCGGCGGCCGGGGGCAGGAAGGAGCAGACGGAGTGACGGCGGTGGGTTCGATTCGGCGCGTCAGCCCGCCCCAGGCGGTGCAGAAACTGCGCGAAGATTTCTACCTGGTGCAGATTCTGCTTTCGGAACCGCCCGGGGCCGACTGGAAGCGTTTCTTCTACGAGGGCCAGCCGAATCCGCCGGCAGACTTCCCGCCCCGTTCGGTAGACATCAGCGGCACCGTGCTGCGCTTCCGCTCTGGGAGCGGCAGCGTGGCCGAGAAAATTCGTCTGCTGGACCAGTGGATCGAACGCGCGAACCAGAAAGCTGCGGGGTGGCCGGCCCGCACGGAGGAGGAACGCCGCCGGCGCGAAGCCCTGCTCCAGGAGCAGCAGGAACTGGCTGCGCTGAACGAGCGCTGGTCGCATCTCTAGTTGTACCGCGTTCGGCTCGATGGTGAGGGGTTATGCCCACGACGACCAAACCGGATTACTACGAGCTGCTCGGGGTGCCCCGCAAGGCGTCTCTGAAAGAGATCCGCCAGGCCTATCGCCGCCTGGCGCGCAAGTACCACCCGGACCTGAATCCCGGCGACAAGGCCGCCGAAGAAAAATTCAAACAAATTCAGGAAGCCTACGAAGTCCTTTCCGATCCGAAAAAACGCAAGATCTACGACGAGTTTGGTTTCTATGCCGAGGGCCATCCGGGCGGACCACCGCCCGGAGCCCAAGCCGGCCCGGGCGAATTTCATTTCGACTTCGGGGGGTTCGATTTTGGAGGGGTTGGCGGCGCATCGTTTCGCGACCTGTTCAGTCAGTTTTTCCGCGGCTTTGGCACGGAGCCGGCGCCACCCCACACCGGTCCGCAACGCGGCACGGATCTCGAATATGAGATCGAGATCGGTTTCTGGGAAGCGATTCGCGGCACGGTAAAGAAGGTTACGATCACTCGTCTGGACGTCTGTCCGGAATGCCGCGGTGCGGGCGCCAGTGGCATCGGCCAGAGCTGTGTGGCCTGCGGGGGCACCGGTCGGAGCACGCAGACGGCGCGCGGCCTGCGCTTCAACCTCACGTGCCCACGTTGTGGCGGCACGGGTCGTCTGCAGAACCTCTGCCGTCGTTGCGGCGGACAGGGCCTGGTCCAGCGCCTGGAAACGATCGACGTCCGCATCCCGGCCGGCGTGCAGACGGGTTCCCGCGTGCGGGTTCCCAACTACGGCAATGCCGGGCCCGGCGGCGGCCCCCCCGGCGACCTCTACCTGATCACGCGCGTGCAGCCCCATCCGTATTTTGATCGCCGCGGCGACGATATCTACACCGTCGTTCCCATCACGGTCACCGAAGCAGCTCTGGGCGCCAAGGTCGAAGTCCCGACGATTGACGGCCGCGCCCTGCTGCGGATTCCGCCCGGCACCAGTAGCGGACAGAAGTTCCGCCTGCGTGAAAAAGGTGTGGCTTCGGCGCGCCGACCGGGGGTGCGCGGCGACCAGATCGTCGAAGTCCAGGTGATCGTTCCCCGACCGGTCGACGAGCGGGTACGCAACCTGTTGCGCGAGCTCGAACGGCTGGCTCCGGAAAACCCCCGCCAGGATGTGTTTGCGCGAGCCAGCAGTTGAGG
>JAIMBE010000028.1 GCA_023511565.1 Bacillota bacterium
GGAGCAGTCTGGTAGCTCGTCGGGCTCATAACCCGGAGGTCGCTGGTTCAAATCCAGCCCCCGCAACCATGGGCGTTTTCGCACCAAGAGCGGGAACGCCCTTCCCTTTTTGCTGTTCTGGGCAGCCATCCGCAGGGGAGCGACTGCGCACCAGGAATCGTGCTGCCCATGAGCCTCTGGATTCCCCGGCTGTGTTCAGAACACGGCCAAACCCGCAATCTTCGATCGCACGACAGGAGCTGCAGCGGGATCAGTAGGGTGTGTGGCGGTGGTCTTTGCCATGGCAGCGCAACGCGCATGTGCCCTGGCGGAATCCGGTGCGTCGATACTCGAGTACGCCCAGGCTGTTCGGCCCAACGATGCTGAGGTCAAAGTTGATGAGCATGGGTGCGTTCGAGGCGTGCGGATCGTGGCAGGTGGAGCACGCGGCATTCTGGTCGCGGATGTGTTTCCGGTGCTCGCGAAAACTGTGGTCCTTCAGCACGCTGCCTTCGACGTCGTGACATTTGTTGCACAGCCCATATTCCTCCGGTGCGTAGGGGACTCCAGGTGTGAATTCTCCCGGCCGTGCTGGGGGAGTTTCCAGGGCGTTGGGTCGTTCGAGCAGGTGAGGCAGGTTCGAGCCGTGCGGGCCGGCTGGGCCGCTCAGTGTACCCAGGTTTCGGCCGGTATCGTTGTTGTGACAATCGGTGCAGTAGATGTAGCTGGCGGGCGAAAGGATACGCTGTGACACCGGTGCACCGGCCGGAGTGATCGGTGCGGTCCGCAGGCTCGGGACTTCGCCGCCCGGACCGGCGGAAAGATTCCGGGGACGGGTGACCGGATGATAGGACGGCAACATGTGGAATTCGATGCGAGTGTTGAAGGCATCGGGATTGCCGAGGTCGTGTTGCCGAAGCGGGTTGCGACCGTATCCGATCCCCATGCCCGTAGTATCGTTTCGCTGCGGTTTGTTGACGCTATCGGCGTGACACTTGAAGCAGATCTCAAACTGATTTGCGCTCTGGGGCAGAGGCGTCCCGGCCGATGAATATCCGCGCACTCCGGCGAGCGCACCGCTGACGCCGGGCGGTTGTGCTTCCGCATGCTGGACCGTGTGGGGGTTGTGACAATCGGCGCATTCGGCGTGTCGTGGGGTGGCGAGACTGATTTCAGGCAGAGGATGCTGCGCCGAAGTCGGAGATTCCGCGGCGTCGTGTACAGAGGGTGTGACGCTGACAGGATGGGTGTACAGCTTGCTCTGCAATTCCACACGAATGTTGCGCGCGGCCGTGGCCACCGAACCGTCATGGCATGCGTAACAGACCTGTTCTTCCGGGAATTTCAGCAGTCGTTGCCCGATCTGGGGCGCATGGGGCCGATGACAGCTTTCGCAACCGTTGTTGCTGACGCCCAGGTAGCCTGTGTGTGCGCCTTGTGCTTCGGTGTAGCGCAGGTTGGCTACCGGATCGGGCGGGATCCGGTGGGAGGATTGTGTCCAGCCGGTCGTTTGGTGGCAGCTCAAGCACAGCGCGGAAGCCGGATTCGGCTTGACGAGAAATTTGCCCACCGTAGGGTCGCGCCACTCTTCGTGCGGTTCGTGGCAGGAGGTGCACTGCAGCCGACCACCGGCGTCGAGTCGCACGGCGTCGGCCGGGGGCGGCAATCGGATTTCCGATCCGGGCACAGGCGCAAAAGCAAACGGATGATCGTCGGAAAACCCGCGGCCGGCAGCCAGATTGGCAGCCGAATCGGGCGGCAGGGTGTATCCGCGACCCTGGACAAACTCCAGCATTCCGTTGTTGAGGGTTTCACCGAGTGCGATCGTTCCATCGTGGCAGCTCAGGCACAGTTTGGAAGAATCCGCCGGCGTCATGGGCGCGATGGGGGCTGTCAGGGTGCTGCTCGAGTAAGCGGGAAACTGCTGCGTGGAGAGCGGGTGGTTCCAGAGCCCCTCGGCGGGACTGGCGCTGTGGGGCGTGTGGCAGAACACGCAGGCCTCTGTGGTGTCCAGGGCGCGGGTGGGGGCCTGTGACGTCGCGCGAAAATCATGCCGGGAATTCAGCAGTTGGGACTTCTGGTTTGTGTGCTGGGCGGTCGTGCCCAGAGCAGCGAGCAGCACGAGAACGGGAGTGAAGCGGAGGCGCATCCTTATTCCGCTCCCCGGGCGGACGGTGTGCGAACGCGGAAAATCTGGACCCGGCGGTTGAAACTGTCGGCGACCAGCACCCGTTCATCGTCGGTGGTGGCAATACCCGCAGGCAGGAAGAATTCTCCCGGGCCGGTCCCCGTGCGACCGAACACCAACTGCGGCTCCCCCTGGGCAGAAAAGACGAGCACGCGGTCGTGGCGGGCTTCGACCACGTAGATGCGGCCAGCGCGATCGACCGCGACGCCCTTCACTTTGTCCAAGTCGGTCCGGCCGCTGCCGAGCTGGCCAAACGCACCCAGGAAACGACCCTCGCTGTCCACATGTTGCACACGGAAATTCAGTGAATCGGCGACCCAGAGACTCCCATCCCGGTCCACGGCGATGTGAGTTGGATAGTTGAATTCTGCCGGACCGGTGCCGCGTCGACCGAAGCGAGCGAGCAACTCGCCCCGAAGGCTCAGTACAACAATGCGCATGGCCTGCGTGTCCACGACGTAGAGCCGGCGACGTTCGGCATCGACGGCCAGACCGGTGGGCCGGTGGAACCAACTCTCCTGCCGGTCCACTCGGCCGATAGTGCGCAGAAATTTTCCTTCGCTGGTGAACACGAAAATCCGCGCCTGAAGCGCATCGGAGACGTAGATGTGGCCTTCGGCATCGGCGGCGACCGCAATCGGAACCAGCATCGGTTCGCGGTCGGGCGCCCGCACCACCGTATAGGACTTGCGCACCGGATCGAATCGATGGAGGGCACGGAGCTGCGTATCGGCCACCCAGATCCGGCCCTGAGGATCCACGCAGACACCGTGCGGTTGGAGCATTGTGGGGAGATGGGACTCGGCACCCACCAGCGCACGCAGCATGCGCTTCAGCCAGGGTGCTGCACCCGTCACGTCGCGCGCCGTACGGAGTTCGGCGATCCACTCGACCGAGACATTTACCGGATCCGTGTTGGCGTCCCTCTGGGCCCAGACAGTCGCCGGCAACAGGAACACCATTGCGATTCGGAGGCCGAGTCTGTGCCCCCTGGCTTGCTTCGGTGCCGGTCGTTCGCTGTCGGGACGCATCAAAACACCGTGAACTCGCGCGTCAGGCGCAGGTAGAAGCGGGTGATTCGCAATCCACTGGGTGTCTCGCGCAGCGCAATCGCGGTTCGGTACTGCGCCCATCCCCCTTCCAGGATCACCTTGGCCAGTCGGTAGCGGGCGCGCAGCTCGAGAATTTTAAACCGTTGGTCGGAATGCGCGAACCGACTGTGCTCGGCACGCCAGTGAGCGCTGAAGTCGAGCTGTTGCCGCGGGCGGAGAATCCACTGCAGGGTGGTGCTGCGCATCGTGCGCTCGAGCAGAGGCGAGGCCAGCAATTGCTCGACGGGCAGGGGTTGCGTCAGGCGCAGCCGCAGCGTCACGCCGGCGGGGAACAGGGCCCCGGCACCCTCGCCGAATGTGTGCCCGGCAGAAACGGTCATCCGACGGTGTTGCATCTGCAGGCCCAGGTTTGTCTGCTCGGTCTCGGTACGCCCGCTCAAGTTCAGCAACACAATTCTTGTGTGCTCGGCCCAGGCATGCAGGCGAAAGGGCTGCAGCCAGTCGCTCTGCGCTTCCAGACGCAGCCGTTGGTCTTCGGAAAATCCGTTCAACTGCTCGACCAGGTTCAGCTTCCCATACCGGACGGATCCGGACAGCCGCACGGAACGCAACTGACCCCAGGTAATTCGGCCTTCGACGTCATTGGAGAACGTGTGGGCGCGGGCGCCGCGGGTGGTGCGGATCGCTTGCAGCCGTCCGGTGTAGCTGGCAGAAAGTTCGGCGCCGTGCCAGCGAGTGCGATAGTTTGCGCCGCTCAGCGATTCGGTCAGCGTCTTGCGCACCTCGAGTTCCGTTTGCGGCGGGCTGGTGTGGAAATAGCGCAGGTCCTGGAACAGGTTGAGCTGCCCGGTCAACCTGTACTCGAGCCGGGCGCTGACCAAATGGGCTGAAAACGTCGGCGCCTGAAGCACTACGAACGGTGCCCCGAGTGGACGGTTTTCCTGGAGTTCGACGCGCACAAAGTTATACCCGGCACTCGCACGGAGCCGGGACGTCGGATGCAGAATCAGATTGGTGCTCGTGTAGGATTCGCTTGCACTGGACGCGGCACCATTTTGAAATTGGTTCCGGCGCCATTGGGCGCGGTGGTCAGCTCGGAAGTCCGCTTTGGTTTGCCAGAAGGTTCGGCGCACACTGCCGTTGAATACGCGCAGGGTTTCGTGGAAGGTCGACGGAAGATCAATGCCGGCTAAGAAGTCGGAGCGAGTGGCAAAGTCGTCGAATCCCAATTCCCATTGCCAGTCATGCCAGTCATCCCGGAGACTCGCAAAGCGGTGCTCCTGGAGGTAATCGTTGTCGGTCAGGCTCGTGGCCAGCCGCACATGATTGCTGGAGCGCAGATAACCTACCTGAAGATGCGGCAGGCCGGCCTGGCGCACCGTCCATTCCACTCCGAGCAGGCTGTAGTCGCTATTTTGTCCGAAGAGGATCCCGCTGCTGTCGTAGCTGGTGCGATTGTAGAAGAAGCGCAGCGGGAACGGACGGGACGGGAGCCACGTGGTTGAAACTCCCCAGTTGAACAGCGCGACCCGGTAGCCGCTCGTGTCCACTTCGTTTGCGCCGTACCGGTTGCTGAAGTGAACAGAGAAAGGCAGGAACCCCGGATCGCTGAGAAAGCCGGTGAGATGGAGACGATAGTCCCCCCCGAACACCTGGTATGTGGATCGCGGGGTCCGAGCCGCGCGGGGGATATTCTGACTCTGTACAAATTGAAACCCAAGCGAGCCATTCAGACGCCAGCGTTCAGCGGGTAACTGTTGTGCAGGGGCCGGAAGGGCACATGCGTAGAACACCATCAGCCCGCATGCGATCGCTTTCGCAGGATTTCTTGTTTTCGGTTTCGTGGCCAACCCGCCCTCCCACTACCGGCCGCTGACAGAGTGGAACAGGGGCACGGCCGGTCGACCGTGCCCCCGTTGCGTTCAGATATGGCAATAGGTGCAGAACGTGCCGGACGTTTGCGCGGGGAATGGACGGGCGAAAATGCCCGAGTTCCCATTGTGCGGGTCGTGACACGTTGCGCACTGCATCTTGCCGCCGAACAGCGGAACCAGACCATTGCCGTCGACCGAGCTGGTGCTGGCCGGCACGCGCAGGGCCGCGGCATTGGCCAGGGCACTGTCATAGGTGAAGTTGACCGGATGGGATTTGGTGAGGTCCCGAATCCGGGCTGAGTCGGGCATGAAGGTAGTCCCTTCCGGGATGGGCTGGAAGTTCGCCCCGAGGATTGGCTCGTAGAACGAGTTCACAGCCACGGTACCATCATGGCAACTCAGGCAGAGATTGCTGACGGTCATCTGCCCACCGAGGTCCGTGATGTCGGTGTTCAGGGCGTCAAACGACTCGCTGCTGTAGACGCCATAGCTGGTGACGCTCGACAGCGTATGGTTCCACAACAGCGGCCCGGGCCCTTCCGGAGCATCGCCGGGCTTGTGGGCGACATGGCAGAACGTGCAGAGTGTGAAGCTGGCAGCGTTGAACGTGCTGCGCAGGTCGTGCTCGGAGTTCACGATGGCCGTTTTCGGAACACGTTGCTGCGCCTGCACTCCGCTGACTGCCACACTCACCGCCAGCACGAGGAACAGGAGCAAGATCCGCTTTCGCATCAGAACCTCCAAAGGCGAGATTGAGTTTCACTGGATGAGTCGGGTTGGGTTGGGAAGACGCACCTCCTTCTCTGCTGTCAACAGCAGATTCAATTGCCTCCGAGAAACTGGAAGACCTGCACCCGGTGGTTCAACTGGTCGCTGACGTAGATGCGGTCGCGGCGGTCAATGTAGATGCCCAGCGGCAGGTTGAACATGCCCGGCTGCTGACCGTAGCTGCCGACGAACAGCAGCACCTGCCCCTGCTGATTGAAAATCTGGAAGTTGTTGAAGGCGGCATCCACCACGTAGATGTGCCCTTCGCTGTCAAACGCCACCCCCTTCGGACGCACAAAGTCACCCGGGCGCGTGCCCTGCTTGCCGAAGCGGCGCTGCACAACGAACGTCGGTGAGAACACCTGCACCGAGCAACTGCCGGTGTCACTGACGGCAAAGGTGCCATCCCGCGCCACACCGATGCCCACCGGGTAGTTGAATTCGCCCATGCGTTCGCCGCGCTGGCCCACGCGACGCACCAGATTCAGCGTGTCCAAGTCGAACACAAGCACCTGATGCAGGTGTGAATCCACGAGGAAGAGCCGGCGGCGTGGTTCGTCCAGTGCCAGGAAAGTGGGATTGCGCAACCCAGCCTGCGGTCCGATCGTGGCAAGTAACTGGCCTTCCGGGGAGAACTTCAACACCATCCGCAGGACCGGGTCCGCCACATAGAAGTTGTCCTGGCTATCCACGACGATACCCAGCGGGTTTTTGAAGAACAGGCCACGGTCACCGCGCAACCGGAGCACGGTCCGGTGTTGCCGGTCGAGAATAAAAACCGTCGCCACCTGGGCGGCGGAAATCAAAATCCGGTCGCGGGAATCGGCGGCCACTCCGCTGGGCCGGAGGAAATATTGCGGCACATTCGGATCCGGCTTGCCCACCAGTCGGTCCACCCAGGAGAGTTTCTTTCGCGGTTCGATATCGAAATTGTTGGAAAAGCTTTCCAGGAAGCGGATGCGAGGCTTGTCCGGTGGCAGCGGCCAAACCAGCGGGGTGGATGCCGGCGTGGCAGCGACCGGACGTTTGCTTTGCGCCCGAAGAACCGGAGGCAGTCCGACCCAGACCATAAGTCCCAGTCCACAGGTCGTGACGACCGCGATCCAGTGACGAGGCACTCTCATGGTTGCGTGCTCCGGATGCGCATCTCCGTATGGCAGCGGTCGCACACGTCGAGGTTTTTCCAATCCTCGCGAAGCAGTTTCACCAGCGGGGCAGCATGGGGTGCATGGCAGCTCAGACAGGAGTACGGCTGACCCGCGCGAAACGGGTCTTCCCCGCCGCTGACCGGATGACCGATGTAGGGGTGGCCGATGCGCTGGGTGCGATCGAGCGCAATTTTGGGGAACGTACGAAACGTTTCGGCAGAGATTTCGCGTCCGCCGAACAGCGGCACGGTGGCGCCTTCGACCCGACGGGCCAGGTGACACGCTGTGCAGAGCGCTTGTGCCGTCGTGCGCGCGAGTGCGGGGTGCTCGCTGACATGCGGGTCATGGCAGAGGAGGCAATCGCCCTGGCGATACGGGCCGTGCACGGCCACATCGGTCTGTGTCGTGTGGCATGTGCTGCACAGCTCGGCGGGCGGAGCCTGCAGGGCGATGAGGGTTGCCGTCTCGTCGCTACGAACCGTGTGGCAGCTCGTGCACCCGGCCTCGACAGCGGCATGCACCTGCTTACCTTCTTTTTTCTCGGCATGGCAGTCGGCACAACCGGCTGGGTCGAAGTCAGCGGGCAGCGGGACGGGATGTCGCACCTCGGATGCTTGCGGCACCAGCCACAGAAAGGCGAGGAAAGCCAGACCCCACATGGACGATCCCCCCTGATGTGTTGCACGTGCTGTGCCGCATCAAACCCCATCAGAGGCTAGCTAACTGTTTCTTTCAGCGACGGATTGCGGTCGAAGGATGGAATCGAGCGGCGTGCCGGGCCGCTTCTTGCGAAATTTTACTCACTGTGTCCCGCAGGACGACGTGGAAATCCGAACCGGCACTCCAGATTTCTCGGCGAGGAGCCGCAAGGAAACTTTACCAAGAGCTGTACGGGGTGCCTTCGAAGGGCGAAACCTTGTCGGAGTTCGAGTGCACGTCGCTGATTCCGGTTGCCAGTTGATCCGGGTTGAGGAAGGCATCGTCGTAGACCAGGCGCCAATCGCGCTGACCGGTGATCGGATCTTTCGGGATTTCCCGCAAATAGCCGGCGGCGACTAGGTCTTCGAGCGATTGCGGGGCCTGCAGCTTGTCGAGCGTGTACTGCTGGATGGCCTGGCGCATCGTAAACAGATTCTGTTTCAATGCAGCCTCTTTGGCGTGCAAAATCGAACGCTGATAATTGCCGGCGGCCAATCCGAGCAGAATCAGGACGATGCTGATGACGATCATCAGCTCCAGCAAGGTGAATCCCGGCTGGCCGCTGGGGCGCACAGAAGCCCGGCTCGTACAGACCTGCCATGGAGAAGGGCTGCGCATCGCTAGCTCACCAGTCCGAGTAGCGAGAGCCGTCGAGTGCAATGCCCGTCGAGCGGGAATAGACGTCAAAGACATTTTCCCCGCACCAGCTCATCGCATCCGGCCGGTCCTG
The DNA here is from genome assembly GCA_023511565.1 of Bacillota bacterium. Taxonomy (GTDB): domain Bacteria; phylum Acidobacteriota; class Terriglobia; order Acidiferrales; family UBA7541; genus DSGC01. Next base: position 8,439 of record JAIMBE010000028.1, read on the forward strand.
CACGCAACGCAGACCCCAGTCGTCGTTGCCGGTCATCGGGTCGATCGGAATGCGTCGCAAGAAGCGAACGCGGCGGTCCGGTGCGCCGGCCAGTTGGACACCTTCAACCAGCGTGCGCAGATCCGGCGGATAGCCTTCGGTGCCGACTTCGACCTGAATCAGGTTGCGGTCGGCAGCATCTTTGTAGCGGTCGATTGCGTCGCGGAGCTCGCGCAGGGCCCGGCGGAGTTCGCGCTCCTGCTGGCGTTTTACGGTCACCCGCGCCACCGGCAGCGCCGCCGTGGCCAGCACGATGAGGATGGCCGAGGCCACGATCAGCTCAATCAGCGTGAGTCCGGCTTGTGGGGTGCCGCGTTTGCGAGCGGTGCGAATCCAGCGCATGGCTTACTGCACCTGCACACTGGCCTCGCCGGTCACCAGCGGTAGCGTGATGCCCTGTGAGTTTCGTGCGTTCACCTGGACAATGCGAATCGCGGAGCTGCCTGCAGCCACGCCGCGCACCACAATCCCGACCAGCGTTCCGGAACCGCTCACTCCGCTCGTGTTCGGCTGACGGGTGGCCGAGATAATCGCCTGGCCGCGTTCGGCATCCACCCGCTGCACAATGGCAATTTCCTGCGTGCCGCCGCTGAGAAATCCGCCGTGACGGACTTCCTCGATGGCGATCACCTTCGGGTCGTACTGCAGGAGCATCGGGATCGAGAAGAGGTCGCGCACATTTTCGATGACGATGCCCACGATACTGCTTTGACCCGTCTGCAGGGTGAGAGTGGCAGGCTCAAACCGTAGCCGCGCCGCCGCAACGGTCGGGGCGACGGCTGCTCCGGCCGGTGCTTCGGCGGGGGCCGGCGGAGGCGCCGCCGCGGACGGTGCGGGCGTTGGTGTGGGTCCACTGTAGGTGTCCGCCGGCAAGACCTTGAACACCTGATCGGTTCCGGTAGCCAGACTGCGCAGATTTTCCGCCGTGATCTCCGGTGCGCGTACAATGTGCGGCGTCAGCACAATCAGTACTTCGCTTTCCGCGATATCCACCTTTTCGTCGGAGAAGAAGTAGCGGAGGAAGGGAATCCGGGAAAGGCCGGGCCAGCCGGAAAGAGACCGGCTTTCGGTACGGTCGATCAGTCCGCCCAAGATGCTCACTTCGCCTTCGCGCAACCGGATGTCCTGCGTGATTTTTCGCTGGCTGATGACCGGCTGGTTGATCCCGCCAATGTTTACCTGCCCGGTAACGGAAGACACCTCGATCGTGACTTTCAGGCTGACTTCGCGGTTTTCGTGCACCCGCGGGGTGAGATCGATGTTCACACCCACGTCCTGATACTGGAATTGCGTGTTCACCAGCGGGCTGACGATGCTGCCTTGCGTTCCGCCGACGCCCACACCGGCCTGGAAGCTGCCGGTCGCGATCGGCACCCGGTCGCCGATGTTCAGTTTGGCCGCCTGTCCATCCACAATGCGGATTTCCGGGTTCTGCAGAACCTTGGTGGTGCTGTCGGTGATCAGGGCGGTGGCGACAGCGCCTGGCAGTGTCAGGCTGTAGTCGGCGGTGGACAGCCGCCGCAGCTCGTCCAGTCGCACCTGACCCTGCTGATTGGCGATCTCGGGCCGCGGGGTCGGCGAAAGCACCGTGCTCGATCCGGGCAGAATTCCCAGTTCGCGCGCGCGGTCGCGCCGGGCCTGCAGCACGGCGACCTGTACGACGACTTCCGGCTTGGCCTTGTCCACATCCGCCAAGATCTTTTCGACCACGGCCATCTTGTCGGGCGTCTCACGCACGACCAGCGCGTTCAAGGCGTTCACCTGCTGGATGCGACGCATCTCCAAAACTTGCCGGAGCATGGTGGCGATTTCCGTCAAATCCTGCGGGGTCACCGTGTTCGAGAGGTAGAATGTGCGCACCACATACTCTTCGTAATCTTTCCGTTTCTGGGGGGTGTCTGGCGCGACAAAAATGATGTTCGGTGCCACCGGTTTCCAGAACGTCTTGCTCTGCAGTGCGACCACGTCGAGCGCCTGTTCCAGCGTCACGTTGGTGAGTTCGGTCGCGATCCGTTGCGGACGGTATTCGGCGTCGAAAATGACGGTAACGCCGGCCAGCTTGCCGATGGCCTCGTAGACCTGACGGGCATCCTGCGTCAGCTTGATGTTGATCGGCTCGCGCGAAAGGGGCTTCAGTTGCGGCGGCTTGTCGAGCAGGTCGGCTTTCGGCGGTGCCGAGGGTTGTGCCACAGGCGCGGCTTCGCGTTCGGCCAGCAGTTCCAGTGTGCGCGCCACTTCCTGCCGGGCAATGGCACTGGAGGGATCGATCGCCAGCGCCTTCTGATACTCGGTCAGGGCCAGGCGCAGTTCGCCCCGCTCGCGCGCCTGGTGCCCCAGACGCACGTGATACTGACCGGCTTCAAAGCGCATCCGCGTGGCTTTCAAGCGATACTCGATGTTTTTCGGGTCGGCTTGCAGGGCGCGTTCGTAATGCACCAGCGCAGTGTCGTAGTCCTGTATCAGCTCAGCGCGCTTGCCTGCTTTGAAGTCGCGGGTGCCGCGGCCGCAGCCGGTGACGAGCAGTGTCAGCAGCACCCAGGTCATTGCTGCGAACACGCTGCTGCACGTCGCTTTTTTCGGTAGGAACAACATCGTCGGCAGTGTAACACCGCATCGGTTTGCCAGCAAGCTACCGCCGGGCGCTTCGCGGACAGGTGTTCTCCCTGTTCCGGGCCCTGCCCGTGCGAACGGGTATAAGTCGGAAAGCCACCGACATTTGCGCGCAGTTTGCGAAAAAATAAAAAATTAATAAAAATTGTAGACTGGTCGGATCTGCACTTGACAATTTGAAGCAGAGGACTAAGATGACGCTGTCTCGCACGTGCCTTAGGTTATTGGATAGGAAATTACACAGAACATAATCAGATAGGGCACGCGCCGGGTTTTTTGGAGTTGACGGTGACGACCAGGTCGCCCCGCAGACCGCGGTTCACACCGGCATTGAGTGAACAATCTTCAGTGTCGGCAGCACTGCCCAGTGGGTCGGGCCCCCGTCAGGCAGTGAGCTGGCACGCCAAGGGAAAGCAGTACCCACCGCCCGAAGCGCCCCTCGCCGGCCCGTCCTTTCCAACTCCGCACAAGGAACTGCCGGCCACGGCACCTGAACCCCCGCACCGGGGGAATGCGACATTCGCCGGTCACGCCCAGCCGCGCGAGGCCGCGACCCCACCTTCTGGTTCTGAAGTCGGTTTTGTCTTGCTGAAACCCCCGGGCACGGTGTTGTATGCGAACGCCGAAGCCCTGCGCATTCTGGCATACCCGCACGACCCGGCGGCGCTGGCTTCGCTCGGAAAACTGATGAAGGAGAAACTGGGGATTGTTGCGGAACGGCTTGTCGGTGGAGCGGCCTTGATCGCTGAGGTACAGTCGGGTCGTCGTCGGTATCTCTGTCGGGGCTACCGCCTGGAGTCGGGCCGGGGTTGCAGTGAGCCATCTACTGTTGCGTTGCAATTCGAGCGGGTGTGCCGGCCGATTCTCGATGTGCGCGCAGCCGCCGAGCGCTACCGGCTGAGTCCACGCGAGCGACAGACACTCGCACTGGTTGTGCAGGGCCTGAGTAACAAGGAAATTGCTGCACAGATGGGCGTCAGTCCCAACACCGTGAAAACCTTCCTGCGGCTGATCATGGGCAAGATGGGAGTCAGTTCCCGCGTCGGTTTGATTCGCAAGACGATACAGATCCTCGCCGGCTGATCCCAGGGCCGTTTCCACGTCATGCGGATGTATTTGTTGCGTGCCACGGTCCCACTCCCTCGCGGCGACAGGGATCGGCCGAATGGCTTCACCCGTTTGGAGTAGTCCCATGGACTACATCACCTGTTGAATTGACTTCGTTGGCGCGGCGCTGCACAGTGGCGAGGACAGCGCTCCGGACGTCATCACATGAGGTGTTTTCCGGGTCGCCAAAATCACGACACGGGAGGATCCATGCTCAGCCCCCGAGGCCGCAACCGTGTAGCCTACTGGCTGTTTGTTATTTTTCTCGGTGTGCTGTGCAGCGCCTTACTGCCGACCCCGACGGCAGCGCAGTGCGCGCGCACCATCACTGCCCGCGTGGTTGCCATTGATCAGCCGTTCTTCTGGAACCGCCTGGGCGCCACGAATCCCGCCGGCATGATCTTTGCGCTCGAGCGCGATGTTGTGCCGGAGCAGGGCACCACCATCGGACCCGGCAATGTGCGCCTGCGCGATGGCAAGCGGCCACGTCCGCTGGTTTTGCGGATGAACGTAGGCGATTGCCTGCAGATTCACTTTACGAACCTGCTCGACCCCGTCCCCGACGATGACCAGCCGGCCACCCGCACTGCTGGCGTCCATGTGGAAGGCTTGCAGTTGGTGGGCAGCATCGCCTCGGACGGCTCCTTTGTAGGCACCAATGCGAGCAGTCTGGTCGGACCGGGGCAATCGGCTACCTACACGTTCTATGCGGAGCGGGAGGGCGCGCACCTGCTTTACAGCACCGCGGCTAATACGGGTGGAGAAGGGAACGGCGGTCAGTTGAACACCGGCCTGTTCGGTGCTGTCAATGTGGAGCCGAAAGGCGCCGAATGGTATCGCAGCCAGGTCACCCGGGCCGACCTGGAACTGGCCACTGTGGGCAAAACGCCTGCAGGTCAACCCATCATTGATTACCAAGCGGTCTATCCCCCCGGGCACCCGTTTGCAGGCTTGCCCATCCTGAACATGCTCAAGGGCAATGAAATTGTGCACTCCGATCTGAGAGCCATCATCACCGGCCCGAAGGCGGGTCGTTTCCCGGCCGGAACGTTCCCGACGGTCACGCCGTCAGTGGATCGGGAGCAACCCTTCCGCGAGTTCACCATCATCTACCACGATGAAATCATCGCGGTGCAGGCGTTCCCGGAATTCTTCGAAGATCCCGTGCTGGGCCACACGCTGCACAGTGTGCGGGATGCGTTTGCGTTCAACTACGGCACTGGGGGCATCGGAGCCGAAATCCTGGCCAATCGCTTGCTTGTCGGCCCGATGCACAACTGTGCTGAATGCAAGTACGAGGAATTCTTTTTGACTTCCTGGGCCGTCGGCGATCCGGCGATGGTTGTGGATATCCCGGCCAACGCACGCGACGGGCAGGGCAATCTGATTGTCGGACCGAAGGCCACCAAGGCACTCTATCCGGATGACCCCTCGAATGTCTATAACAGCTATCTGCGCGATCACGTGAAGTTCCGGATTCTGCATGCCGGCTCCAAAGAGCACCATATCCACCACCAGCACACCCACCAGTGGCTGCATACGCCCGACAGCGACAATTCGAATTATCTGGACAGCCAAGCGCTCGGCCCGGGCAGTGCGTTCACACTGGAGATGCTCTACAACGGCAGCGGCAACCGGAACCAGGCCGTCGGCGATTCCATCTTCCACTGTCACTTCTACCCGCACTTTGCCCAGGGGATGTGGGCGTTGTGGCGCGTCCTCGATGTGCTGGAAACCGGCAGTGTGCTGGACGCCGAGGGCCGGCCGGTGCCCGGCACCCGTGCGCTCCCTGATGGCGAAATCGCTGCCGGTACGCCGATCCCGGCCGTCGTGCCCCTTCCGACCCTCGCCATGCCGCCTCTGCCCGGTGCGCAGGTTTCAATTGTCAACGGCCAGGCGGTGATCACCGGCGACGGCAATCCGGGGTACCCGTTCTTCGTACCCGGCGTGGCTGGCCACCGGCCCCCGCACCCACCGCTCGACACGGTGGACGATGGTGGTCTGCCCCGTCACGTCATCGTCAATGGCACCTTCGAGGAAGCGCACACCCGACTCGACTTTCACAAGGTGCTGCTGACTGCAGATGCCATCGAACTGCCGGAGACAGGTACGCCGATTGAAATTGCAGCTATGAACTTCCATGCTCAGCGGCAGCATCCGAGTTACAAACCCGACGGCACGCCGGCGAATTTTATCGTCAACGGTTTGCCACCGGCTCCGGGTGCACCGTTCGCTGACCCCTGCATTGACGACGCCGGCAATCCGGCAGGTGTCCCCCGGATCTACAAGGCCGCCAACATCCAGATTGACGCCATCCTGAACAAAGCGAGGTGGCACTTCCCGCAGCAGCGCATCCTGACGCTCTGGGGCGATGTGGAATACACACGCAGCGGTTTGCGGCCTCCGGAACCCCTTTTCTTCCGAGCGCATTCAGGCGATTGCATCACCTTCTATCACACCAACTTGGTGCCACACGAATATCAGCTCGACGACTTCCAGGTGCGCACCCCAACCGACATCATGGGCCAGCACATCCACCTGGTGAAGTTCGACGTGACGGCCTCGGATGGTGCCGCCAACGGCTTCAACTACGAAGACGGCACCTTCAGCCCAGATGAAGTGCTGGAACGCATTGAGGCGATTAACGCTTTCGGCGGGCTGCTGCCTTTCGGGGGCGGTCCGCGCGTGCATTTGCAACCGAAAGCGCATCCGTTCTTCGGAGATTTGGGTGCGCAGACCACCATTCAACGGTGGTACGCCGATCCCCTGTTGAATGCGCAGGGTGTGGACCGCACACTGACCACTGTCTTTACGCATGACCACTACGGCCCGTCCACGCACCAGCAGGTCGGCTTTTACGCCGGCCTGGTGATCGAGCCCGCCGGCTCCACCTGGCGGCATCCGGAGACAGGGGAAATCTTCGGCGGACGCTTTGACGGCGGTCCCACTTCCTGGCGGGCCGATATTCTAACCGCTAATCCCGCCGACAGTTTCCGTGAGTTTATGATCGAGTTTGCCGATTTCCAGCTTGCCTACGAGTGGGGCAATGTCGGCATCCCCGATCCAGCTAAAGCGATCAACCCTCCGGGCAGGAAGGAGGTGGGTCTGCCGTTCCTATTGGATCCGCCGGATGTTTGTCCGGGCGGGGTGCCACCACCGTGTCCGGAGGCCATCTCTGCCGATGATCCGGGCACGTTTGTGGTGAACTATCGCAACGAACCCATCCCGCTGCGTGTGCGTGACCCGCAAACAAACACGCAGGCGACGGGCATCTCCGGTGACCTCGCGCACGTGTTCCGCTCGAATGTGCTGCGGGCAGACCCGGCCTTCAACCAGCAGCCGAACTTCTACCCGCCGCTCACGGCTGACGTGCGGCCCGGCGACCCCTTCACGCCGCTGTTGCGTGCCTACGCACAGGACAAGATTCAGATTCGCATCCTGGTGGGCGCGCACGAAGAAGGGCACAACTTCACTGTCGTCGGTTTGAAGTGGCCGTTTGAAGCTGCTGACCCGAACTCAGGCTGGCGGAACAGCCAGATGATGGGCATCAGCGAGCACTTCGAATTCGTCACCCCGTTGCCCTTCCAGAACCCGTTCGTCCCATTCGTGGATTATCTCTACATGCCTGGTGCGGCCACCGATGACCTCTGGAACGGTCTGTGGGGTCTGCTCCGGGTCTACAACTACCGACGGGCGGACCTCTACCCGTTGCCCAACTGGCAAGGGGATCTCAAAGTGGCCAAGCTGCGCGAGTTGGTCACAGCGACCACCACCAGCTCGGGCACCACGACGATGTCCACGACGGAGTCCACCACAACCGATTCCGCCACGACCTCAGGCGACACCACCACACTCTCCACCACCGAGCAGACCTTGGGTACCGCGGAGCAGACTGCCCAGAGCACCATCTTGGCCACCTCGGGGGAGAGCTCGTTGACCACGACAGAAACAACTTCTCTCGCCAACTTAGGTGGCTGGGGCTTGCTGAGCTGCCCAGTGCGCGTCCTCGACGTCACTGCAGTCGCAGCACAGCAGGCACTGCCCGGGGGTCGGCTTGTCTACAACTCACGCACCGCAAACGGTGGCCCATTGAACGACCCGACGGCCATCCTCTATGTCCGGACCAGCGATCTGAATAGCACCGGCAAGTTGAAGGCAGGGGCACCGATCGAGCCGCTGATCGTGCGTGCGAACGCGGGCGAATGCGTCAAGCTCCGGTTGCGCAATCGCCTGCCCACGACTCTGCCCGATCTGGACGGCTTCAACACCCTGCCCATGATCGTACGCAGGTTCAACGCGAATCAGGTGAAGCCCTCACCTTTCGTCGGCCTGCGCACGCAGCTCGTGTTCACCGATGTCGCCTTGAGCGCCGGCGTGAACGCGGGCTTCAATCCGGTCCAGACGGTTCGCCCGGGGTACAGCCGCCCCTATGTGTTCTACACCGGCGATATCCAGGTGAACCTCGACGGCAGCATCCAGGCCACCCCGATCGAGTTCGGAGCCACCAATCTGATCTCCTCTGACCCGATCAAACACTCGAACAAAGGCGCGATTGGCGGCCTGATCATTGAGCCACCCGGATCGAGCTGGTCCGAGTCTTCCAAGTCTCGTGCCACTGCACTGGTCACCAAGGCCGACAGAACGCAGTTCCGCGAATTCGTCCTCCTGTTCCAGGACGATATCAACCTGCGCTTCGGGGATGGCCGTCCGATCCCCAATACGGCTGAGGCCGAAGACTCGGAAGACTCTGGCCAGAAGGCCGTCAACTATCGCACGGAGCCCATGTGGTTCCGCATGGGCTTCGCACCGGACACGCCGCTCGAAACCACGCGGAATTTTGATTTCACGAAAGTGCTTTCGAACGACATGGTGGGCGGCGACCCGGTCACGCCGGTGTTCACCGCGCGAGTCGGCGAAAGCGTTCGCTTCCGTGTGCTGAAGCCGGCCGGGCACGCCCGCAACCATGTTTTCATGCTCCATGGTCACATCTGGGAGGAACTGCCGTACATCAATGGATCGCTGCTGCTCGGCAGCAACCCATTGTCCGAATGGAAGGGCGCCCAGATGGGCCATGGCCCCACAAATCATTTCGATGTCTTGTTGAAGAACGGCGCCGGAGGCCGCTTCGGTATTGTGGGCGACTACCTCTGGCGCGACTTCGCCTCCTTCACCTTTGACGGTGGCATCTGGGGTCTGTTCCGGGTGACCAGCGTCAGGCAGAAGACGACGTCAGAGACAACCTCAGATACAACTGTGATTGAATGATGTGACTGTGGCCCCCGGGGGATGCCCGTGCATCCCCCGGGGGCCGACTCCGGCTGCCTGGTGGTGGAGGAATCCGGACCCCGCGATGGGCAGCAAGGGTCATGGCAGCGTTCCCAGAAGCAACAGAAGGAGGTTTCGAGCAGCGGCGTGAACCCGCTGCTTTCTTTTCGATCCCACCGAGAGGCGAAATACCTATGACCGCCCGATGGCTCGCAGCCGCTGCACTGGCCGTGGCCTTGTTTGCTGGCCTGGCACATCCGCAGAATCCACCCGCACCGCAGGGGGGAACGCAATCGCCACCGACCGCGCAGGCCAGCCCTGACGAGGTCCCCAAAGCCGTCGAATCCGCCCCTAGGGATTCGACGCCTGCAACGCCTGTGCCGCCGAAAACCTATCGGCAGCAACTCGAGCAGGCGGGCATTGCCGTCGAACTGACCATCGAGCCCACCGGCGCCGGCGCCCGCGCCGATGACCCTCCAGATCCATTGATCGAAGAGCGCGAGGCCGTGATCCGTTTCAAGATTGCGGACAGCAGCGGCGCACCACTCTCTGGCCTGTTTCCGGTCGCTTGGATCGACCCGCGCACGACTCCGGATACGCCCAGCGCTGAGGACTGCCGCCGCAAGGTGCAGGCATTCTTTCAGGGCAATCTGCGTACCCGACCGGCCGTGGACCTGAATTCCTACTTCGTGATGTCGCTGAACGACGACGGCACGATCCTCGTCGTGGATCCGCAGATCGGCTTCTCCGACAGCAAGTTGTTCACGATGATCACTCTGAAAGGGCCAGGCGCCGACTGGGCCATAGACAACGATCACAAACGGCTCTACGTGAGCGTGCCCCAGGCCAACGAGGTTGCGGTGATCGACACGCAGCGCTGGCGCACACTGGCCTATGTGCCCGCCGGCCCGCATCCCACTCGCGTGTTGCTCCAACCCGACCGCAAGTATCTCTGGGTGGCGAATGAGGCGCCGGCCGAGCAACCCAGCGGCGTCACCGTAATTGACGCTGCGGGGATGAAAAAGGTCGCCGAATTCCGCACGGGTCGCGGCCGACACCAACTCGCCGTCACAGCCGACGATCGTTTCGCCTTTGTTACGAACAGCGCCGATGGAACGGTCACCGTGATTGATATCCGGGAGCTCGCGATCCGCCAGACCCTACGGACAGGCCAACAGCCGGTCGCGTTGGCGTACACGCCGCTGGCGGGCGTTGTCTATGTGGCGGATGAAACCACGGGGAGCGTGGCCGTGATCGATGCCGAACGCCACACGCTGCTCCGTCACCTCCAGCTCGATTCGGGTCTGAATTTTGTGCGCTTCGAGCCGAAGGGTCGGTACGCCTTTGTCACCAACGGGACGCAGAATCGGCTCTACATTCTGGATGCCTCGACGCATCAGTTGCGCTTCAAGCTGGGCGTGGGTCGTAGTCCGGATCTGGTGGCCTTTACGGATTCGTTTGCCTACATCCGGCTGCGCGATGCGCACCAGGTGCAGATTCTCGAACTGGCCGATCTGGCTGAGCCCCGGCCGCCCGAAATTCTGGATTTTCCCGCGGGCCAGAACCCACCCTCGCGCGCGGGCGCACCGATCGTGGCCGATGCGATTGTTGCGGCTCCGGAAGGGAACGCGGCCCTGATTGCCAACCCGGCCGATCGCCGCATCTACTACTACCACGAGGGCATGGCGGCGCCGAACGTCAGCTTTTCCAATTACAGCCGCCTTGGTCGCGCCGTACTTGTCGCCGAGCAGAACCTGCGCGAAACCGAACCGGGCGTCTATGCCAGCTCGTTCCGGCTCACCGGGGCCGGCGTCTACGATGTGGTCTTCTATTTGAACTCGCCCCGCGTGCTGCACTGCTTCGACCTGCGCGTGGCGGTGGACCCACACATCCGGCGGGAGCGCGTGGCCATTCAGGTCGAGCCGTTGTTGGACAAGGTCCGGCTGACCGTGAATCAGGATATCCGTTTTCAGGTGCGCGTGCGCGATTCGCTGACAGCGGCACCGCGCAGCGACTTGGCGGATTTGGGCGCAATGGTCTACACCAGCTCCGGCTGGCGCAAGCGCTTCTATGCACGCGCGCTGGGTGGCGGATTGTACGAATTCACCGTCCGTGTTCCTCAGGCCGGTTTCTACTACCTGTTTTTTGAGGTGCCCTCACTCGGGCTTCGGCTGGGTCAGTTGCCGCATGCGGTGCTGCAGGCCGACCACGAACCCTCGCAGGCTGCCGCCTCGGCGGCGCAGCCCCCGGGACCGTGAGTCGGCGACAATTTCGCACGGGGAGGAAAACGATGCTCGTTCGTGGCTTCCAATCGCTCGTGGGGGCGATTGTGCTTTCAGCGCTTGCTGTCGCAGGGTTGGCCCAGCAGCCTGCTGACCCCCATGCACACCATCGCCAGGCGAGTCCCCCCTCGGCCGAGGCCGGTGCCGAATCCCTGTCCGGAATGAAGATTCCCGACCTGGTCGTTGTTGATCAGGAGGGCCGCGAGCGCCGCTTCTACTCCGAACTGATCAAGGATCGCGTGGTGGCTGTGAATTTCATCTTCACCACCTGCACGACGATCTGCCCACCGCTGGGCGCCACATTTGCACGACTGCAGCAGTTGCTCGGGGATCGCGTGGGTCGCGAAGTCCATCTGCTCTCGATCAGTGTCGATCCAGTTGTGGATACTCCGCCGCGGCTGAAAGCCTGGGGTGCCCGGTTTGGCGCCGGCCCGGGTTGGACGTTCGTCACCGGTAAAAAATCGAATGTGGATCAACTGCTTCGAGCCCTGGGTTTGCCCGTGGGGCCGAAGGAAGAACATCCACCTCTCGTGCTGATCGGCAACGAAGCCGCCGGCCATTGGACGCGCGCATTCGGTTTCAGTTCCGCCAACCGGCTGCTGGAGCTGATTGAGGCAGCGGCGGCGGCACCGCACCGCTCCGCCACGCTCCATAGTGGCCACCACTGAGCGCCCGGCTGATTCTGCGTTTTGTGCCTACGGAGGAAGTCAATGATTCGGAAATGCATTTCTCGCGCCCAGGGGCTGCGCCGGTCGTCGGCCCGCTGGGTTGTGATCGTGCTGGCGGGGTGGGCCATGGTCACACCGGCCACGGCCCAAATCGGCGGCACCACAGCGCAGGAACTTTCCCCAGCCCACAAGTATTTCACCGACGTGATCCTGGTGAATCAATTCGGCGAACCCCTTCGACTCTACAGTGATCTGCTGAGGGGGAAGATTGTCGTCATCAATTCCTTCTTCGCCACCTGCACGAGTGTCTGCCCGGTGATGAACCGCAAGATGGCGCAGATTCAGGAAGCGCTCGGTGACCGCGTCGGCCGTGACGTCTTTCTGCTTTCGATCACCGTGGACCCGGAAAACGATACGCCGGCGCGACTGCGCGAATATGCGGCTTCCTACAGCGCGCGGCCCGGCTGGCATTTCCTGACCGGGAAACGCGAAAACGTCGAACTGGCGCTGCGCAAGCTAGGCCAGTACGTCGCAGCGCGTGAGGACCACCTGACACTGATGATTGTCGGCAACGAGCCCACCGGCCTGTGGAAGAAAGTCCTGGCTCTGGCCGACATCGGCCAGATTCTGGAAACCGTGCTCTCCGTTGCCAACGATAAAGGCCCGACGGCTCCTGCGGGGAAAGATTGAACGGTGTCACTTGTTTGGGGAAGTGGGGTGCACCGTCCAGAGCAAGCCGGGCTGGCCGGCCGAGTCGCTGCCCGTCCGGGCAGAGTGCAGGTGCTCTGTGTTTTGGTGGCGGTGGTGCTGTCTGCTGCCGGGATGAGCCTCGGCGCGCAGTCGCAGCTCACCCCGCAGGAGAAGCGGGGCAAGCAGATTTTTCTGACCGGTGTCAGCCCGTCGGGCAAATCTATCATCGCACGGCTCGGTGAGGAATCGGTCGAGGTACCGGCTTCCACGCTACCCTGCGCAGGCTGTCACGGGTATGACGGTCGGGGCCGAGCTGAAGGCGGTGTGGTGCCCTCGGCCGTCACGTGGGAGGCGCTGACCAAGCCGTACCAGGTCGCCCTGCCGGGCGGCCGGCGGCGTCCCCCGTATGACGAAGTCAGCCTGCGCACCGCCATCGCCCTGGGGTTCGATCCTGCCGGCAATACCTTGAACCCAGCCATGCCCCGCTACGGCTTTTCGCGGGAAGACATGGCCGACCTGATTGCCTACCTGAAGCGTCTCGGCACCGATCTCGATCCCGGACTTACCGACTACGCCATTCGCATCGGCACCATTCTGCCCGACAGCGGGCCGCTCGGCGAGGTCGGTGCGGAAGTGCGTGGCATCCTGCAGGCTTATTTCGATGAGCTGAATGCAGCCGGCGGTCTCTACGAGCGCAAACTGGAGCTGCACACGCTGCCACTTTCGCCGGGGCCAGGGGCGGAGCAGGTCGTGCGGGAGTTTCTGGTTCGCGAGCAGATTTTTGCCCTGGTCGCGCCGTTTACGGCCGGCATGGACCGTGCAGCCACTGCGGTTATCGAAGAGCAGCAGGTGCCCACGATCGGCGCGCTGACTCTGTTTCCCCAGGTGCAGATCCCTGTCGCGCGCTACTCGTTCCATCTGCTGGCCGGCCTGCCCGATCAGGCGCGCGCCTTGCTCGACTACGCGGCCAACCACCTGGCGGCGGCTGGCCTCGACGTCGTTCTCATCGCGCCGGAAGGCGAAGCCCTTGACGCCATCGGCGACGCGCTGGAGCAGCAGTGTCAGAAGCGGGACTGCCGTTCGCTCC
>JAIMBE010000003.1 GCA_023511565.1 Bacillota bacterium
GGTAAAGATGCGTGGCACCGGACAGGAGCCCAACTCGACCACGGCGCGGGTGTTGCGCGGCAGCACGCGCGGCAGGTTGCCGGTGATGCCGCCGCCCGTGATGTGCGCCATGCCGGCCAGCAGATCTTTCGCCAGCAGGGGTTTCACGGCCGCCAGGTAGCAGCGGTGGGGCTTGAGCAGCTCCGCGCCGATTTTGTTACCCACTTCGGCGACGTAGCTTTCCGGCGTGAGGCGCTGCACTTCGAAGATCAGCTTGCGCGCCAGCGAGTAGCCGTTGGTGTGTAGTCCGGACGAGGGCAGACCGATCAGCACATCGCCGGCGCGGATGCGCTCACCAGTCAACAGCCGCGTGCGTTCCACCGCCCCGACGATGAATCCAGCCAGTTCGTACTCGCCGGGCGCGTAGAACTCAGGCATTTCGGCGGTTTCGCCGCCCACCAGTGCGCAGCCGACCTGTTTGCAGGCCCGGCTGAGTCCTTCGATGATCTGCTCGACAGTGCGCGGCTCCAGCCGGCCCATGGCCAGGTAGTCGAGGAAGAAGAGCGGCTCGGCGCCCTGCACGAGGATATCGTTGACGCAGTGGTGCACCAGGTCCACGCCGACCGTCGAGTGCACGCGGCACAGCTGAGCGACGGCAAGCTTCGTGCCCACGCCGTCCGCGCTGGCCACCAGCACCGGCTCCTTCCAGCGTTTCCGATCCAGCGCGTAGAGCGCGCCGAAGGCGCCGATGCCGCCCAGCACGTCCCGCGTGGCCGTGCGACCGGCCAGCGTGCGGATGCGCTGCTTGATCTGTTCCGCCGCGGAGATGTCCACACCTGCGTCAGCGTACTTCATGGGCCTACCATTGTAGTGCAGAAGGGGCTGCAGAGTCCGCTCGGAGCCGGACGGCGCGCGCGGCGTGCGTCAGGCTGGGCGGTCGGTGCCGCCGGCTCAGAACGTATGCAGCAGGCGTCCCCAGCGGATTCGCTCCGGTCGGACCAGTGCGGCCAGATAGGCGCGGAAGCGTTCCGGAAGATGGCCCGGCTGCCAGGCGTCTTCCCCGGGCGCCTCAATGGACATGTAGATGACCAGTGGCGTGCCGATGATGTCCTCGCGCGGCACGTAGGGATTCTCCCACATGCGGCTGTCGTTGGAGTTGCCCCGGTTGTCGCCCATCATGAAATAGTGGCCCGGAGGGACGTGCCAGGGGCCGCCTTCTTCGAACGGTCGAATGTTGTAGGCGTAGGGTTCGTCGAGCGGCGCACCGTTGATGTAGACGGCGCCGTTGCGGACCTCCAGGGTATCGCCGGGCATGCCGATGATGCGCTTGACAAAATCGGCCTGGCCCGGGCGGCGGAAGACGACAATCTGCTGGCGTTTGGGTTCGCGCCACAGGGTCCAGCGGATGCCCGTGAAGGGAATTTCCGCGCTGTAGCCAAAACGATCAACCAGCAGATGATCGCCCACCAGCAGCGTCTGTTCCATCGAACCCGAGGGGATCACCCGCGCCTGCACAATCGACCCGTGGATGAACAGAAAAATCAAAATCACCCAGAACCAGGAGAGCACTTCCCGGCGCAGGCGCTCGCCGACGGAGATGACTTCCTTCCCGTCTTTCTCTTTGTTCTTGACTTCTTTTTCGTCGTTCATAGGCGTTTGTTTTCGGGCCAGGACGCCGGGGCGCGGGCCGAAGCCCGGGTCGGCGGGAGCAGATGTTGTCGCTCTCAGCCGCTCTTCTGCACGGCGACTTCGAGCTGCACCGGCGTTTCGGTGGGGTACGTGCCGGTGTAGCACGCCGTACAGTAACAGCCGCGGTCGTCTTCGACGGCGCGGCGCAGGCTTTCCAGTGAGAGGTAACCAAGCGAATCCGCGCCGAGAAAATCCCGAATCTGTTCGACCGACTTTTGCGCAGCAATCAGTTCGGCACGCGTGGGCGTATCCACGCCATAGTAGCAGGGCGCGATCGTCGGTGGACAGGAGATGCGCACGTGGACTTCGATGGCGCCGGCTTCGCGCACCATGCGGACAATCTTGCGACTCGTGGTGCCGCGCACAATCGAATCGTCCACCAGGACGACGCGCCTGCCCGCCAGCAGTCCCCGCACCGGGTTCAGCTTCAGCTTGACGCCGAAATCGCGGATCGCCTGCTCTGGCTGGATGAACGTGCGACCGATGTAGTGATTGCGGATCAGGCCCATGACGAACGGGATACCCGATTCATGCGCATAGCCAATGGCCGCCGGAACACCCGAGTCCGGCACCGGCGTGACGAGATCGGCCTCGGCCGGATGCTCGCGGGCCAGCAGGCGGCCGAGCCTCTCCCGGCTGCTGTTCACTGACCGGCCGAAGACCATGCTGTCGGGCCGTGCGAAATAAACGTGTTCGAAGATGCAGTACTGGTGCGGCCGCTCCGGCGCGAAGCGCACCGATTCGACCCCTCCGCGCGAGATGCGCAGCAGTTCACCGGGTTCCACCTCGCGCACGTATTCGGCGTCCAACAGGTCAAACGCGCAGGTTTCGCTGGCCACCACCCAGGCCGCGCCCAGCCGGCCCAGATTCAGTGGCCGGAAGCCGCGCGGATCGCGAATCGCAAACAGCTCCTCCCGGGTGAGCAGCAGCAGCGAGTAGGCACCTTCGACCTGGTTCAACGCTTCGGCCACTGAGGCGGTCAGGTTCCGGCCGCCGGCGCGTGCAATCAAGTGGACGATCACTTCGGTGTCGGACGTGGTCTGGAAGATCGAGCCGCGGTGTTCCAACCGGCGGCGCCACTCGTTGGCGTTGGTCAGGTTGCCGTTGTGCGCCAACGCCAGCTGGCCTTTGTTGCAGTCAATCAGGATCGGCTGCGCGTTGACGAGCGCGGTGTCCCCGGCGGTGGAATACCGCGTGTGACCGATGGCCGCCGTGCCCGGCAGGGCTGCGAGCACCTCGGGAGTGAACACCTCCTCGACCAGCCCCATGCCTTTCCGTGCGCGCAGCTCGCTGCCGTCACTGCTGACGATGCCGGCCGATTCCTGCCCGCGATGCTGCAAGGCATACAGACCCAGATAGGTCAGTTTGGCCGCTTCCGGATGGCCGTAGATGCCGAACACACCACAGTGGTCATGGAAGTGGTCATCGGCGATGCGCAGGTTCGCGGTCATGCGTTTGTCCTCCGCGCCGGTCCGGCAGTTCCGGGAGCGGAGAGGGCGCCCTCCAGTCGTTCTCCGACATCATTTCTCGCCCACGGAGCGGTGAGCCGGGAAACGGGCCCCTAGCCGGTGTGCAGGGCGCGTTCAAACGCGGTCGACCAAAGCTCGTGCAGTGACACGACCGGCGCTTCCAGCACGGTGGTGCCGTTCCACTGTACGCGGAAGCTCGGACCGCCCGTCCGTCCCAACTCGTGCGCCGTAACTTGGTATTGTCGCGCAAGCGCGAGCACGCGGGCAAGTGCACCTTCGGCACAGGAGACCACCGCCCGCGCCCCGCGTTCGTTGAACAGCGCAAATTCGAGCGGGAGGCTCCGCGGGCCGGACAACTGAATCTCGGCCCCCAGGGGCGGCTCGCACGTACAACAGGATTCCGCCACGGCCACCGCCAGGCCCCCATCGCTGAGGTCGTGCGCCGAATGCAGCAGTCCTTCGCTGGCCAGCGCTACCAGCAAAGCGATGAGCCGTTTTTCTGCAGCCAGGTCCACCGGCGGGGGTGTGCCGGCGATGACGCCGGCCAGAGTCTTGGCGTAGAGCGAAGAGGAAAACTCGCGCTGCAGCGCTTCGGTGGAGATGGTGTGCAGAGGCGGCTGGCTGCCGCCGTCGAGCAACACAATCAGGTCGCCGGCCTGACGGAAACCGCTTGTCAGGGCATGCGCGGCGTTTTCGAGCAGGCCGAGTACGCCCAGGATCGGGGTGGGGTAGATTGGCCGGCCCAAGGTTTCGTTGTAGAAGCTGACGTTGCCACCCGTGATCGGCACGCCCAGGGCTTCACAGGCCACGGCGATACCCTCGACGGCGCGGGCAAACTGCCACATGATCTCCGGTTTTTCTGGGTTGCCGAAGTTCAGGCAGTTGGTGGCGGCGATCGGACGAGCGCCGGTGCAGGCTACGTTGCGGGCGGCTTCGGCCACGGCGTGCTGCGCGCCGACGAACGGGTCGAGCCAGCACCAGCGGCCATTGCCATCGGTGGCCAGCGCCAGCGCGCGCGCTGTGCCCTTGATACGCACCACCGCGGCGTCTCCGGCTCCCGGGCCGACCAACGTGTTCGTGCGCACCATGTAGTCGTACTGTTCGAAAATCCAGCGCTTCGAAGCCACGGCCGGTGCGGCAAGCAGTCGACAGAAGTGTTCCGTCCACCGCGCCGGGTCTGTGTCTGCGTCGGTGGAAAAGGTCAACAGGGACTCGTCGGTGCGTGGCGGGGGTGGTTGCCGCAAGCGATCATACACGGGACTTTGCTCGGCCAGGGCTTTCGCGGGTACCTCGGCGACCACGCGGCCGCGGTCGAGCACGCGCAGCAGGCCGTCGTCGGTCACCCGTCCGATGACCACCGCATCCAGGCCCCATTTGGCGAAGACGTCCAGCACCTGTTGTTCGCGTCCGGCTTCCGCCACCAGCAACATGCGCTCCTGCGATTCCGAAAGCATGATCTCGTACGGGGTCATGCCGGCTTCGCGCTGGGGCACCCGCGCCAACTCGATTTCGATGCCGGCACCGCCCCGGGAGGCCATCTCGCAGGTGGAGCAGGTCAGGCCGGCGGCGCCCATGTCCTGGATGGCGACGATGGCGCCGGTGCGCATCGCTTCCAGACAGGCTTCCAGCAGCAGTTTTTCGAGGAACGGGTCGCCGACCTGCACGTTGGGCCGCTTCGCCTGCGATTCTTCGCTGAACTCGGCGGAAGCCAGCAGCGAGGCGCCGTGGATGCCATCGCGGCCGGTCTTTGCGCCCACGTAGATGACCGGGTTGCCGGCACCGCGGGCGCGGGCGAAGAACAGCTCATCGTGCCGCGCGATGCCCAGCGCGAGCACGTTGACAAGCGGGTTGGTGGAGTAACACAGCTCGAACTGCACTTCCCCGCCGACGGTCGGCACACCGAAGCAGTTGCCGTAGAATGCGATGCCGCTAACGACGCCCTCCAGAATGTGCCGATTGCGGGCCAGTTCGTCCGGGGACGTATCCCTCTGCGGATTGCTTGCAGGGGAGGGCCGGCCACCGCCAACCGCACGGAGTGGGCCGAAGCGCAGCGAATCGAGCACGGCGATGGGCCGCGCGCCCATCGTGAAGATGTCGCGCAAAATGCCGCCGACGCCGGTGGCGGCACCTTGAAACGGTTCGACGAAGCTCGGATGGTTGTGGGATTCGATCTTGAACACTGCCGCCAGCCCGTCCCCGATGTCCACCACGCCGGCGTTTTCCCCGGGACCCTGCAGCACATGGGGGCCGCGGGTGGGCAGGCGTCTCAGGTGGATCTTGCTGGACTTGTAGGAGCAGTGTTCACTCCACATCACTGAGAAAAGGCCCAGCTCGGTCAGGTTCGGGTCGCGGCCGAGGATCTGGCGGATGCGGGCGAACTCTTCCGCGCTCAGGCCGTGTTGTGCGGCGACGTCGGCGGTGATTTTGATTTCCGTGTCCAGCATGGGTCTCTGGCCGCGGGCAGTGCGCTGGGGTTGCGCGGCCGATCAGGCGATGCCGGCGCGGGCCAGTGCGGCCACCATTGAGCGGAACACCACCAGCCCGTCGCTGCTCCCCAGAGCCGGCTCGACGGCGCGCTCCGGATGCGGCATCATGCCCAGCACATTCCGGCCTTCGTTGCAGATGCCGGCAATGTTGGCCAGCGAGCCGTTTGGATTTGCTTCCGGCGTGACCCGGCCGTCGGCGGTAGCGTACCGGAAAACGATGCGGTCTTCGCGCTCCAGTATGCGCAGCGTTTCCGGGTCGCAGTAGTAGTTGCCTTCGCTGTGCGCGATCGGCACCCGCAGTACCTGACCGGGTTGCGCCGCCAAAGTGAACGGCGTGTGCGTGGTTTCGGTGCGGAGATAGACGGGCCGGCAGACGAAGCGCAGACCCGCGTTGCGCAGCATCGCACCGGGCAGCAGTCCCGCTTCGAGCAGAATCTGAAATCCGTTGCAGATGCCCAGCACCAGCCCCCCCCCGCGCGCAAAACGCTCCACCGCGCGCATCACGGGTGAGAAACGGGCAATCGCACCGGTGCGCAGGTAATCGCCGTAGGAAAACCCCCCCGGCAGAATGACCGCATCCACCCCCTGCAGATCTTCCGAGGCATGCCAGAGCCAGGTGACCGGCTGGCCGAGGACTTCGCCAATGGCGTGGTAGGTGTCGTGATCGCAGTTTGAGCCGGGAAAGACAACAACGCCGAATTTCATTTCCGCTCCACCGGCATTTTATCACGAATCGCAGGTCGGCCCGGCAGCCCCCGTGTGGAGCGGGCTCCGGCCTGCGCACCCTCTCGAGCCGTTTTCCGGCCGCCGGACAAGCGGGGATGCGGCAGGCGTTCGCAAATCTACCGGGAGGCCCGGAGCGTCCTCTGCGGGTGAACGTTGTGGCAGCCAGCAGAGCTCGACTACGCTGTGCGGTGCGTTCTGCACGGGGCGGCCTGGGCAGAACCGGCCGGTTCTGCTGTTGCGGTGTACGACACGCGCCAGAGAACCGCTAGCCGCGCGGGGATTTCCTATGCCGACTGCCCGCCTTGCGCGCGGCCGGGGCTCGTTTTCGTTCGCGGTGGTTGCGTTTCGCAGTTTGCGTCGGAGGCTTGCGCTTGTCGACACTCGTTTTGCGATGTTCCGTACCGACCGGCTGGGACAGGCGAGCGCGGCGTGCGGCGGCCCATCCTTTTTTGTTCACTTGGCGCGCTCGCGCGATGGCCAACGCGTCGGCGGGCACCGGGTCGGTAATCGTGGAGCCAGCAGCAATGTAGGCACCATCGCCCACCGTGACCGGTGCGACCAGCTCCGTACCGCTGCCCACGAAGACGCGTTCGCCAATCGTGGTTGGGTGTTTGCGCACACCGTCGTAGTTGCAGGTGATGGTTCCAGCGCCGATGTTCGTGTGCGGTCCGATGGTGGCATCGCCCAGGTAGGTCAGGTGCATGGCCTTGACCCCTTCGGCCAGAAGGGACTTTTTCACTTCCACGTAGTTGCCCACGCGTGCCCCGGGGCGGAGCTCGGCGCCGTCGCGCAGGTGCGCGAAGGGGCCCACCCGAGAGCCGCGACCGAGGCGCGAGCCGGAGATCCGGCAGTTCTGCTGGATGAGCACTTCGTCTTCGACCACCGTGTCCACCAGCACCGAGCCGGTGCCGATCCAGCAATTCGTTCCGACGCGCGTGGCACCGAGCAACTGCACCCCGGGTTCGATCACCGTATCGGTGCCGACCTGGACGTCGGGGTCAATCAGCACGGTTTCGGGCAGATAGATCGTCACGCCGGCGGCCATTACGTCCGCGCATTTTCTCTGGCGAAAGATGCGGTCCACTTCGGCCAGTTCGGCGCGCGTATTGCAGCCCAGGATTTCCCGCGCGTCAGCAGCGCACTCGGCCCGCACGGTGTGGCCGCTGCGGTGGAGTAGTTCGATGGCGTCGGTCAGATAGATTTCGCAGTGAATATTCTCCGGCCGCACCTGGCCGAGCGCGGACCAGAGCTGTGGCAGAGAGAAAACATAGATGCTGGAGTTGACCTCTCGCAGCGTGCGCTGCTCGGCCGAGAGTGCTTTTTCCTCGACAATCGCCGCCACCGTGCCGTCCGGGTTGCGCAGGATGCGGCCGTAGCCCTGCGGCGCCTCGAGCGTTGCGGTGAGCACAGTGGCTGCGGCGCCATCGGCCCGGTGCGCGCGCAGCAGCGCCGCCAGCGTTTCGGTACGAATCAGTGGCGAATCGCCAGGCAGCACAAGCACTTCGGCCACCCCCGCAGCTTCCAAAGCCGCCCGTGCCGTCAGCAAGGCGTGGCCCGTGCCCAGTTGCGGTTGCTGCAGGATGGTCTTTGCGCCGAACGGTTCGACGACGGCACGCACCTCATCGGCCTGGTGGCCGACAACAACGTGTATTTCCGTGGCCCCGAGCGGCTGGCAGGCAAGCACCACGTGTTCGACCAGCGGGCGCCCGCCGGCGCAGTGCAGCACTTTGGCGCGGTTGGATTTCAGCCGCGTCCCTTTCCCCGCCGCCAGGATGACGATGGCAAACCGTGCAGAAGGCATCCCGGCTATTGTGAAGCCGGCTGCGGGATTTGACAACCAGACCTGCGTCCACGGCCACCAAAGCCGAACCCGAACCCGAATCGGAGGCCCGCGCCCGCAGTCGGCTGTGGGATAATGCGAACGTGAAGCTCTGTTTCTACTGCGGTGCGGAAAATGCGGCAGATAACCGCATCTGCGCCACGTGCCGGCGCCCGTTCGCTGCCGGCACTCCGTTCGACCGGCTGGCTCAACCGAAGCTCGCTTGGCAGGCGCGGGCCAGCCTGATCTGTGGGCTGCTGGCTTGGTTTCCGCCGGCGGCGATTGCCGCGATTGTCTTCGGCCATCAGGCGCGCCGGCGCGCCGAAAAGGCTGGACTGGGCGGCGAAGGGCTGGCGTTGGCAGGTTTGGTGTTGGGGTGCGGAGGGTTGCTGCTTTTGCCTCTGCTGGTCTCTTTGGGCGTGCTTCCGCTGCGCGAGTGGTTCCCTCCGGAGACCGAGCGAAACGAAGCCGCTGCAATCGCCTTGATGCGGCAGCTTACCCAGGCCATCTATACCTACGCGGACAGCTACGGCCAGGCCCCGCCAACGCTGCAGGCGCTCGGCCCGCCCCAGCAGGCCGCACCGAGTGCAGAAGCCGCCGGTCTGATCGAGGCGAGGCTGGCGGAAGGAATCCAGGCGGGCTACCGTTTCCGCTATCAGCCTTTCGACCTCGATGGCGACGGCAAATTCGACACCTTCACACTTCAAGCCGATCCGTTTGAGCCGGGCACGTCGGGGAACCGCTACTTTTTCGTGGATACCAGTGGTGTGCTCCGAGCCGAGTCGGGACGGCCGGCAACTGCCTCAAGCCCACCCTTGCCCCGGTGAGTCGAACGCACTTCCGCCGGATGAAGTCGGGTGCGTTGGGGAGAAGTGGCGGCGGAAGTGGTCGGAAGGGCAAGCCGGCCCAGCCCTGCAATCCCCCGAAGGGATTCCACGACTTGCCCTTCCTCTCGCTCAGGTAAGGGCACGGCAGATACCACAATTAAATCTTTGAAAATGCACAGTTTAAATTTTCTGCGGCAAGCAAAAAAGTCACGCCTAGGGAAAAATTTTCCAGCCCCGCCTACAGCAGCACGTCCTGGTTTGCCGCGGGCGCCGACGACGCTGTGCGGTCGGCATCGGCGAATTCTATTGAGAGGAAAGACTGGGATGCTTCGCTGGTTGAATTTGGCGCTGCGCCAACATACCAGAGCCGCGCCAAGAAATTCGAAGTGGTGCGGTGGCCGCCGCGTTCTGCTAAAACTGGGGCAGGCTCGGGGAAAACAGCCTGATATGGTAACTTCGACAAGAGAAATGAATTGACGGTTGAGCCATTGGCTGTGTATTCTGTATCATTTGGAAGGAAACGAGCGCGGGGGCTCGTGCATCCAAATAGAGTTGAGGGGTTGGCGGACGCAGGTCTGGTTTGAATAATTAAGCCCTGTGGAATGTGTCTGTTAGCGGACGAAGTGGTCTGCAGGGCGAGGATGACCCCACTGACAGAGTCCCATACGCCTTCTTCAACGCAAGACTGCGCCGGCAACGAATCTGCACCTGCGCAGCCCGCGGTTGTGGTGTTTTTCGCGTCCGCTTCTCCCGGTTGGTGGAGGACAGGCCTTGTCGCTTGAACAAAAATACGACCAGGTTCGACAGCTCGTCGATATGGGCAAAGAGCGGGGCTACCTGCTCTATGACGAAGTGAACGACCTGCTGCCGGCCGAAGTGCACTCCTCGGAAGAGATTGACGACCTGCTCTCCACGTTTGAGCGGCACGGAATTGACGTCTACGAAGACATCGAAGCCGCCAAGGCCGCCCGGGCCGCCCAGGCGGCCGACGCGGAGGTCAAAGAAGACCTCGAAGCAGAGGAAGAAGTTCCGCTCGAGTTTGCCCCCGGACAACTGGAAAAAACCAACGATCCGGTGCGCATGTATTTGCGCGAGATGGGCACTGTGCCCCTGCTGACCCGCGAAGGGGAAGTGGCCATTGCCAAGCGGATCGAGCGGGGCGAGATGCTGGTGCTCAAGACGATCTCGCGCTCGCCCATCGTCATCAAGGAACTGCTGGCCATCGCCGAGGAGCTGCGCAACGGCACCCGATCGATCAAAGAAATTGTCCAGTTCGACGATGAAGAACTGACCGACGAGAAGATCGAGGCCAAAACGCGGCAGACTCTGAAGATCCTCGACAAGATCAAAAAACTCTACGAGCAGGCGCTCAAACAGGCCGCCGCGCTGCAGCGCACGCCCAAATCGAAGAAGAAGGCGTGGTTGCGGGCCAAGTACCGTCTGGCGCGGACCCGGGTGGAACTTTCCCGCGTGGTCCGTTCGATCGACTTCAACCCGATCGAAAAGAAGCGGATGATTGACAAGATCCGGCAAGCGGCCGAGCGCCTGCAGGCGCTCGAACGCGAAACCGGCCGGCTGGAACGCCGGGCGGAGACTCTGCGAGGCGATGCCGCTGCCGACGCCCGTCGGGAACTGCGCGAGCGCCGGGCGGAACTCCGCGCCATCGAAACCGACGCCGAAGTCAGCCCGCTCGAGCTCCGCCGCACCCTGCAACTGATTCAGCGTGGCGAAGCGGAATCGGAACAGGCCAAAAAGGAGTTGATCGAAGCCAACCTGCGGCTGGTCGTCTCGATCGCCAAGAAATACACCAACCGCGGGCTGCAGTTCCTCGATCTGATTCAGGAAGGCAACATCGGGCTGATGAAGGCGGTGGACAAGTTTGAATGGCGTCGCGGCTACAAATTTTCCACCTACGCGACCTGGTGGATTCGTCAGGCCATCACCCGGGCCATTGCCGACCAGGCGCGCACGATTCGTATCCCGGTGCACATGATCGAAACCATCAATAAGCTCATCCGCACCAGCCGCCAGCTCGTGCAGGAGCTCGGCCGCGAACCCACCTCGGAAGAGATCGCCAAGCGGATGGATATTCCGGTCTCGAAGGTGCGGAAGATTCTGAAAATCGCTCAGGAGCCCATCTCGCTGGAAACGCCGATCGGCGAGGAAGAAGATTCCCATCTGGGCGACTTCATCGAGGACAAGGCGGTGGTTTCGCCTTCGGAAGCGGTGATCAACCTCTCGCTGAAGGAACAGACCGCTGCGGTCCTGAAGACGTTGACGCCGCGCGAAGAGAAGGTCATCAAGATGCGCTTCGGGTTGGAGGACGGCAGCGAACACACGCTCGAAGAAGTGGGCCAGTCGTTTGCGGTCACCCGCGAACGCATCCGGCAGATCGAAGCCAAGGCCCTGCGCAAGCTGCGCCACCCCTCGCGTTCGCGCAAGCTGCGCGCCTTCCTGGAAGGGCCCAGCCGGGACTACCTCTGATGGACTCCCTGCCCCTCTCCGGTCTGCCCATGCAGGCCGGAAAACACCGGAAGACCCGTGTCGCCTCGCGTCGGCACTTTGCGTGTGGCCCGGCCGCGGCTGGCGGCGCTGTGTGTTGCTCAAGGTCGCTGCGGCCGTCCGTCGGCTAGGGCCTCGCCGAGCCCCGGTCGTCGAGTGCGGGCCTGTCCGATCTGCCCATGCCGATCAGATCCACTGCGAGGGCGCGAGCCGTGCGCGTCGCATACGGGACAAAGGTTGCGCTACAGGTAGGACCAGGTCAGATTGCCGTGCAGACACGGAACAGGGTCGCCTGCGACGAGCGCGACGGAGTGCATCCGCGCACTATTTCTGCGGCTGTGCCTCGGCCCAGTTGACTCCGGTGCCGTAGCGATAGACGAGCAGCGCCCCGCGATCGGCGCCGAGCCCCACCAGCACCGCAAGGACGAGCAGGCCCGCGAGAAACAGGCGGCGCCGGTTCGTGCTCAGCTCTCCGCGTCGCAGTCCCACCAGCATCGAAAGCGCCACCGCAATGCCCGTGGCCAGCAGCATCACCAGACGATGGAACTGCAGCGCCTGCCCGGCCGGACCGGGCGGCACTGCAGCCTCGGCGAGCAAACCGGTCAACAGCGCGGGCAGCGCAGCGAACGTGCCCAGGTAGAGCAGCCGCTCAGCGGTGGCGCGCCAGGGTTCGCAGTTGCGCCACTGGCCAAGCAGTTCAAACAGCAGCGCACCCAGCCAGAACGCAATCGGAAAGTGCACAAACAGTGGATGGTAGTTCAGCAGGCCCTGCAGGCCGGGAAACAACGTCTCCATGTTTTCCTCCGGGCCGGCCGGGTGTGCTTCGAACGCTGCACCTACTTGGGGTCTTCCGCAGCGGCCGGCGCAAATGAAAAACCTTCTGAACGGGTGATGAAGGCAGCCGCGGTGATATCGCCAACCACATTCACCGTGGTGCGGCACATATCCAGCAGGCGGTCCACGCCGAGAACGATGGCGATGCCCTCGCCGGGCACCCCCACCGCCTGGAGAACCAGGATGAGCAGCGGAATGGCTCCGCTCGGAACCCCGGCGGCGCCGATGGCGGTCAGTACGCTCATCAGCACAACGATGACCTGGGCCCCCAAGCCGAGTTCGATGCCAAAGACCTGAGCGATGAACAGCACGGTCACCCCTTCGAAAAGCGCGGTGCCATTCATGTTCATCGTGGCGCCCAGCGGAAGCACAAACCCGCACACCTGCTTCGGGCAGCCCAGCTCGGTTTCGGTGACGCGGAGCGTGGTGGGCAGGGTTGCATTCGAAGAGGAAGTGGAAAACGCGGTGAGGATCACGGTGCGGATGCGGCGGAAGAAATCGAGCGGATTCAGCCGGGCCAGCCCCCGCACCAGCAACGCATAGACGCCGAAGAAGTGCAACGCCAGCCCCAGCAGGACCGTCATCACATACAGCCCCAGTTTCAACAGCAGGTCGTACCCAAAGCGCGCCGTGACACTGAAGATGAGTGCGAAAACACCGTACGGCGCGAGCTTCATCACCAGGTCAATGATGGCCGTCACGACGTCCGCCAGCGCTTCGAGAAACCGGATCATCGGCTCGGCGCGGTGCGGCGGGGTCAGGGCCAGACCGACGCCGAAGGCCAGGGAGAAAAAAATCACCGCGAGCATCTCGAAATCCACCATGGCCTTCAGCGGATTTCGCGGCACGATGTTCACGAGCAGGGAAATATCGAGCTGGAGCCCCCGGGCCATTGTTTGGCCGGCGGCCGCCTGCGCACCATACGTTTCCAGCATGCGCTCACGCGTTTCTTGCGGCAGGCCCTTGCCCGGCTCGATCAGGTTGACCAGGGTCAGCCCGATGATGACGGAAATGACGGTGACGGCGAAAAAGTACAGCAGGGTCTTCAGCCCGATCCGCCCCAACCGCTTCACATCCCCCAGCCCGGCCACCCCGAGCACCAGCGAGGCAAACACCAGCGGCAATACGATCATGATCAGTGCGCGTAACCACATCTGCCCGGCCGGATCGGTGACGCGGCTGACCACCCACTCCAACCAGGGTGCACCGCCCCAGAACAGATTCGCCAAAACGCCTGCGGCCGCCCCGACGATCAGCCCCACGAAAATCTGGGTGGCCCGCACCCCACGATGTTTCGACGCGTCGCTCACGAAGATTCCTCCTTGGTCTGGTGGCTCGCGCGCAGCCGCGCATTATCGCGGATTGCGGCTGCGGCGTAAATGGCGGCGACCGGTGGGTCCCCGCCCTCAGCCAAGTCGCAGACCGGACACCTGCGCCCGCAGCAGCGCGCGTGCTCGCAGCGACGCCAGAAATGCCACGCCGTAGAGCGTTCCCAACGCGCCAAAGGCGATCGGCAAGCCAACGGATTTGGCCAGCCAGCCGAGGGAAAAGCTCATTGCCATCTGCAGCAGCGTGGAGATCACGCTGAAGGCTGACTGCGTCCGTCCCATCAGCCGGCGCGGCACAAGGGCCATAATCGAGGACTGAGTGAGCACACCGCCCAGCGCGCGGCAGCCACCGAACACCGCATTCAGCATCACCGCCACCTCCAACAGCGACACATACGGGAACAGCGCGTGGCCGATCGCCAGCGTGGCCAGTGCGGTCGAAAGCA
The DNA here is from genome assembly GCA_023511565.1 of Bacillota bacterium. Classification (GTDB taxonomy): domain Bacteria; phylum Acidobacteriota; class Terriglobia; order Acidiferrales; family UBA7541; genus DSGC01. The sequence continues at coordinate 14,106 of JAIMBE010000003.1, forward strand.
CCGCAAGGGGCGAAAATCTGCGCACCAGCACACCGCTCAACAGGCCTCCGCTGATGGCCCCGAAGGCCCATCCGGCTTCCAGGTAGCCATAGCCGTGCGGGCCGGCTTGCAACAGGTCGTGCGCCAGCGCGACCAGCAGCACATTGGCACTCAACACGCCGGCCATCATGCAGGCGTAGGTCAACCCGATGGCGAATACACGCGGCTCGTTGCGCAGATAGCGCCAGCCCTCGCGCAGGTCGGAGAGAAACCCCAAAATCAGGCCCGGCTCGACAATCGGCGGCACCACGGCTTCTTCGGTGAGCTCGGTCGGCAGCGGCGCTTCGATGGTGGGTGAAATCTCGGCTTGGCGGTGCGGCGGCGGATGGTGTCCGCGCCGCAGACCCAGCAAACAGAGCGCCGCAGCCAGATAGGTCAGCCCGTCCACGGCCAGGATGCCGCTCAGCCCCAGCCGCGCATAGACGAAGCCCACCAGCGCCCCGGCGGCCATCATCCCGCCCTGCACGGCGATCAGCACGGCGGCGTTGGCGCCCATCAACTGCTCGGGCTCGACAACTTCCTGCACCAGCGAGTTCGTTGTGCTCCAGTAGATCGCAAACCCGATGCCGAGCACGAACATCAGCGCGCGCACGTGCCACAGCTCCGCGGCACCGTACCAGGCCAGCAGGGCCACACCCAGCACCACCACCCCGCGAGTCAGATCCAGCGCGATGCCCAGATAGCGGCGGTCCACCCGGTCAATCAGTACCCCGCCGAACAGCGGCACAAACAGGCCGGGCAGGGTCACCAGGATGACGATGAAGCTGACTTCGATGGTCGAATGTGTCTGCTCGAGCACCCACCAGGTCACGCCGGCATAATTCAGCCCCGTACCGAACAACGAAATGAACATCCCGGCAAACAGAAAACGGAAGCCGGGACGGCGAAGCAGCCGAGCCCAGTGGGTGCGTTGCTCTTGAAACGTCATGGCCTTGCCGCCACCGAATGAAACAGAGCAGGCGCCGTTTTGCAACTGCAAAGCGCAGCGCGTGCCGCCGCGGTGTCGGCCACCGATTCGGTGTATGCTGTGGAGCCATGGCCCCGCGCCAGAGTCACCAGGACCGTGTGCGCGAACGCTTCACGCGCACGGCCGAGGCCTTCGCCTCCTTCTCGCTCGGCACCCGCAGCGAAGAAGCCACTCGGCTGTTGGAGCTGGCCTGGCCCCATCTGCCGTCGCGACCGGTGGCTGCACTGGACGTGGCGTGCGGGCCGGGCACGTTCACCCGCGTGCTGGCGCAGCAAGCGGCGCGCGTCTGCGGACTGGACGTGACGCCGGCGCTGCTCGCGCACGCCCGTGCCGCGTGCCAGCAGCAGGGTCTTGGCAACGTTGCGCTGGTCTGCGGCGATGCCACAGCGCTGCCGTTTGCCGAAGCCAGCTTTCCCCTGGCCATCTGCGGCTACAGCCTGCACCACATGCCGGATCCGCGTGCGGCCCTGCAGCAGATGGCGCGAGTCGTCGGGCCGGACGGCGTGGTGGCGATAGTGGATATTGTGGTTCCCGCGGGCGCCGACCCGGAACTGAACAATCGCATCGAACGGACGCGCGACGCCTCCCATGCGCGCACCCTGACCACCGCCGAGTTGCTGGGCCTGTTCGCCTGGGCCGACCTTGAAGTCCTGGCCACCGAACCCAGTCAGATCTCGCGCAGCTTTGACGAGTGGATGCGCGTGGCCGGCTGGCAGCCGGACGATGCCGCCTACCGGAAAACACGCCGGCTGATGGAAGCCGACCTGGAAGAAAACTCCTCTGGATTCCGCCCGCGCCTGACGGGGGAGGTCGACGAGGAAGAGCTGGTCTTTACGCAGACTTCGCTGTTCGTTGTCTCTCGGCGCCGTCTGTGAACCGCTCCCCGCAGAGAAAACTCCGGCGAGGTCAGGTTCCGCTGGCCAGGTGCACCGTGTCCACGATGCCGACAATGGTGGCTTCCGTCGGCACTTCTTCAGGCAGGAAAGGAAAGCTGGCCTCACGGCCGCGGCACCAGTAGATTCGCTCGCCGGCGCCGGCGCCAACGGCGTCCACTGCCACGAGGGGGCGCCCCACGTCGCGGCCATGGCCACCGACCGGCTGCACGAGCAGCAGCTTTTTGCCTTCGAGCGCTGGATCTTTTACGGTGGCAACTACGCTGCCCACCACGCGCCCCAATTGCATCGACGAACCCTCCGAACTCTGCCGGGCAGCCGCAGGCGCTATTTTCGTTTTGCCGCGGCCAGTTCCGCCTCGTGTGCCCCATCCAGCCGGACGCTGTCGACAACACCGACGATGGCGGCGTCGATGGGGCGGTCTTTGCACTCCGCGGCCATGCGCGCCGAACTGCCCTGCACGACAAGCACGGTTTCGCGAAAGCCAGCGTCCACGGTGTCGACGGCGACCAGATAGCCCGGCTCATCAGTGCCCTGTGGCGAGACCGGCTTGACGATCAGGAGCTTTTTTCCTTCCAGCCGCGGGTCTTTTCGCGTGGCCACCACCGTGCCGACAATGCGCGCCAGAATCAACTGTGTCCCCCGAAACGGAACCACAGAAACGAAGGAAGTACCGCGCCACCCGCAGGGCGGCGTTTCGAGCTGGCTCCGTGGGCGCTGCCTAGTGCGACGCCGCCGCCAGGGCCGACTTGCCGATTGGCAGCACGTCTTCAAGCGACGGGTGCGGACGCGGGATCACGTGCACCGCAACCAGCTCGCCGACGCGCCGCGCTGCTGCGGCGCCGGCATCTGTGGCGGCCTTGACGGCGGCCACATCGCCGCGCACCAGAGCGGTCACGTAGCCAGAGCCAATCTTCTCCCAGCCGACCAGCGTGACCTTGGCGGCTTTCACCATCGCGTCGGAGGCCTCAATCATGGCCACCAGTCCGCGGGTTTCAATCATGCCGAGTGCTTCACCCATGCCGTCCCCCTCCGAAATCCTGCTGCGCCGGGCACCGACCACCGGATGGCCGCGGCACCGGCGTCATCGGCCACTGCGACTCTTCACCGCTTCTTCGATCAGGGCCGCAAGTTCCTCGCGGGTCAGGATGACGCGCTCCGCCGCGAGCGATTCCGACGTCACGGGACATTCTGTGCCCGACGGCGCCGCCGTGGTCAGCCCGTACCGCGCTCGAGCCGCGAGCAATTTTTCCACATCCGTGCTGGAAAGCAAGACCTGTTTGCCGAGCAGCTCGGTGACCAGTGCGACGCGAGCGAAATGCTCGGTGGTCTCCATGCGAAAGAAGGCGCTGAGCAGGTCGGGGCCACAGGTGACCACACCGTGATTGGCCATCAGGATCGCGTCATAGCTGGCGACGTAAGGCTCGAGCGCCTCGGTCAACTCGGGCGTGCCTGGGGTGCCGTAGCGGGCCACCGGGATACAGCCCAGCGCCAGCACAACCTCGCTGATCAACGCCTTGTTCAGGGGGATGCCAGCGGCGGCATAGCCGGTGGCCGTGGGCGGATGGGCGTGGAGAACGGCGTGGACGTCGGGCCGGCGCTGGTAGATGAGCAGGTGCATGGCCAGTTCGGAGGAGGGGTTGCGCCGTCCCGAGAGTTTGCGGCCCTTCATGTCGGTCACGACCAGATCCTCGGGCAGCATCATGCCCTTGCTGATGCCGGTCGGTGAGGTGAGGACACGCTGGGGATCCAGCCGCACGCTGATGTTGCCGTCGGTGGCGGCCACGAAACCGCGCTCGTGAATCCAGCGGCCCACCAGGCAGATGTCGCGCCGGTGCTCGTCTTCGGTTTTCAGGGCGCCAGGTTGGAGAATCTCGTGTGGCATGCCGTGCTCCGCCGCTTGCGGTGGGTTCCGGACCTCGCCCTAGGCGTAGATGCCGCGCAGTTTGAGCGCATAGGCCACGCGGTCAATCCCCAGCATGTAGGCGGCAATGCGGTTGTTCACCTTGTGCGTTTCCGAGTACCGCACCACCTCGTCAAAGGCATGCTCCATCACATCCTGCAACCGCTCGTTCACTTCGCTCTCGCGCCAGAAGAATCCCTGCCGGTCCTGCACCCACTCGAAGTAGCTGACGGTGACGCCGCCGGCATTGGCCAGGATATCCGGGATGACGAAAACGCCCTTCTCTTCGAGGATCTCGTCGGCGGGCGCGGTGGTCGGGCCATTGGCGCCCTCACAGAGGATGCGGGCTTGGACGCGGTGCGCGTTCTGGCTGGTGAGCTGATTTTCCACCGCGGCCGGCAGCAGAATATCGCAGGGCTGAAAGAGAATCTCCTGCGGAGACATCTTCTCGCCCCCGCCGGGAAACTCCGGCAGCGGCTTGCGCTTGATGTGCACCCAGTCGATCAGCGCCGGAATTTCAAACCCCTTTTCGTTGTACAGCCCGCCGTGCACATCGGCGACGCCCACAATCCGGTACCCCGCCTGATGCATCAACAGCGCGGCCATCGAACCGACGTTGCCGAATCCCTGGACGATCACACGGCAGCCCTCGCGCTTCAGGCCCAGCCGCGCCAGCGCCCGATCGCAGACAATCATGCAGCCGCGGCCGGTGGCTTCGCGACGACCGCGGGAGCCACCTAAATCGAGCGGCTTGCCGGTCACCACAGCAGTGGTCGTGCGCCGCATGTGCATCGAGTAGGTGTCCATCACCCAGGCCATGACCTGCTCATTCGTACCCAGGTCGGGCGCAGGGACGTCGCGCTCCGGCCCCAACCAATCCATCAGTTCGGCCGTGTAACGGCGCGTGATGCGCTCCAGTTCCCCCTGAGACAGTTTGGCCGGATCGCAGATGATTCCGCCCTTGGCACCGCCAAACGGGATGTTCACCACAGCACATTTCCAGGTCATCCAGGCGGCCAGCGCGCGGATTTCGTCCAGCGAGACGTCGGGGGCATAGCGAATGCCGCCCTTGCCGGGACCGCGCACCAGCGAATGCTGCACCCGGTAGCCGACGAACACCTCCAGCCGCCCGTCATCCATGCCCACCGGGATGTACACCGTGATTTCTTTGTCCGGGTATTTCAGGTAGCGGTACAGGCCGTTCTCCAGCCCCAGCTTCTGCGCCGCCGCCTCAAAGCGCGCTTCAGCCGATTCATAGACGTTCAATTCATTCTTGACCGTGACACGAGTCATCGCGGCGTCTCCTTCCAATCTCCGTTTCCACCGACACGACTCCCTCTCGGCGAAGCCACGCGCACAACCGAAATCGCGTCGGCCAGTATAAAGAGGGCCCGTGCCTGCTGCAAGCTGGGCCCCCGGAACCGTTTGAGGGGGGCCACCGCCGGCCGCCACGTGGTTCGGTGTTCCCGCCGCCCGGCTTGGCCGCAGAACTCCGTTCGAAAGATCGTGGATCGGACCACATTTCGTGGCGCGGTTGGGACGGTCGCGATCAAGACCGCCTTGTGCGTCGGCGAAGGATGAACTCTTCGAGCAGCAAGCGGGTGAGCCGGGCGCTGTTGTGGCGCACGACGCTGTTTTCCTCGACCAGCTCGTCGGCAATCACGCCCACACCCAAGCGCTGCAGAGACTCGAGGTCGGCACGGACCGGCTCGGCACCCTGGGCGCGGTAGCGGCGGAGCAGGCGCGGAGAGATCGGCTGCCGGTTCACCACCACCCAGTCAAACAGCCGCCGCCGCGCATGCTCATAGATCGCCCGGATGTGATCCGCCACCGTGTACCCCTCCGATTCCCCAGGCTGGGTCATCAGGTTGGCGAGGTAGACGCGGGTGGCCCGCGACCGCGCGATGGCTTCCGCCACGCCGGCCACCAGCAGGTTGGGGATGATGCTGGTGTAGAGCGAGCCGGGCCCGACCAGAATCAGGTCGGCGGCGCGGATGGCTTCGAGCACCTCCGGCAGAGGCTTCGGCCGCCGCGGCACCAGGCGAACGCGCCGGATCCGTCGGCCCGAACGCGCAATGCGCGTCTCCCCGCGGATCACTGAACCATCTTCCATCTCCGCCTCGAGTTCCACGTTGGCCGTGGTGGAAGGAAAAATCCGGCCGCGAATCGCCAGCACCTGTCCCGAGAGCCGCACCGCCTCGGCAAAATCTCCGGTGACGCTGGCCATGGCGGTCAGGAACAGGTTGCCGAAACTGTGTCCGCGCAGGCCACTGCCGGCGGGGAAGCGGTACTGGAACAGACGGCTCAGCAGCGCTTCGTCTTTCGAAAGCGCGACCAGGCAGTTGCGGATGTCACCCGGTGGAAGGATGTCATAGGCGCGGCGCAACCGGCCCGAACTGCCCCCGTCATCGGTCACGGTGACCACCGCGGCCAGATCCCCGATCGGCAGCCGCACACGATCCTGCGGCCGTCGGGCCACGTGCTCCTTCAGCCCGTGCAGCAACGTGGAAAGCCCGGTGCCGCCCCCCACGGCAACGATGCGCACGGGCCGCGCCCCGATCTTGCTCGAGCTGTTCACGGCAATGCGGCTTCGTCGTCTCTTCTGCAGGACTCACCGCCACAGGGCAACCGCACGGATCCTTCCGCGTGGCGCCGCTCACGCCAGAACTTCCCGCTCCGGGTAGAGCAGCTCGGTGAAGCGCGGGTCTTCCTGCAAAAAGGCAAAGTCTTCGTCGTTGCGTGCGTGGTAGCGATTTTCTGGGCGCAGTTCGATGGCCCGCTTCAATTTTTCCAGCGCGGCGTCGGCTTCGCCGGTCAGGCAATCGAGTGCCGCCAGGGCATAGATGACGTAATCGGCTTTCGGGGCGAGCTTGAGGGCGCGTTCCAGGTGATCGCGCGCTTCATCCCAGTGGCCCAGGTTCATCATTGCCACGCCGTGATGGTAGTGGTCGTCGGCCGTGCGTGGCGTCGCGACTGGCGGTCGTTCGATGCGCTGCACACAGATGCGCAGGTGCACACGCGCGCGGTCAGCCAGTTCGCGGCTTGGTCCGACCAGGGCCCGTTCGAACTCCGCCTTCGCCTTGTGAAACTTTTGCTGCTGGAAAAGCCGCATCCCTTCTTCATAATGTTTCAGTTGCTGCTGGGCAGCAGGATCGGTCAGGTTGTCCAGCAGATGCGAAGGTCGATTGAGGCCTTCAACAACCTTTTTTTTCTTGCTCTTAGAAGCTGTGGTGGGAGACATTGCGTTTCTGGATCCCGCGCGGCGCGATGCTTTGATCGGACGTGCCATGCAGGCATGCTAGCAAAGCGCACGGTTGTCGTCAACGGAGTCAGAATCTTATAGCTAAAAGATAATTAAAAGAATCCAGCCCGCTCGCCACCCCGGCTCGCCCTCGGCACGGCACCGCAGAGCCGCTCGACACGCTCGCGCTCGAGCCGCTGCGCCGGCCCGTTATTGTTCGGCTACGCCGGTCCCTCGGGCCGATGAACCGAAGCGGAGGGGTATGCTATAAGTAGCCACCCGCTGCGGGTGCGCCCAGAGCCACCCGTTCCGAGGGGCTGGCAACAGACTGAGGGCGTTTGTGCCGTTCATCAATTTTCCTGCGCGCGAGATCAACTGCAAGATTGTCTATTACGGCCCAGGGCTGGGCGGTAAGACGGCCAATCTGCAGTGGATCTACGACCACACCGGCCAGGAATTGAAGGGCAAAATGGTCTCGCTGGCCACGGAAACCGACCGCACACTGTTTTTCGATTTTCTACCGCTCGACTTGGGCACCGTACGCGGCTTCCGCACTCGGTTCCACCTCTACACCGTGCCCGGGCAGGTCTTCTACGAAGCCAGCCGCAAGCTGATTCTGAAAAATGCCGATGGGGTCGTCTTTGTCGCCGATTCGCAGGAAGAGCGGCTCGACGCCAACCTGGAAACCCTTGACAACCTGCGCGAACACCTACGCGAACATGGCCTGAACTTCGCGACCCTCCCCTACGTGCTGCAACTGAACAAGCGCGACCTGCCCAACATCCTGCCGGTCGAAGAGCTGACCCGCTTGCTGCGTTTGAAGGGCGAACCGGTGACGGAAGCCGTCGCCATCCAAGGTCGAGGCGTGTTTGAGACGCTGAAGGAAGTGGCCCGGCAGGTGCTCGCCGAGCTCCGCAAAGGCGCCTGAAGTAAAAGACAATCTCCACCCGGGTACAGGTCAGTCGGGGCTCGCAGGGGCAAGGGCGGTAGAACTGCTCTCGTCGGACCGCACTCCCGGCGGCTCCGGTCAATCCGTGCGAGCAGCGCCCTCCTGATTTTGCCTCCCTGCGTTGGCTGCTGGTGACGCAGACCATCCCGCTTTCTGCTCTCAGCCAAAAATGTTGCCGGCGGGCTGCCCTCGGGCGCACTGCTGGTGGAACTGTGCTAGCCTGCACACAGGCAGGCCCGGAGGAGGACCGGCCCGACCGCCGTGCTGGCCTGAGCCGATGAAGTCGCTGCCACTGCATCGTTGGGACGTCACTCCGGCCGAAGCGCGCCGCATCCAGGAAGAGCTGCGGCGCCGTGTGCGCGCCGAGCGGCCCCACACGATTTCACCCGAACGCATTCGTCGCATTGCCGGCGCCGACGTGGCGCTGGATACTGCCCGCGGACGGGCAATTGCCGGTGTTCTTGTCTACAGCTTCCCCGCGCTGGAAGAGCTCGAACGTGCCTGGTCGGCGCAGCCACTGCAGTTTCCCTATGTGCCGGGTTTGCTCAGCTTTCGCGAGGTCCCGGCGCTGCTGGCTGCGGTGGAGCGGCTGCGAGAGTCGTTCGATCTGCTCTTCTGTGATGCGCATGGCTACGCACACCCGCGCCGTTTTGGTCTCGCCTGTCATCTCGGCGTGCTGCTCGGCCAGCCCACCGTGGGCGTAGCGAAATCGCGCTTGATTGGCACGCACGCCGAACCCGCCCCGGAGCCGGGCGCGTGGGCGCCGCTGCTCGACGCTGGCGAGACGATCGGCGCGGTGCTGCGCACGCGTGCGGGCGCGCGTCCAGTGTATGTCTCTGTGGGCTATCGCATCGAGCTGCAGAGCGCGATCCAGTTGACCCTGGCTGTCTGTGACGGCTACCGCATCCCGCGCCCCACGCGAGAAGCCGACCACTACGTCGAAGCCATCAAGCGCAGCTGCTGAGCTGGCCGAATGGTCCGTTTCGCTCCTTCCGAACACACAGGAGCCCGCATCTGTTCCAAAAAAGCACGCCTTGCCATCCTGGAACAAGAAGAGGCTGCCGTCAGATCGAAACCTTCCATAACAAAAGATGATTCAAGCAATCGCAGGCGCTGACCTGCGAGGGAATTGGCACTCCGCTTGCCCAGCTGAAAAGCAGCGAGCGGGCGCATGTCGGAAATCCAAGCCAGGCTGCGGCGACTGGAACGGCGCGACTGGTGGCTGTGGTGGACGGCCATTGCAGTCATGCTGCTGCTGACGGCCGGGGTGGTTTCTCTCTCCTATCCCACGCTGGTGGAAGAAGACAGCGTTTTGCGACAGCAGCTCGATCTGGCCGTACGCGGGCTGGTGGGGCTGGTGTTGCTGTTCAACCTGTACTCGATCTACCAGCAAATCTTGATCAAGCGGCTGCGGCGGCAACTGGCTGAGAGCATGGAAGCGATGATCCGGCTGGAGCTGCGCGCCAGAGAACTGCACCAGCTGGCGATGCACGATCCCCTCACCGGACTCTACAATCGTCGCTTTGCCGAGCAGCGGCTGAAAGCGGAAACGAGTCGCTCGCAGCGACACGGGCACTCGCTTTCGGTGCTGCTGTTTGACCTGAACAATTTCAAACAAATCAACGACCGCTACGGCCATGCCGCGGGCGACCTGGTGCTGAAAGAGTTCGCCGCGCGGCTGCAGCGTGTGCTGCGTGTTTCCGACATCGCCGCTCGCATCGGCGGCGACGAATTCTTCGTCCTGCTCCCGGATTGCCCGCCGGAGCAGCTCCACCACCTGCTCGCGCGGCTGGGCAAGATCGAAGTGCACTATGACGGCACGCGCTTGCCCGTGACCTACGCTGTCGGCTGGGCCGGCTACGAACCGGGGGAATCACCGCAGCAAATGCTGGATCGAGCCGACCGCGCACTCTACGAAAACAAACGGGCCTTGAAGAGCGACGCCGAGCGCGTGCCCGTTCCCACGCTCTGAGACGTTACCCCCAAGACGGAACCAACTGAGGGCTTTGTGCCGCCCATCCGAAGACAATGGATGATGACAAACCGCTCGGAAACGAGAGGGAAGATTGAAGGAACGTTCTGTCGCTCCGGCAGCAGCAGGTCCCGTTGCCCCGCACGCCGCACACCGTTGCTGCAACCCGGTGCTGCTGAATAACGAACCCGTCTAAAGAAAGACGGGAGGTGAAAACCTTGCGGCCTTCACCTCCCGGGGTGGGGTGGGGTGTTGCTGGAAGAAAACCGTTTGCGAAGTGTGCATGCTACTTGCCAGCTCGATCTTCGCCCTTTGGGTTACCGCCGCTTCGGCCCACTCGCCGATACCCCTTGCTTTCACCCCCACCATTTGGCTCTGGTGGCGCCAGATAGCACAGCCCGGCGAACCTGTCAACAGTTTTCGCAGGCGCGAGACAAAGGTCTGTGCAAAGTGCTGGAGCTCCGGCGCGCCACCAATCATCCTGAGCGGAAAACCTGCGGCCGCTGTGGGGGCCGGCCAGATTTCAGCGACCGGCTATGCCTTTTCCAAGACCACCCAGGCGTTGTAGTCCGGCTCTTTGCTTTGCGGATCTAAGCGCATGGGAATGAGCACGTTAGCTTCGGGCCAGTGGGCGACCAGCGTGCCGGAACGAACCGGCGCAATCCGGCAGACACCTAGGAGGCCCTTGTTTGCCGAGGCGGCAGCTGCTTCTCGGCGCAGCACGATGCGGTCGCCATCGCGCAGGCCAAGCCTCGCAGCGTCTTCCGCGGCAATCAGAACCTCCTCGCGGCGGGCGCCGGTCAACGGGTCGCGCTCACCCCAGATCATGGAATTAAACTGCTTGCCGCGGCGCGTGGTGAGGTAGAAGCGGTTCGCAGCGGGCGGAAAGTCTGTGGGTTCCAGCTGCGGCGGGGTGAGTGCGACAAACCGCGCCCGCCCGCCAGGCATACCGGCAAACACGCCGCCGGCGCAGAGCAGCGGGCCACCGTACTGCACGGCATCTCCTTCGGCGCGCAGCGCGGCGATGCCCCGGTAGAGCGGCATCACGCGCTCCATTTCCTCGCGAACCGCCTGGGCGGAGTCGAAGTGCACCAGAGGGGCCCGCCCCGGGTCGAGCGCGGCTTCCCCGATGCGCATGAAGATCTCCCATTCGGCCATCGCTTCTCCGATGCGCGGGCCGGGGATTTCCGGCGAAAAACGGATGCGGCGCTCGGTGGAAGTGAGCGTTCCGCCGCCTTTCTGTTCATAACGAGTCTGCGCCGGCAGCAGCAGAACGAATCCGCCGGGAGCTGGCGGAACCAGCATGGCCGAATTCAGCACAAGGTCCTGGTGGATGCGGCAGGGCACGCGTGCCAGCGCGACACGCATGCGGTCGGGTTCGGGCATGGTGTCCAGGAAATTTCCGCCGGCGATGTAGAAAACATCCAGGGCGCCCCGGGCGGCCGCTTCGAGCATTTCCGGCGCCGAGAGTCCCGGGCGCGCTGGCACCGGCGCGCCCCACAGCGCCGCGAAGTGGCGTGCGTTTTCTTCGTTGACGGCAAGCCCGCCAGGGAAGCCGTTCGGCACCGAGCCGCACTCGGCTGCACCCTGCACGCCGCTGTGTCCACGCACCGGCACCAGACCGGTGTTCGGCCGACCCACCATGCCACGGGCCAGGGCCAGATTGACAACGGCCTGCACGTTTTCCACACCAAAGCGGTGCTGCGTCAGCCCCATGCTCCAGATGAAAACGGCCGTGCGGACACCGGCATAGAGTTCGGCGAAACGGCGCATCACCTGGCGATCCACACCGGCGCTGCGCTCCAGTTGCTCCCACGACTGGACGGCGAGTGCGGAGCAAAGGGCTTCGAAACCGGTCGTGTGCGCGGCGATGAAGGCATGGTCCACCGCGTCCATCTCGAGCAGATGCTTCAACACACCGTTCAAAAAGGCGATGTCCCCGCCTACCCGCACCTGGAAAAATGCATCGGTCATGCGGGTGCCGAACAGTGCGCTCGCAGGGATCGAAGGCACCCAGTAGCGCTCCAGGCCGGGTTCGCGGTAGGGATTCACCACCAGGATCCGGGCCCCGCGCTGGCGCGCATGGTAGAGGTACTTCATCGCGACCGGCTGATTGTTCGCCACGTCGGAGCCCAGCAAAACCACGAGCTCGGTGCCGATCCAGTCGGTGTACGAACAGGTGGCGGCGGCGACGCCGATCGTCTGTTTCAGCGCCGTGGTGGAAGCGGCGTGGCAGAGGCGCGCGGCGTTGTCAATGTTGTTCGTGCCCAGCAGGCGCGCTACCTTCTGCGCCACGTAATAGGTCTCGTTCGTCAGACCGCGCGACGTGGTGTAGAAGGCGATGCGGTCGGGATCGCGCGCAGCGGCCGCCCGCAGGGCCTCGCCGGCCAGCCGGATGGCTTCCGCCCAGGGAATGCGGCGGAAGCCGGGCTCGCCCGCACGCCGCAGCAGCGGGACCGGGAGCCGGCCTAGGTCGCGCAGCTGCGGACCGCTGCGCGATTCCAGGGCAGCGGCGTTGGCCAACCGACGGGGATCGAGCGCCGGCATCGTGTTCAGCCGCAGCATGCGCAGGCGCAGCAGGCAGAGGTGGATCCCCTCCATCGCGTCATCGTTGAGACCGCGTGGGCCCAGCGAACAGCCGTCGCAAACGCCGTGGCGCAGGATGCGCCAGGCATAGAGCAGGTGGTCGCGGTTCTCCCAGACTGTGCGGAGAATTTCCCAGTAGTGATGCGGTTTGGTGTGGCCGATGCCGAAAGGCACCCAGCTCGCAACCGCAGTTCTGGCGCGGCGGGCAGACATATGCACAACCGGCCGTCATTATATACCTGGCCGGATGGCGCATTCGCGCTGGGCCGTGGGGCTCGGGCCTGTGCGCTACCGAAGGCCAAGCCGGGCGCGGGCGAACCCATCGGATGGGCCGAGCTTCAGCCGCAGAGAATGCCCCTGCTCGCACAGCGTATCCCGCTTCGGTGTCCGGCTAGGCCGCGGGCAGCGTGGCAAAGCAAGCCTCCAGGATGTCCCGCCCGCGGCACCGCCCACGCACGGCCCGGTGTTCGTTGACGGCGCGCATCAGCCGGCGCACCGCACGGAGATAGGGCAGGGGCGAGGTGTAGTGCCGGAGCCAGGTGTGCTGTTCGAGCCGTCTGCGGACACGCTCCGAATTTTCCCGTAGCGCAGCCCGGTCCACCGGAGCCGGCTCCGCGGGTCGAAACACCACAAACAGGTTGCCACCGTCGGGCGATAGCTCCGCATGCTCGGCCAAGAATCCCTCGCGCCGGCCCAGCGCCGTCAACGTGGCCCGGTTGAAATGGAACAGGTGGGCGCGATGGAAGCGATGATTCGGCGCCTGACAGGTCGCTTCCAGGTTGGGGACTTCGATGGCGAGCACACCGGTCGGTTTCAGCCACCGACGCAGTCGCGCCAGCACGACCGCCGGGCAGGCAGTGTGTTCCAGCACGTGGTAGAGCGCAATCAGATCGAACGATGCGGCTTCCAACTCGATCTGCTCAACGCTACCGATGCGCACATCCAATCCGTACTCCCGGATGGCGAACTCCGCATAGCCGGGGTGTGGCTCGACGCCGGTAGCGCGGCAGCCCTGTCGCACGAACAGATAGAGCAGTTCACCGCCGCCGGAGCCGACGTCCAGCACGTAGGCCTGCGGAGCCAACCAGCGGCGAAGCTGACGGAAGCGCTCGAGCGCGTTGCGCCCGTTGCGGTAGATGTGGACACGGCGCGGGCGATGTGTGCCCTGATATTCCCAACGGTAGTGCTCCCGGTAGTAGGCCGCGAGCGCGTCCGGTGCGGGCAGCGGATCGCTCCAGGCCAGGCCGCAGCCCCGGCAGAGCACGGTACGGAGCGGACGACCGTAGCGATCTTTGCAGGAAATCAGAGCCGCGTCCCGCGCCTCGCACAGCATGCAGGGGCTGCTGGCGGCGTTTTCCGGTTCCGCCGGGCCCCGCACTGTTTCGAAGCCGCTTCGCACCGCCGTCGGCTAGCCGCCGCGGTGCTCGATGGGAATGTAGCTGCGCTGGTCGTAGCCGAGATAGACCTGCCGCGGCCGGGCGATTTTCTGCTCCGGATCGAGCAGCATCTCCTCCCACTGCGCGATCCAGCCCGACGTGCGCGGAATGGCAAACAGCACCGGGAACATGGTGGTCGGGAAGCCCATCGACTGATAGATGAGTCCGGTGTAGAAATCCACGTTCGGATAGAGCTTGCGGGTGACGAAGTATTCATCTTCCAGCGCGATCCGCTCGACTTCCAGCGCGATGTCGAGTAGGGGGTTGCGCCCCATCACGTCGAACACCTGATAGGCGATCTCCTTGATGATGCGCGCGCGCGGATCGTAGTTTTTGTAGATGCGGTGGCCGAAGCCCATCAGCCGCTTCTCGCCGCCTTTGACGCGCTTGATGTAGGCGGGCACGTTGTTCACGGAGCCGATGTCTTCCAGCATGCGCAGAACCGCTTCGTTGGCACCCCCGTGCAGCGGACCGTACAGCGCGGCGGTCGCCGCGGCCGTGGCGGAATAGGGATCCACGTGCGAGCTGCCGACGCTGCGCATGGCGTTGGCCGAGCAGTTCTGCTCGTGATCGGCGTGCAGAATGAACAGCACATCGAGCGCGCGCTCCAGTGCCGGGTTCGGCTTGTACTTCAGCTCGGTGGTCTTAAACAGCATGTTCAGGAAATTGCCCGTGTAGCTGAGGTCGTTGTCCGGATACACGTAGGGCATGCCGATGCTGTGCCGGTACGAAAACGCAGCCAGCGTCGGCATCTTGCCAATCAGCCGGTAGGTCTGCTTCCGGCGGGATTCGGGATTGAAGATATCTTTGGCGTCCTCGTAGAAGGTCGAAAGCGCCGCCACGGTCGAGACAAGCATGCCCATCGGATGCGCGTCGTAGTGAAACCCATCGAGAAACTTCTTGATGGATTCGTGAATGAAGGTGTGGTGGGTGATGTGATAGGTCCAATCGTCGAGTTGGGCCTTGGTAGGCAGCTCGCCGTGGATGAGCAGATAGGCTGTCTCCAGATAGGTGCTGCGCTCGGCCAGTTCTTCGATCGGATAACCCCGGTAGCGCAAAATCCCCTTTTCCCCGTCAATGTAGGTGATCCGGGACTTGCACGACGCCGTGTTCGTGAACGCCGGATCGTAGCTCATCAGCCCGAAATCGGCTTCATCCACTTTGATCTGGCGCAGATCCATGGCTCGGATGGTGCCATGCTGGATCGGAATCTCGTACCGCTTGCCGGTGCGGTTATCGATGATGGTCAGCGAATCTCGCCGGGTCTGCGCGGCGTCTTCGGCAGCGACGGTAGTAGCGGCTTTGGTCGGGTCCATGGAAGTGCTCGTCCTTTTCTTTCCAGTTTCCCCCATCCTCTTTTATATACCAACCGGTGGCCGGCGCGAAACCGATTTCGCTGGGTCGTGGTTTTTCCCTGCACAACTCCGCTCCAGATTTCTCCTATGCCCGCGTTCCGCCGAGACCGGCCCGTTGCTTTGCGACCCGGCCCGGGCGCGGTAGAATCGCGCTCCGTGCGGCCCGCACGGGTGCCGCTTCGAGCGCAAAATGCGCCACCTCCTCCGCCGATACTTCGAGTTCGACCGGCACGGCACCGACTTCCGGCGGGAAGTGCTGGGCGGGCTGACCACCTTCGCCACGATGAGCTACATCATCGTGGTCAATCCAGCGATTCTGGCCGCCGCGGGAATCCCCATCGGTCCCGCCATGGTGGCCACGGTGCTGACGGCGCTGTTCGGCACGCTGCTGATGGCGTTCTACGCGAAGCGACCGTTCGCGATTGCGCCGTTGATGGGCGAAAACGCCTTTCTGGCCGTCACCGTAGTGCAGATTCTGGGCCTCCCCTGGCAGCAGGCCCTGGCGGCGGTATTCACTGCGGGGGTGCTGTTCACGGTCCTGACGGTTGCGCGCATCCGGCAGTGGCTGGTGGACGCTGTGCCACCGGGGCTGCGCTACAGTTTCGCGGCCGGCATCGGTTTGTTCCTCACCTTCATCGGACTGCACCAGAGCGGAATTGTGACTGCGGGCGCGGCGGGCGCTCCGGTACAGATGGGACGGCTCGATTCGCCGCCGGTGCTCGTGGCCCTGTTTGGTTTTCTGCTCACGGTGGCCCTGATGATCCTGGGCGTGCGCGGCGCGATCCTGCTCGGGATTCTGGTCACAACCGCAGTGGCCTACCTGGCCGGGGTGGGTACCGCGCCGGCGTCGCTGCTGAGCTCGCCGCCGAGCCTAGCACCCATCCTCTGGAAACTGGATTTTTCCCACTTCTGGAGCGTGGGGTTCCTGTCAGTGGCGCTGATCACGTTCGTGATGGCGTTTGTGGATACGCTCGGGACGTTGATCGGCGTCTCTTCGCGCGCCGGATTCCTCGATGCGCGGGGCAACCTGCCGCAGATCGAGCGGCCCATGCTGGCCGATGCGCTGGCCACTACGTTTGCCGCGGCGGTCGGCACGACCACCGCCGGCGCGTACATCGAATCCGCCGCCGGCGTCGAAGCGGGCGGGCGCACCGGATTCGCCGCGCTGGTGACGGCGCTGTGCTTTGTGCTGGCACTGTTTTTTGCGCCGCTCGTGGCCGCGATTCCGCCGCAGGCCTGCGGTCCGGCGCTGATGGTGGTCGGCGTTCTGATGGTGGAGGCCGTGGTGCGCATCCAGTTCTCCGACCCGACGGAACTGGTTCCCGCCTTTACCACCATCACGCTGATGAGCTTCACGTTCAACATCGGCGTGGGAATGACCGCGGGATTCCTGCTCTACCCGTTCTGCAAGCTGCTGGCCGGACGCGCGCGCGAGCTGCACTCTGGCCTGTGGGTGCTGGCGGCACTCTCGCTGCTGTTCTATCTGTTTTACCCGTACCACTGAGAACGAAAATAGAAGCTTGCACATCCGGTGGCGCAGGTTTGCGCCGCCACCACCGTCGGCCGGGCGGAGTGCCGCCCCGCAGCATCAGGTCAGCCGGCCGAGCAGGTGGCCGATGAAATAAGCGGCGGTGGCGGCCAGAGAACCCACCAGCAGCATCTCCAGGCCGCTCACGAACCACCGCGCACGCGTCACCAGCGTGCGCAGGCTGCCCACGGCAAACAGCGTGATACCCGTCGCCACGCACGACACCAGAAACATTTGCTCGGCCGGCAGAAACAGAAACGGCAGCAGTGGCACGCTGCCGGCAGCCACGAACGCAAAGAAAATCGCGGCACCATGGCCGAGCGCGTGGAGGCGTCCTTCGCGCACCGTGCCCTGCGTGCTGCGGAGATAGTCCTGCTCCGACCGCATCCCCTGATAACTCCCAGCGCCCATGGCGATGCCGTCGGCAATCAGGTTGGCCACGCCGAGAACCACAGCGATGCGCGGCTCGAGCGTGGCTCCGGTGGTGCCGCTGACCACCGCGAACGTGGTGACGATGCCGTCGTTCGCTCCGAAAACCAGATCGCCGATGTGATGCGCCCACGAAGGCCAGAATCCCAGATAGCCGGGGCCGTCATGTCTGTTGCCCATGGTGTCTCCTATGCAGTCGGGTGGCGCCGACAACTATAAAACCGCAGGCAGCGAATCGGAACCGAAGAAGCACGAACAACCACGGCGGCCCGAAGACTGCCGAAAAACCCAGGGAGGCACACACGCGGTACAATAGGGCGGCAGGGCGCGCACAAACATCTTGCAAGGACGGCGGGCTGCAACCCGGAAAATTTGCGAGGCACAGATGAGAAAGAAAGCACATCGGTGGGTGCTGACGGTTGCACTGGTGGCGGTGGCGCTGGCCCTGGTCACACTGGACGGGCGCGGCTTGAGGGGCGCCGGGGATGACGCCCTCGAAGCGCGCATCGCCCGCGTCGAAGCGGGCCTGCGCCCAGCCGTGCGCGTCGCAGGCCACCCGGAGGTCACCTGGACGCTCGCCGAACGCATGGAGCACTACAACGTGCCCGGGGTGAGCGTGGCGGTGCTCGACCACGGGCGCATCGCGTGGGCGCGCGGCTATGGCGTGCAGGAAAAAGGCGGGGCAGCCGTGACAACGGAAGCGCTGTTTCAGGCCGCCTCGATCAGCAAGCCGGTGGCGGCGCTCGGCGCGCTGCGGCTGGTCGAGCAGGGCCGGCTGGCGCTGGACGAAAACGTGAATGCGAAGCTCGTCTCCTGGAAGGTGCCACCGCACGAGTTTCACGGCCAGTCCGTCACGCTGCGCGGCCTGCTGACGCATTCCGCCGGACTGACGGTTCACGGCTTCCGCGGCTACGCGGTGGACGAGCCAGTGCCGACCCTCACGCAGATTCTCGACGGCGTCAAGCCGGCAAATTCCGCGCCCATCCGCGTGGACATTGCGCCCGGGACGCGCTGGCGGTACTCCGGCGGCGGCTACACGGTGCTGCAACAGCTGATCGAAGATGTAACCGGGCAGCCGTTTGCCGACTACATGCGCGAAGCCGTGCTGGCGCCGCTCGGGATGCACGCCAGTACCTACGAGCAGCCGCTGCCTGAGCCGCTTCGCCCGCGCGCGGCCACCGGGCACCGCGTCGAGGGCCGCGCAGTCCGCGGCAAGTGGCACCGCTATCCCGAGCAGGCCGCCGCCGGGTTGTGGACCACACCTTCTGACCTGCTGCGCTTCGCTATCGAATTGCAGGAGGCCTACGCCGGCCGGTCGAATACAGTCATTTCGCAGCAGATGGCCCAGCAGATGCTCAGCGTGCAGTTGGAAAACTGGGGTCTGGGGCTGCAGTTGACCGGCGCCGGCGATACGCTGCGTTTCAGCCACAGCGGCGGCAACGAAGGTTTCCGGTGTTTTCTCACTGCCTACGCCACGCGCGGGCAGGGCGCTGCGGTGATGACCAACTCCGATGCTGGCGCGGCGCTCTATCCTGAAATCCTGCGCAGCATCGCTGCGGAATACAACTGGCCGGACTTTCAGCCGGAGACCAAGCAGCTGCTTCCCCTTCCGGCAGCGCAGTTGCGCAGATTCGCGGGCCGCTACCGCGCCGCGCAGGGCCCGGACCTGCTGGTGAAGTTCAAAGGTGGCCGGCTGACGATGGAACCTGCCGGAGAACCGCCGGTGGAACTGCTTCCGGAATCCGAGGCGCAGTTCTTCACCTGGGACGGCACCGCGGTGCGATTTTCGCTCGACAGCCGCGGCCGGGTCACGAACCTGGTAGTGCAGCGCGGCGGCTCCAGCTGGACGGCGCGGAAGATTCGCTGAGGCGGTCAGCGATTCAGCGCTGGGTTCAAATCGGGGTTCCGGATTGCTGATCTTTCTCTGGACAATTGTGGGGCTTGGCGCGGGCGTCGCTGTTCTGCTGCTTGCGGCAGTGACCTATCAGGCCATCGGCCGGGCACGCGACCGGAGGCGGTTCCCTCCCCCGGGCAGGCTGGTGCCGGTTGGCGGCCACCGGCTGCACCTGCTGGAAGCCGGCGCGGGCGAGCCGGCGGTGATCTTTGACGCCGGATTGCCGGGGACATCGCTGGGCTGGTGTTACGTGCAACCCGCGGTGGCCGAGTTCACGCGCACGGTCAGCTACGACCGCGCCGGGCTCGGCTGGAGCGAACGCGGCCCGCGCCCGCGCACGACACGGCAGATCGTCACCGAGCTCCGTGCCGCGCTCACGAATGCAGGCATCGCCCCACCTTATGTGCTGGTCGGACATTCCTTTGGCGGATTCACCGCGCGGCTGTTCGCACACAGCTACCCCGAAGACGTAGCCGGCATCGTGCTGGTGGATTCGATACATCCCCGCGAATGGCTGGAGCCCGACGCGGAAACACAGCGCAAAGTACTCCTCGGCATCCGGCTGGCGCGGCGCACGGCAGCGCTGGCACGGCTGGGCGCGATGCGCTTCTATTTCTGGCTGATTGCACGCCGGGCGGTGCAGCCGACCGCGCCCAGTGAATGGGTGGCCTCGCTGCAGAAGATGCCGCGCGAACTGCTGCCAGCCCTGCGCGCCCTCTGGTCCGAAGCGAAACCCTATCTGACCGTGGCCGATCAGATCGAAGCGCTGCACGCAAGCGCCGCACAGGTCGCCGAAGCGGATGCGCCGCGCGATCTACCCCTGATCGTGCTTTCGGCAGGGAACGCCGATGCACGCCGACTGCGGGATGCCGCGGCCATCGCGAAGCGGTCTTCCCGTGGCGTGCACCTCTTGGCGCATGGCAGCGGTCACTGGATCCAGCTCGATCAGCCTGAGCTGATCATCGCGGCGATTCGCCAGATCGTCGAGCAGTACCGCCAGACCGGTGGGCTTCAGGCACCTTACATCCAATCTAAAAGCGAAATCGTTCACTGAATGGCCTCGCCTCTCAGGAATCCCCCGGCGCTTGCCGGCTGCACGGAAAAAGGCTGGACTCGGCAAACAGACGGAACAATACTAGGCACCCGAGTAGCATCCCATCCACACTTCGGAGGCACAGATGGCGTCATTCACCGAGCGCATGATGGGAGCAGCCAAGCTGAACCTTTCCACCTACGAGGAAGTGGAAGCCGACAAGACCGCAACCGGACAGGCCATCGGCGTTGTGGTGCTGTCCAGCGTGGCAACCGGCATCGGCGGCGCAGGGATGGAAGGCGTGGGTGGCATGGTCGGCGGAGCCATCGGTGCGCTGATTGGTTGGGCGTTCTGGGCCTGGCTCACATATTTCATCGGCACCAGGATTCTGCCCACACCACAGACCCACGCCGATTGGGGCGAGCTGGCCCGCGTGCTGGGGTTCGCACAGTCGCCGGGTCTGTTGCGGATTCTGGGCGTGGTACCCGTCCTGGGCCCGCTGGTGCTTCTGGTTACCGGTCTTTGGACATTCGTCGCCGTGGTGATTGCGGTGCGGCAGGCGCTCGACTACTCGAGCACGCTGCGCGCCGTCGGTGTCTGCATCATCGGTTGGGTTGTGCAGGGCCTATTGATTTTTTTCATGGGCTTTTTCCTGCCCGGCGGCCACAGCAGCTTCTGACGGTACCGGCGTCGGCCGTCAACAAGGCCGGGAACAGGTCCCGGCGCCGATGGAAACTTTTTCTTTCTCTCTGCGTCTAAAAGGAGTAGGTTTGCCCTTTACCCTTCGGCCCCCCGCCGTGCCAGGAGGCAGGTATGTCGAGTCATTTGCGTACAAGGCGTTCGCTGCTGGCCGGGCTGCTCGCGGCTGCGGTGCTGGCCGTGCCGCTGCTGGCGCAAACGACGCCACCAGCGGCCCGTCGTTCGCGCGGCACGACCATCTCGTTCACCGAGCACCGGTTGAAGAACGGGCTGCGTGTGATTCTCTCGGAAGACCATTCGGCGCCGACCTATTCGATCTGCGTCACCTACAATGTCGGCTCGCGGGATGAACGGCCCGGGCGCACCGGATTTGCGCACCTGTTCGAGCACATGATGTTCCAGGGTTCCGAGAATGTGGGCAAGGGCGAACACTTCATCCTGGTGCTGAACAACGGCGGCGGAATGAACGGCACCACCAACCCCGATCGCACGAACTATTTCCAGACACTGCCGGCCAATCAGCTCGACCTGGGGCTCTTCCTCGAGGCCGACCGCATGCGCTCGCTGGTCATCAACCAGGCCAACCTCGACAACCAGCGCCATGCCGTGCAGGAAGAGCGCCGGCTCGGCGTGGACAACCAGCCCTACGGCCGCACCTTCGAAGTCCTGCTGGAAACCGCCTACGACAACTTCGCCTACAAGCATTCCACCATCGGCTCGATGGAAGACCTGAATGCTGCCACCGTCGAAGATGTGGCCGAATTCTTCCGCATCTACTATGCCCCGAACAACGCCGTGCTCACCTTGGTCGGCGACTTCGACAGCCGGGTGGCGCTGCAGAAAATCGAAACGTATTTCGGTAACATCCCGCCGCAGCAGCCGCCGCCCGAACCGGATATGACCGAACCGGAACAGCAGGCCGAGCGGCGCGCCACCGTCGAGGACGCCTTCGCCCGCCTGCCGCGCCTGGACGTGGTCTTCAAGATTCCCCCGGGGAACACACCCGACTGGTACGCGCTGAGCATGCTCGGCAACATTCTGGGCAGCGGACAATCCTCGCGGCTCTATGACCGATTGGTGCGCCGCGAGCAGTTGGCCATCGCGGCCTTTGCCGGTGCGGAGCCGCGCCGCGGCCCGTCCCTGTTTAACGTGGTCGCCCTGGCCCGGCCGGGCGTCCGTCCGGACACCCTGGAAAAAGCCATCCACGAGGAGCTGGAACGGCTGCGCACCGCACCGGTCGAAGACTGGGAAATCGAAAAGGTGCGCATGCAACTGCGCCGTCAGCGGGCGCAGTCGCTGGTCAGCACCCTGGCGCGGGCGATTCAGCTCGGGCAGCTGGCGGTGTATTTCAACGACCCCGGCCTGATCAATACATTCGAAGAAAAATACGCGGCCCTCACAAAGGAAGACCTGCTGCGCGTGGCGCAAGCCTATCTGCAGCCCACGCGCCGCACCGTGGTGCTCACCCTGCCCAAGCCGCAGCCGGCACAGGGAGCCCCGGCGCAGCCCTCGGGCCAGAATGAGCCAGGGAGGTAATCCGCCATGCAACGAACCGAGCATCCGCTCCGCACTGGGCGCGGTTGGGTCGCAACCGCCGGGATTCTGCTGATCGCCGCGACGCTGGCCGCGCAGCCGCAGGCAGCGCAACAGCCGGGCTCGAAAGAGGTCTCCGCCAGCAAGGTCGAACGGAAAAACCGTGCACCGGTTTCCCGCGAGGTGTTGCGCGTCAAACTGCCCCGGCCGGTCGAATTCACACTGCCGAACGGCCTGACCGTGCTGGTGCTCGAAGACCATCGCTTCCCGCTGGTCTACGCGTGGATGGAAATTGTCGGCGCGGGCGGACTCTACGAGCCGGCCGAACTCCGCGGGGTGGCCCAGGTCACCGCCAGCATGCTCGCCCAGGGCACTGCAAAGCGGAACGCCCAGCAGATTGCGCAGGCCATTGAAGAGCAGGGCGCCTCGGTGAACGCCTCGGCCGGTTTTGGCGAAGAAACCGCCACGCTGATCGCTTCAGGTCTGAGCGATAACTTCGAAGCATGGTTCGCGCTGGCCACGGAACTGCTCCTGCAGCCGAGTTTCCCGCAGGACGAGCTGCAGAAGCTGCTCGCCCGGCAGAAGGCCTCGCTGCGGCAGGCCCGCACGCAGCCGGCCTTCCTGGTCAACGAACGGTTCAGCCAGGCGGTCTTCGGCAACCATCCTGCCGCGGTGGTCTCCGCCACGGAAGAGTCCCTGGACAAGCTGACGCCGGAAGTGCTGGCCAACTGGCACCGGCAGCGCTACGTGCCCCAGAACTCCATCCTGGGCATCGCCGGCGACGTTCGCGCCAGCCAGCTGCGGGCCAAACTGCAGCAATGGTTCGCGGGATGGAAGCGCACCGATTGGAAGCCGGAGCTGCCCCCCGCCCCCAAGCCGGCCACAGAAAAGAAAATCTACCTGGTGGACCGGCCCAACTCCCAGCAAACCACACTGTGGTTGGGGAATCTGACGATCCATCGCCGCGATCCCGATTATCCAGCCCTGGTGGTGATGAACCGGATTCTCGGCGGGGGTGCGGCCGCGCGCCTGTTCCTGAACCTGCGGGAAGAGAAGTCCTACACCTACGGAGCTTACAGCACCCTGCAGGCCCTGAAGTTCCCCGGCCCGTGGCGTGCCTGGGCTGACGTGCGCACCGAAGTCACCGAAGGCGCGCTCACCGAATTCCTGCACGAAATTCGGCGCATCCGCGAAGAGAAAGTGCCGGAGGGAGAACTGACCGAAGCGAAAAACTCCATGGTGGCGAACTTTGCGCTCTCGCTCGAACAGCCCCAGCAATTGCTCAGCTACGCGATCACTCGCAAACTCTACGGGCTGCCTGCGGAGTACTGGGATAGCTACCCGGCCCAGCTCCAGGCCGTCACCGCCGACGATGTGCAGCGGGTCGCGCAGAAATATCTGAATCCGGAGGCGCTGCAGATTGTCGCCGTGGGCGAGGGCAGCAAGATCCGCTCGGTGCTGGAAAAATACGGTCCGGTCGTCGTCTACGACACGGAAGGGAAACCGGTCGAGCAAAAAGCTGCCCGCGCGGCCGTGCCGGGCCGGTAGCGCTAGCTACCTCTTGAAGCTGATTGCAAAGCCCGCGGAGCTGCGCGTGTCCACGCGGGTGTCCAGTTGCGGGTGGCGGCGCACGATCTCCAAATAGCGCCGGATGCCGGGATCGTCAGCGTGTGAGCGTGTGTTGTGGGCGACGATGGCTCCCCCCGCGCGCACCTTCTCAAACACCAGTTCCAAGTATCGCGGGTAATCGGGCTTCCAGGCATCGATGAAGACCAGATCCAGCGGGCCTTCCACCAGCGGCACCAGCTGCAGCGCATCGCCCCGGCGCAGTTCGATGATCTCCTCAAAGCCCAGGCGACGGAAATTCTGTGCGGCCAGATTCGCGCGGGTTTCGTCAATTTCAATGGTGATCAGCCGCCCGCCGGTTTTGCGAAGGGCCAGACCCATCCACAGCGCCGAATAGCCGTTCGAGGTGCCGATTTCCAGCACGCGCTTGTAACCGTGCTCGACAATCAGGTCGTGGAGATATTCGCCATCTTCGCGCGGTACGTTCATCATCCCGGGTTGACGCACCTTGTCGAACTCGGCCTTCAACGCCTCTTCGTCCATGCGGGCCGGACCCTGCAGGGCCGGCCAGAACACGATCCCGGCCACCGGTACCAGCAGTACTGCCAGACCCAGTTTTCCGCCGTGCATCGCTCCTCCCTTTTCGCTTTGTCTAGGGTGCGCTGGTGCGCCCGTTTCGGTGCTTGACCGTCAACCAGTATACCGGTATGCCAGCCAGCACCGTAGCCATCGCCGCCAACGACGGCCCGGGCCGCCCCGCGAACGCCACCACCAGAATCCAGGTCATTGCGCCCAGATAACACACAGGCAGCAGCGGTCCTCCCGGCACGCGGAAGGGGCGGGGACGCGCAGGCTGCGTGAAGCGGAGCCAGAGCATGCCCGCCACGGCCATCCACGGAAAAATCCCCAGCGCGAAACCGATGTAGGTGAGCAGATCCTCGAAAGTGCCGCTGAGCACCATCGCGGCGGCCACCACACCCTGCGCCAGAATCGAATCGCTCGGGGTCTGAAACCTTGGGTGCAACTGTGCGGCAAAACGGAAAAACAGTCCATCGCGGGCCATCGCGAAGTAGACGCGCGGGCCCAGCAGCGTGTAGGCGCTCAGCGAGCTGAGCAGCGCCAGCGCCACCAGCAGGGCAAAGCTGCGCCCGGCCTGCGCTCCGAACAGATGCCGCACCGCCACCTCACCCACCGTCTCGACACCGGCAAAACTCGCGCCCGGCGCGGCGTAGAAAAACAGCAGGTTCACCAGCAGGTAGATGACCATGACCGCCAGCGTGCCCAGAGCGAGCGACCGCGGCAGAGTGCGCGCCGGCTCGCGCACTTCTTCGGCCAGATAGGCGGCCGCGTTCCAGCCGCTGTAGGCGAACATGACCAACAACATCGTCACGCCGAAGCCACCCCAGTTCCCCTGGGTCCAGAAGTCAGATCCGGCAGCGAAGTGTTCCCAGTTGCCGCGGCCCGAGGCGAATCCAACCCCCATCAACCCGACCAGCAGCAGCAGCTTCAGTCCCGTGAGCGTGTTCTGCACCCGCGCGCCGAGCTGCAACCCGAGGTAGTGCACGCCGGTGAACACCAGCACGATAGCCACGGCCACCGCCTTTTGCACCAACCCGCGCGCCGGCAGCACACCCGCTGCGGCTGAATAGAACGAGATGGCTACTGCGGTCGCTGCGATGGGGGCGGAAAAACCGACAAAAAAGCTTGTCCAGCCGGTCAGAAAACCGGCCAGCGGACTGTAGATTTCGCGCAGATACACATACTCGCCCCCAGCGTGCGGCATCATCGTGGCCAGCTCGGCGTAGCAGAGCGATCCGGCCAGTGCGATCCATCCGCCCAGCACCCAGGCCAGCAGCACCATCCAGCCAGCCTCCACGTGCGGGAGCAGCAAGCCGGTCGTGGTGAAGATGCCCGTGCCGATCATGTTGGCCACCACGACACTGGTCGCTGTGCCCAGGCCGAGCTGGCGCGGCAGCCGATGGGTCGTTGGCGACTCGGTCACGCGCAATGCCGGGTCCATCAGCCGTTTGGTGTCCTCCGTCGGAGAATCCGCACCCATTGCGGCGGTCATTGTATCCCGCCGGCGGTCCGGAAGGCGATTTTTCGGGGTTGTTGGTCGCCAACTTGAGCTTGCCGAGCGGTGATGATACCTTGATGCCGCTGGAAATCCGGCTGTAGCCGCGCGACGAGTTCCCGGAGCCCGCGGCGGAACGCATCCTGACCGATGGCAGCCGCAAACTCAGACCCTTCGAGTGCCGTTCACACGGCACCGGAATGGCTGGGCGCGCCGGTGTTCTGGCGCGTCGAAGGCAGCCTGATCCACCTGCGCGCGGTGCGCGCGGTGGGCTTTTTCACCTGGAACGCACAAAGTTTCCTGGAACGGTGGGTACGGCGGGGCGGACTGTTGCTCCTGGCGTTGCTGCGTCCGCTGTCCTATGTGCTGCACCGGCGCGTGGCCACCCACGTGCTGCACACGCTGCTGCGCGGCGTCAGTCGGGACCGGCTCGATTTGCTCGGTGAGGAATATTTTCACTACAAGATGCGGCCGCGGCTGAATCCGCGGGCTGTGGCGTTGCTCCGCGAGCGGCTGGCGGCCGGCGACCGGATCGTGCTCGTCAGCCAGGGTCTCGAACACATCATGCGGCCGCTCGCCCAGCACCTGGGGGTGCCGCACCTGATTTGCAACCGGCTGGAATTCCGCAACGGCATCGCCACCGGGCGGTTGCTCGATCCGGTGATCCGCCCGCGGGGTGGACTCGCCTGGCTGCTGAACCGCAATCCAGACGGACGCATCGCCCCGGAACAACTGCTGCGCGCACTCGGCTTTGCTGACCGCCCCGCGCTGCTGCTGGACTCGATCCGCCGTGCGGAACGTTTCCGCCACCGCCCGCGCCGGAGACTGATCGAATTCGATTGCCGGCCGGACAATCCACCGCTCTCGGTGCGGGCCGCCCTGCGCGGCAAGCAGGTCCTGTTGATTGGCGTCACTGGCTTCATCGGCAAGGTGTGGCTGGTGAAGCTGCTCACCGATGTGCCGGAGATCGGTCGCATCTTTGTTCTGATTCGTCCGCGGCGCAACGCCTCCGCGCTCGAGCGGTTCGAGCGCATCGTCGCCGAATCGCCGGTCTTTGCCGGGCTCAGCGAAACCTACGGCGAGCAGTTGCCGGACTTCCTCGCCGCCCGGGTGGAAGTGCTGGAAGGCGACGTGAGCCGACCCGACCTGGGCCTGGACGCGGCCACCTGCACACGCCTGCAGGCCCAGCTCGACCTGGTGGTGAACTCGGCCGGCCTGACCGATTTCAATCCCGATCTGCGCGAGGCCCTGGAAACCAACGTCGCCGGTGTGGCCCACCTGCTCGAGTTTGTCCGCGCTTGCAACCACGCGGCGCTGCTGCACCTTTCCACCTGTTACGTGGTCGGCCACCGCGATGGACGCATCCCGGAAACCCTCACGCCAGACTACACCCCTGTCCCCCGGCCCGGATTTGACGCCCGTACCGAGTGGCAGGCCCTCGAGCAGATCGTCCGTGAAACCGTAGCCCGCTCGGAAGGCGCGGCGCTGACCGCGGAATTGAAGCGACAGGCGCAGGTCCGGATGCACAGCCGGGGTGCCGATCCGGCCGCGCTCGAAGAACACGTACGCCGGTACCGTGCCCGCTGGCTCCGCGCACAGCTCGTCGAAGCCGGCATGCGACGGGCCCAGCACTACGGCTGGCCGAACACCTACACGTTCACAAAATCGCTGGGAGAATCGTTGCTTGCCCGTGCGCTGGCCGAAACCGCAGCAGCAGGTCGGCCGCTGCCGGTGGCGGTGGTGCGGCCCTCGATTGTGGAATCTTCACTGGCCGAGCCGTTCCGCGGCTGGAACGAGGGCGTGGGCACTTCGGCCCCGTTGGCTTACCTGCTGGGAACGTATTTCCGGCAACTGCCTTCCAACGAGCGAAAGTGCCTGGATGTGATTCCCGTGGACCTGGTCACACGCGGGATGACACTGATTGCTGCAGCGCTCGTCGAGCGGCGTCACCACACAGTCTATCAACTGGCCACCTCGGTGCGGAACCCGTGCACGATGGGCCGGGCCATTGAACTGACCGGTCTGGCGCACCGCAAACACTACCGCGCGCAGGAAGGTCTGGAGGCTTGGCTACGCTCCCGCTTCGACACCATCGCCGTCTCCAAAGCCCGCTACCGCCATCTCTCCGCACCTCGCCAGAAGCGCATCCTGAGCACGGTGAACCGCCTGCTGGAGCCGCTGCCCTGGAAACCCCAGGGGCTGCTCCGGCGCGAGCGCAATCTGGAGCGCGTAGAGAAAATCATCGAACTCTACGAACCGTTCATCCTGCACAACGACCACGTCTTCGAAGCCGACCACATCGAGCAACTGGCCCGGGCCCTGGTGGCCGACGAACAAGAGCACTTCGGCTACGATCCCACCAAGCTGGACTGGTGGGAATATTGGATCGATGTCCATGTGCCCGCGCTGCGCCGCTGGTGCTATCCGCTGATCGAGGGGCGCCCGCTCGAGTTGCCCGCCCGGCGCAGCTTCCGCTGGCCCGCAACAACCCCCGCCACCCCGGTGGATTCTTCCCGGGCGGGCTGAGCGCGACCCTACGCCGGTTCTCCTCTGCCCCGTGCTGGACGGGCGGTATCGAATCGCTCCTAGAAGTGCTGCTTTGCGCCGCGCCTGCCTAGGGCTGCCCGCAGCAGACCTGTGCGGCGTGACACCCCGCGCCAACGCGATCAACGATCCGGCGTTGGCCCTGGAGCGTGCGGTCAGCAGAGGCACGATGGCTGCACTGTAACCGGCCCACCTGTGGTACTTTCTAGCGCGGTATGGCGACGTTTCTCACGGGGGCAACCGGCTATATCGGGGCGCACATTGCCGCGAACCTGCTCAGCCACCACGGCGAGCCGCTGAATCTGCTGGTGCGTGCCCGGGACGACCGCGAAGCCGCCGAACGGCTGTGGCGCGCGCTGCAACTGCACATGGAGTTTGCTCCGTTTTATGACCATCTGCGCGCGCGCATCTCGATTTTTCGCGGTGACCTGACGGAGAAAAACTTCGGCCTGGCCGGCGACGACTACCGCCGGCTCGTCGAAACCACCGATTCCGTCCTCCACTGTGCCGCCTCGCTGAACCGCAAGTCGGAGAAAAGTTGCCTGAACACCAACCTGCGCGGCACGCTCGAAGTCATCCAGCTGGCGCGGCGCGCACAGCAGCACCACGGGCTGCGGCGCTTCAGCCATGTCTCCACGGTAGCGGTGGCCGGCGTGCGCCGCCACGAAGTCGTCACCGAAGACACAGCGGTGGACTGGAACCGTTCCGATTACGATCCCTACGCGCGCACGAAGAAATTTGCCGAGCACATGATCCGCACCCTGCTGGCCGATGTTCCCCTGACGATCTTCCGCCCCAGCATCGTGCTGGGTGACAGCCGCTGGGGTGCGACCACGCAATTCGACATGGTGCGCGCCTTCGCCTTTCTGGCGAGCCTGCCGGTGCTGCCGTTCCGCGCCACCGACCGGGTGGACATCGTCAACGTCGACTTTGTGGCCGACGCGGTCACCGGGCTGCACACCAAGGACCGGCCCCAGCACGACACCTATCATCTCTCCTCCGGGCGGGACTCGCAGACCTACCGCGAACTCACCGAGGCGCTGGCCCGCTCCGGTGTCGCCCGCAGGCCGCTGTTCGTGCCTGCGCTGGAGGCCCCGTTCCGCGTCGTGACGGACGGGCTGGCGCGCCGCGGCGGTGCTCTCGGCTACGGCGCATCCCTGATGAAAGTGTTTCTGCCCTACCTGGTCTGGAACACGGTCTTTGACAACACGCGGGTCACCGCGGAACTGGGCCGGAGGCCGGCACCGTTTTCCTCCTACTGTGTACCGCTGCTGCGCTTTGCGCGCGAACATCGTTTTCAGTACCCCTATCGCCCCTGGCCGGAATCGGTCGCTGTGAGCGCGGCTGTGCACGGCGCAGGGCAGAGGGTAGGACCATGATGGACCTGGTGCTGCAGGCCTGGGTCGCAGCGCTGATCGAGTGGCGCAAGCTCCGCTGGATGCTGGGTGCGGGCCGGCCCTGGCAACCCGGCGAGCCGCTCCGGCTGCTGTTTGCCGGTTACAACGGCACGCGGAACACCGGCGCCGACGTCCGCGTGGAAGAGATGCTGCGGCAGGT
>JAIMBE010000029.1 GCA_023511565.1 Bacillota bacterium
GGGTAGACTCGAACTACCGACCTCACCCTTATCAGGGGTGCGCTCTAACCACCTGAGCTACAGGCCCGGGCCTGGAAGGCGCAGCGCAAGCTCATCATAACGGTACCTCCGGCAGCGGTCAAGGCAACCGGTGGTGCGGGTGAACGACGCGCACGTCTGCCCGGCGCGGGCCAAGCCGCTGCGGCGACCGAGACCAGAGTTGTGCCCTGGAGCCGTGGTCATCGAATTTCGAGGCCGGACCGATCTGCCTGCGACTGCGAAAAACCGGTGCGGCATCAGGTGCGGTAGATGCGTTCGGCATCCAGCACGCCGGCGATGCGTTTCAGGTTGGCCAGGATGCGATCGAGCTGTTTGCGATCGGCGATTTCCAGCAGGATGTCAATGCGCGCGTACAGATTTTCGCCACGGGTTTCCAGTGCACGGATGTTCGAGTCCGCCTCGCTGATGACCCGGGTAATCTCGGCGAGCATGCCGGTGCGGTCTTCAGCGCGAATCAGCAGCCGCACGGGAAAGCGGGTGTCTGCCTGCCGCGCCCATTCGACCGGGATGCGGCGTTCGGATTCGTAGAGCAAGCGTTGCACGTTCGGGCAGGATTTGCTGTGCACGGCGACGCCGCGGCCGCGGGTGACGTAGCCCACGATGTCGTCGCCGCGAATCGGGTTGCAGCAGCGGGCCCGATAGACCATCAGATCGTCGTAGCCGCGCACGAGGATGGCCGCGTCGCGAATGCCCAGCGCGCGTTTGACCCGGGTGACGAGCGGCGGGGTTTTGTCTTCGGGGCGTTCGATCAGCGGCTCCCCGGTCGCTTTGGCCAGCACCTGGCGGGCCGACCATTTGCCATACCCGAGTCCGGCGTAGAGGTCTTCGATTTTGGCGCACCCGTACTCGACGGCGACGCGCTGCAGCGCGGCTTCCGGGATTTTTTTCAGGCTCAGACCGAACTGGCGCGCTTCTTTTTCCATCAGGCGGCGGCCCAGTTCCGTCGCCTGTTGGCGCTCGTGGAGATTCAGCCACTGACGGATTTTGCTGCGGGCGCGCGAGGTGCAGACGAAATTCAACCAATCGCGGCTCGGGGTGTGGCCCTTCTGCGTGAGGATTTCCACCACGTCGCCGTTGGCGAGTTGGTAGCGGAGCGGCACAATCTGCCCGTTCACCTTGGCGCCGATGCACTGGTGGCCGACTTCGGTGTGCACGGCGTAGGCGAAATCCACCGGCGTGGCGCCGCGCGGGAGCACGATGACGCGACCCTTCGGGGTGAAGGTGTAGACCTCTTCGGGGTAGAGGTCGACACGGAGCGTCGAGAGGAACTCGGAAGGCTCCTGCATCTCTTGCACCCACTCGATCAGTTGCCGCATCCAGACGATCCGCTGGTCGTCGGTCTCGGAGGTCTGCGCCCCGTCTTTGTATTTCCAGTGGGCGGCCACACCCTGTTCGGCGATGCGATGCATTTCCTGGGTGCGGATCTGGACCTCGAAGGGCTGACCCTGGTGGATGACGGTGGTGTGCAGGGACTGGTAGAGGTTGGGCCGAGGCATGGCGATGTAGTCCTTGAAGCGGCCCGGCACCGGCCGCCAAATCTGATGGATGACACCAAGTGCGGCGTAGCAGTTGCGCACCGTGTCGGTGACCACGCGCACGGCGAGCAGATCGTAGATCTGGTCAAAGGCGCGCTGCTGGCGCTGGATCTTCTGGTGGATGGAATAGAGCCGCTTGATGCGGCCATCCACTTCGGCGGGAATGGAGTTTTCCACCAGTTTTTTGCGGATCAGGTCCTGCACTTCGTGCAGGAATTTTTCGTGGTACTTGCTTTTCGATGCGACGCGCTTCTGCAGCTCTTGATAGGCGTCCGGCTCCAGATAGCTGAAGGCCAGGTCTTCCAGCTCGCCGCGAATCAGCCCCATGCCGAGGCGGTGGGCGATCGGGGCATAGATTTCCAGCGTTTCGCGAGCAATCCGCTCCCGCTTTTCCGGCGGCAGAAACTGCAGGGTGCGCATGTTGTGGAGCCGGTCGGCCAGCTTGACCACGACGACGCGGACATCATCGGCCATCGCCAGCAGCATCTTGCGAACATTTTCGGCCTGGCGCGTTTCGGGAGCGAGGAAGTCGAGCCGGGTGAACTTCGTGGTACCCTCGACGATGCGCGCCACTTCGGGGCCGAACTGTTCGGCGATGGTGGCGATCGGGATCTTGGTGTCTTCGACGACGTCGTGCAGCAGGGCCGCGCACAGCGTGGGCACGTCGAGCTTCATCTCCGCCAGGATGTGTGCGACTTCGAGCGGGTGCGAAAGGAACGGCTCGCCGGACTCCCGGCGCTGGGCGGCGTGCTGCTCGCGGGCGAACGCAAAGGCACGACGCAGCAGCTCGGCATCCTCCGTCGGACGGTTGGCGCGCACCTTGTTGATCAGCTCGCGGAAGCGCACTTCGATGGCGCGCTCGGCGGCGCGTGTGGCCAGCGGATTCGTCAGCGGAGACATCCAGGGAATCCCTGACTTTCATTGTACGCGAGCGGCGGTGCCCGAAGGAAGCACTGGAGCTCGGCACACAACCCCGCGTGCGCGTGGCCCTGCCACGCGGCGCAGACGAGCGGGCAGAAACCTTCTCCCGGGCCGTCAGGCCTACCGAGGCGTGGCCGGAACCCACGGTCTTCTCACGGACTTTTCGTCGGCGTTTTGGCGGCGACTAGAGCTGCGAGCGACACGACATGGTGCAGTCCACAGGCACGCCCGGCGGGAAGAGCGAACACTGCAGCACGCGGCACTCCGGCCGGCGCCCCGGCTGGCGCATCACCCACACCGTGGAAATCGTTGCGCGCTGACCCCGCTCCGGACAGACCACCGCACGGGCACCGTAGCCCGCACCAAAGCGACGCACCAGGTAGATCGCCACCGCCCACGCACATCCGATGAAAAGAAGAGCGAGGAGCAACTCGAGCGTCACGGGTCATCCCTCCGGGAAAAGCCTGGGCTTGGGGCCATCCACACGTTCACCCCCTCCCCTTCCCCTGAAACGGAAAGCACGCGGACAGCCATTTCCAGAGCATTGCGCCGCGGGAGCAAAGACCTTTTGTGAGCGGTCGGCTTGCGCTGGACAGTCGCGGCCGGCTACCCGAAGGGGCGGGGTTCGGTGGCCGAAAAGACTCAGGGTGGGGAGATTGGCGCAAGCAAACTGCAACACTGCAGAAAGAAAATCTAGAGGGACATTCCAGATTCGGCTGCGTCGGGCCAACACACAGAAGGCCTTAGCGGCGTGAGCCGGTGCGACACAGTGGCGGAGAGATTGCTTTTTCCTCCTCGGGGGGAACGAGGAGGCAGTATGCCCCGCCGGTCTGCTCCTGCGGTGGAGTTCACAGTGGGCACCTATCTTTGCCCGAACACAAACCAGACCGTTCCGCTCCGAACATCGCAGTCGGTTTCCGAGCTGCGCTGGCCGGTGGTGATCGAGCGCTGTCCAGCCTGCGGGCAACGGCACGAGATCCGCTACGCAGATCTGCAGCATCCGCCGGTATTTGGCTACGAGTAGACGCAGAGGAGGCGGGCATGGCAGATGAGGCGATAGGACATCAGACGCTGGCTACCGAGATGGGCGAACTGCTGGACGGGTGGAGCGAGCGCGCCGAGAACTTGATTCCCATCTTGCAGGAGATTCAGCAGCGCTATCGCTATTTGCCAGAGGCGGCGTTGCGCGCAGTGGCCGCGCGGCTGGGGGTGCCCCTGCCGGAAGTGTTCCATGTGGCTACGTTCTATAACTGCTTCAGCCTGGAGCCGGTAGGCGAGCACTTGATTCAGGTGTGCATGGGCACCGCCTGCCATGTCCGCGGGGCGCCGCTGGTGCTGGAACGGTTTCTGCGCGAACTCAAACTGCCGCGACCGGGCACCACGCCGGATATGCGATTCACTGTGCGCACGGTGCGTTGCATCGGCTGCTGCGGGCTAGCGCCGGTGGCGCGAGTGGACGAGGATACCTACGCACATCTGACCCAGGCGCGTGCGGGCAGCGTGTTGCGGCGCTATCGCCACAACCGCAGTAGCCCGAAGTCGCCAGCCGAAACCGCGGAGAAACAAACATGAGCCAGGTGGGTCGGTTGCGGACACCAGAAGACCTGGACCGGCTTGCCGCGGAAGGTCTTCGCACGCTGTACCCGACGCAGCCCAAAGTGCTGGTGGGTGCGGCGAGCTGCGGGCGCGCAGCCGGGTCGCAGGGGGTGCTGGAAGCAGCGCGGGCGGAGGTGAGACGGTTGGGTCTGCCCTGGCGGGTCTCGGAAACGGGCTGCATCGGCTGGTGTTCGCAGGAGCCGCTGCTCGATCTCTGGCTGCCCGGCCACGGCCGCGTGAGCTACGGCCGGGTGAAGCCGGCCGATGCTCGTCGAATCCTCCGCGCGGCTGCAAGCGGCAAACCCGATCTCCAGCAGGCGCTGGCTTGGATGGCCGGCGATGAAAATCCCTGCACCGCGAGCCGTAGGCGGTACACGCAGGAACGGAACGGATGGTTCGCTGGCCTGCCAGAGTATACCGAGCTGCCCATCTTCGCCCGGCAGACGCGCATCGTGCTGCGAAACTCGGGGATTATTGACCCGACGAGCCTCGAAGAATATGTGGCCCGAGGCGGCTACCGTGCGCTGCTGCGCGCCGTGACCGAACTGCAGCCCGAGGATGTGCTGCGGGAAGTCACCCGCAGCGGGTTGCGCGGACGCGGTGGCGCCGGCTTCCCCACCGGGCAAAAGTGGCAGCGGGTACGCGAGGCCGTTGGAACGAAGAAATACGTGATCTGCAACGCCGATGAAGGCGATCCCGGCGCGTACATGGATCGTGCTGTGCTCGAGGGGGATCCGCACAGTGTGCTGGAAGGCATGGCCCTCGGCGCCTATGCAATGGGAGCATGCGAAGGGGTGATCTATGTCCGCGCCGAGTATCCGCTGGCCGTCGAACGGCTCCGCAAAGCCATCGAGCAGGCGGAGCGAGCCGGGTTGCTCGGAGAGGATCTTTTCGGCAGCGGATTCCGCTTCCGGGTGCGCATCGTCCGCGGTGCCGGAGCGTTTGTGTGCGGCGAGGAGACGGCGCTGCTGGCCTCGGTCGAAGGCCACGTGGGCGAGCCGCGTCCACGGCCACCGTATCCGGCGCAGCAGGGCCTGTGGGGCCAGCCAACCTGCATCAACAACGTGGAGACGTGGGCCAACGTTCCGGTCATCGTCCTGCGCGGCGGGGCGTGGTATGCCCGCATCGGTACCGAACGCAGCAAGGGCACTAAGGTGTTCAGCCTGGTGGGCAACGTCCGGAACACAGGACTGATCGAGGTGCCCATGGGAATCACGCTGGGAGAGATCGTGGAACAGATCGGTGGCGGTGGTCGTGACGGACGGGCCGTCAAAGCGGTGCAGATCGGCGGCCCCTCCGGCGGCTGCATCCCTGCGGAACAGTTTCACCTGCCCGTGGACTACGAAAGCCTGGTGCAGGCGGGTTCGATCATGGGTTCAGGTGGTCTGGTCGTGCTGGACACCAGGAACTGCATGGTCGATGTGGCACGCTATTTTCTGGAATTTCTGGAAGAGGAGTCCTGCGGCAAGTGTTTCCCCTGCCGCGTCGGCACGCAACGGCTGCGGGAGATTCTCTCGCGCATCTGCGCGGGTCGGGGCACCGAGGAAGACCTGGCCCTGCTCAACGACCTCGGCTGGGTGGTCCGGGAAACCTCGCTCTGCGGCCTGGGGCAGACGGCACCGAATCCTGTGCTCACCACCCTGCGCTACTTTCGCGACGAGTATGTAGCGCATATCCGCGAACATCGCTGTCCGGCAAAAGTCTGCCGCGAGCTGATCACCTACGTCATCGAGCCGACACTGTGCGACGGCTGCCACGCCTGCGTGCAGGTCTGTGCGACCGAAGCCATTCTGGGCAAGAAAAAAGCCGTACACCGGATTGACAACGGCAAATGCATCCGCTGCGGTGCCTGTCTCGAAGTCTGTCAGCCGAAAGCGGTGCAGGTGATTTAGGAGGGGGCATTGCCCAAGCTGTACATCAACAATCTCTCGGTCGAAGTCGAGCGCGGCACAACCGTGCTCGAAGCGGCTCGTTGGCTGGGCTTCCCGCTGCCGACCCTGTGTCATGCCGACGGGTTGACGCCCTACGGGGCCTGCCGACTCTGCGTGGTGGAGGTCCAGGGCGCGCGCGGCAGCAAACTGTTGAGCGCCTGCACGCTGCCGGCCGAAGATGGCCTGGTCGTCTTCACCCACTCCGAACGCGTCGAACGCGCGCGCAAACTGCTGCTTGAGATGTACGTCGCCACCAGCCCGCAGTCCAAGACGATCCAGGACCTGGCCAGCCGATACGGCGTCCGTCAGGTGCGGCTGGCCCCGGCGTGGGCCGACTGCATCCAGTGCGGTCTGTGCGTGCGGATGTGCGAACAGCAGATGATGGCCGGCGCTATTGGCTTCGCGTACCGCGGGCCGAAGCGGCGCGTGGCGCGTCCATTCGACAAAACCAGCGAGCGTTGCCGCCAATGCGGTGCCTGCCTGTACATCTGTCCCGTTTGCGAGCTGCGCTGCCACGGCCCGCAGGCAGAAACCACCCTGTGCAGCGGCTGCTTGAACTTTGCGCCGGTCTGTCTGGAGGTTTACGACCACGCCATGTGCTACCTCGACCCGTGCCTGGCCTGCGAGCGCGGCGGCTCGCATCGCCAGGATCTGCTTCTGCCCGGCCACCTGGGCCGGGCGAGTTCCGGGAAGGGAAAAGGAGATCTCCCATGACGTATTCCCGTATCAACGCTTCTGCGGCCACTCTCACCAAGAACCGCACGGAGGATTCCATCAGTCCGTTCAGTGGGATGTGTGTGACCTGCGTGGACGGCTGCATCGGCATGTGCGAGATCGGCAAGTCCGCCTATCGCGGCGCGGAGATGATCTACCCGCAGCCGTTCGGCATCATCACCACGGCCTCAGCCAAGGACTACCCGGTGGACCTGTCCCATTTCACGATTCTCGGCCGGGCCTGCGGGGCGTGGGGCATCGAGCCGGACAGCGACCGCGCTCTGTTCCCCAACGTGGACCTGGAGGTCACCTTTGGCGCGAAGCCGGGGATCCGCTCGAAGCTGCCGTTCCTTCTCGCGGCGATGGGCTCGACGAATGTGGCCAAGAACAACTGGGAGAGCCTGGCCGCCGGCGCCGCCATCACCGGCACCTGCATCACCGTGGGCGAAAACGTGTGCGGGATGGACCCGGCGTCGCGCATCAATGGCCGTGTCCTCTCCAGTCCCGAGCTGGAGTGGCGCGTGCAATCCTTCCGCGAGTGGGCCGAAGACGGATACGGCGAGATTATCGTTCAGGCCAATGTCGAAGACACACGGCTCGGCGTGCAGGAATACGCCATTCAGAAACTCGGCGTGCGCGCCGTGGAGATCAAATGGGGCCAGGGCGCGAAAGACATCGGCGGCGAAGTGAAACTCCGGGATCTGGAACGGGCCCGACTGCTGAAGCAACGGGGCTACGTCGTCCTGCCGGACCCGGACAATCCGGTTGTGCAGGAAGCCTTCCGGCGGGGTAGCTTCCACGAGTTCGAACGCCATTCGCGCGTGGGCATGCCCAGCCGGGATGCGTTTCTCCGCCGCGTGGAAGAGCTGCGCAAAGCCGGCGCGAAATGGGTGTTTCTGAAGACGGGTGCGTATCGACCGGCCGACCTGGCTCGGGCGCTGCGATGGTCTTCGGAGGCGGGTCTGGATCTGCTCACCGTGGATGCGGCTGGCGGCGGCACGGGCATGAGCCCGTGGCGAATGATGAACGAATGGGGCGTGCCGGGCGTTGAGCTGCATTCGTTGCTGTGGCAGTTTTGCGAGAAACTCTCGGCCCGAGGAGCGTACCTCCCGCCGATTGCGCTGGCCGGCGGCTTCACGTTCGAAGATCAGATGTTCAAGGGGCTGGCGCTGTGTGCGCCACACGCCAAGCTGATTGCGTGGGCACGCGGTCCGCTGGCCGCGGCCATGGTGGGCAAGACGATCGGACGGCACATCGAACAAGGACAACTGCCCATCTACATCGAGCGGTACGGCACCACCGTGAACGAAATCTTTGTGACGGCGCCGGAACTCCAGGAACGATTCAAAGACCGCTTCCGGAAACTGCCCACCGGTGCCATCGGCTTCTACACCTACTATCAGCGGGTGGCGCAAGGGTTGCGGCAACTGATGTGTGGGGCGCGCAAGTTTGCCTTGTCGCACATCTCGCGCGACGACATCGCCGCACTGACTCCGGAGGCCAGCCACGTCAGCGGCATCCCGTTGGTCAGTGAAGTGGACCAGGAAGAAGCCGAAGCCATCCTCTCCGGCTACGACGACTTGCGCAGCCGGCCCCGGCCCGTTTCGGACTAACCAACGTTCGGCGCCAGCATACGGGAAAGACAGCGCGGGCAGAAGCGGGCTTCCTTCACGTCAATCCACTCGACACTGTGCGAAGGGCTCATCGCGCAGCGGTAGTCGTCGCAGTGGACCAGCCCGAGCGTGTGACCCAGTTCGTGCAGAGCCTCTTTCAGCAGCCGTGCCTCGAGCAGGGGCCGATCGGGCGGCAGGCCGTAGAACTCCTGGCGCAGTCGGTGCAGAGAAACAATCGCGCAGCGGCCACCGAGCTGCGCTTCCCCAAAGACAAAGGTGAGAATCGGAATGTACAGGTCGGCCGCAGTGATGCCGAGCACGCGCCAGGCCTCTGGGTTTTCGACCTGGGCCAGGCGCGCGAGGAGCTCGGTGGCGTGGTACTGGTGACGCTCCGGGTGAAAGGAAAAAACAGGGTCCAGGGATTGCGAAGAAAGCACAACTGGGATCTGGAAGACCTGTGCGAGATGGGTGCGGAGGTGGTTCAGAAGCGGCAGTTCGAGTTCGCCGATGCGCAGCAAGCAGATGGCACTCATGGGCCGGCAACAGATTTCTTCTTCCATCCGTAGCGTTTCAGCTTATTGTGCAGGGTGACCCGGTCAATATCCAGAATCTGTGCGGCACGCGTCTGATTGCCACCGCATTCCTCCAACACCTTCAGGATGTGGGCCCGTTCGACTTCCTCGAGCGTCTGTGGTTCGCGCTCATTGCCTTGCAGGTTCAAGGTGAAATCCTGAGCCCGCAGCTCGGGTTCCTGAGCCACCACCATGGCTCGCTCCACAGCGTTTTCCAGTTCGCGAACGTTCCCCGGCCACGGATGCGCCTGCAGCAGGGCCATCGCTTCCGGCGCAACGCGCATGATGCGCTTGTTCATCTGCTGGCTGAATTTGCGCACGAAATGTTCGACCAGCAGCGGGATGTCGTCGCGCCGCTGGCGCAGGGGAGGCAATTCGATGCGAAAGACATTCAGGCGGTAGTAGAGATCGGGACGAAAGCTACCTTCGGTGATGAGCTGCTCCAGGTTTCGGTTGGTGGCGGCGATGCAACGGAAATCCACCTGGATCGGCTGCGTGCTGCCGACGCGGGTGATCTGATGATCCTGCAGGACACGCAGCAAGTCCGTCTGCGTTTTCAGACTGATGTCGCCGATTTCATCGAGGAACACCGTGCCACCATCGGCGATTTCAAACTTGCCTTTCTTGCGATACTGCGCACCCGTGAATGCCCCCTTTTCGTGGCCGAACAGCTCAGATTCGAGCAGAGTTTCCGGCAGGGCGCCACAGTGGATCACCACAAAGGGATGGAACCGCCGCGGACTGAGCCGGTGGATGGCGCGAGCCACGAGTTCCTTGCCGGTGCCGCTTTCGCCGGTGATCAGTACGGTTGCGTCGGTGGGCGCAACGGTTTCGATGGCTTCCAGCACTTTCCGCATGGGCGCGCTGTTGCCCACCAGTTCGACCGGGGGGATGACTTCCGCCAGGGTTTCTCGCAGGCGCAGGTTTTCCTGGGCCGTGCGGCGGTGGCCGATCGCGTTGCGGATCAGGTGCGCGATGTCATCCGGGTCGAATGGTTTTGTGACATAATCATAAGCGCCCTGTTTGAGCGCCTGCACGGCGGTCTCTACCGAAGCGTACCCGGTGATGATGATCACGATCAGGTCGGGATCGATCTGGCGAAACCGCTTCTGGAGCTCGATGCCATCGGTGCCAGGCATGCGGATGTCCACCAGCGCCAGATCCCACCGCTGCTCGACCAACCGCTTCAGGGCCTCGGTGGCATTTTCGGCGGTGCCCACTTCGTAGCCTTCTTCGCTCAGCCATTTGCCGAGGGAATCGCGGACGACCGCTTCGTCGTCCACAATCAGTACACTGCCTTTGCCGCTCACGGTCGTTCACCTCACGTGCTGAGTTTCCCGGGCCGGCGCGGGCACCTCCGGAGATCGACTGGCGTCCCGCGGGAGCCGGACCGTGAAGGTGGTGCCCTGACCGAGTTCGGAGACAACCTCGATGCGGCCGTTGTGCCGCTCCACGATGCCGCGGCTGACGGCCAAGCCCAGACCGGTGCCGTGCGCACCTTCCTTGGTGGTGAAGAATGGCTCGAAGATCTGCGACAGGTGCTCGGGCGCGATGCCGCAGCCGTCGTCGCGCACCTGCACGACAACCTGGTCTGCTTCCTCTAGCCAGCGCGTGCGCAACCAGAGATTGCCGCCCCGGGGCATCGCCTCGATGGCGTTCATCACCAGAGCCAGCAGCACCTGTTCGATTTGCGCGGCATCGCAGCGCACCACGGGGAGCGCCGGATCGAGATCCAGGTGGACTTCGATCCCGGCGAGTTCACACTGATGGCGCACCAGCCGCAGGGCTTGCTCGACTGTGGCGTTCAACGGCACCCAGGCCAGGTTCATCGGCGTGGCCCGGGAGAACATGAGCAGGTTCTTCACGATTTCGCCGCAGCGCCGGGATTCGGCTTCGATCAGCTCCAGCGTTTTGCACACCTCCTGCGCCCGGGCGGCAGGGTCCGCGTCCCGTTCCATCCAGCGGCGCAGCAGCTTCGTGTAGGTCAGGATACCGGCCAAGGGATTGTTGATCTCGTGCGCCACGACGGCGGCCAGCTTGCCGACGCTGGCCAGCCGCTCGGCGCGGAGCATCTGCTCCTGCGCTTGCTGCAGTGCGCGGGTCTTTTCTTCGACGCGCTGCTCCAGCGTCTGCGCCCAGGCGGTCAGTTCCGCGCGCGCTTCGCGCAGCTCACGGGTCATTTTGTTGAAGGATGCGGCCAACTCGCCCAGTTCATCGGAGGTGTGCACGGACAATGTGTAGTGCAGGTCGCCGGCTGCGACTCGTTGCATTCCGGCGATGAGTTCCCGGATCGGCCGGTGCACGACCACCCACACGAACAGCGCGCTGATGCCGGAAAAAATCAGCATGGCGAGTACCGTGAACCCCCAGAGCTGGCGGCGGGTGGCGGCAAACTGCGCATCCACGGTCGCCAGGGACAGGTCCGCGTCAATCACACCCAGGATGCGTCGGTCGGGTGGGTGGGCATGACAAGCGGCGTTGGAACAAGACGGTTCGTTCTCGATGGGTCGAATCAGCCCCAATACCCGCTCGCCGCGCTCGTCGGTAAAGATGCGGAATCGGTCGGGCCGTTCGAGTCTGGTGAGCGGCGCGGACCGTGCGTGGCAGGCGTAGCACGCCTCCGCCTGTTTGTCCACGTAGGTGTTCACTTCGGGCGCATACGTGGAAAAGCTGATGCGGCCCTCTTCGTTGAAAATGCGGATGCGGCGAATGCCCGGTTCGCGACCGATCGTGTTGATGGTTTCATAGAGGGCCTCGCGGTCGTTCCGCAGCATCTGGTAGTGCGTGCTGCGGAGGATCAGATCGCTGATGCGATCGGCGGATTGCAGAATCAGTTCTTCGGAATGTTTTCGCTGCAGGTGCAGATTCCAGAACCCGAAACTGAGGAAGACTCCTGCGGTGGTGACGAGTAACGCCGCTGCCAGCTTCACGGCAAGACCGAACCGTGGCCCAGCCGGGCTCCGCGCCCTGGATTCACGCGCGCACATGGTGAACCCGTGCCGGAACAGGGGGCGCGGCCGGGACAACCGGGGAAGGCTCGGCAGCAAAAATCGGGAGGTGTTTCACCGCTAGGCTGAACACAGCAAAGCCCGCAGCGATGATCATGGCCGTGACGGCGATCTCGGTCCAGCGGGGCACGTAAGTGGCTCCCGTGGCGGCTTCAAAGCCGGTGATGCTGACGTTCAGGCGATTCGTGATGAACCCGAGGATCACCAGAACCGAACTCAGGTACAGTCCGCCCACCCGCGCACGCACGCGCGGACTCAACAGCAGCACAATGGGCAAAGCCAGCCCCAGCACCACCTCGATCAGGAAGAGGGAGGAGGCATAACCGGGCTCCAGGACGAAGCGCAGGGCATCGCGATGGTGGAGGTCCTGCATCCGGAGCACTCCGTAGACGGCCAGCACCACCACGAGGAAGCGGCCGAGTTCACGGAGCAACGGGAGTTCGAGCTGGCGCTGAAAGTATTTGGCGCTCAAGGAGGACTCGAAGATGGTCATTGCAAGCCCGATGCCGATGGCCGACAAGAAGAACAGCACGGGCAGCAGCGGCGTGTACCACAGCGGATGCAGCTTTTCCGGGACGATGAGATACAGGCTGCCCAGCGAAGATTGATGCAAGGTGGATAGGATCACACCCAGGATCACGAGCGGCAAGGAAATCCCCCGCAGGATGCGTCGCGGTCGCTCCAGGCGGAGTCGCTCGAAGACCACCGGTGCAAATTCCAGCGCGAGCACGGTCGTGTAGAGCATGACGCACCAGGCCACTTCGAACATCACCGAGCGCGGGTTCCACATCACCAGCGGATGCCAGATGCGATCGCCGCGGCCCAGATCGTAGAGCAGAGCGACAACCACCAGCACGTAGCCGAGGAAGGCGGTCAGCACCGTCGGGCGCACGATGGGACGAAACCGCTCGGCGTTGAAGATGTAGACGGCGGCGGTCAGGGTGAAACCACCGGCGGCGAGCATCACCCCGCAGAGCACGTCGAAGCCCACCCACAAGCCCCAAGGAAATTCGTCACCCAGGTTGGTCGCCGCGCCCAGGCCACGGCTGAACCGCACCCAGGTGGCGTACAGTCCGACGGCCACCACAATCAGGAAGATCCCTTTCCAGAACGTCAGTCGGGGCCACGATGCGCGGGAAAGTCTCCAGGACATGATTCCTACTCCTCATCCGCTCTCCCTGGAGCGGGAAGCTGATTGGGCTTCCGCCGCGGCAACTTCTTCGCGCCGGTGCGTGATCCACCAGATGCCCCCCAGCAGAACGCTGCCGAGCAACACCAGGTCGGGAACACGAGAGAGGACGCGCCAGGTGAGCATCGGCATGGGCTCGTGCAGCAGATCGGTGCGGTAGCCGAACTGCTCGAACGGTACGCCGCTCAGCAGCAACACCGAGGTACCGCCCACCTCGTGCAGGCCGTACACATGCGGAACGTAATGGTCGGGGGCCTCGCGGATCCGCTGCTGAGCCAGGCTGACCAGGGTCTCATATTCTCCGAACAGTGTGGCGCCGGTCGGACAAATCTCGGCACAGGCGGGCTGCCCGCCGGCCGCCACGCGATCCGCACACATATCGCACTTGCGTACCCGCGGCAGAGTTTTGTTCCATTCGTACCGAGGCACACCGAACGGGCAGGCCAGCATACAGTACCGGCAGCCGATGCACTTCGACTCGTCGTACACGACCGGCCCGGCCGCGGTTTTGGTGAAGGCACCGACCGGGCAGACGGAGGCACACGTGGGGTCAGCGCAATGCATGCACATTCGGCGCATGAACCGATCCCCGCGGCTGAGAACTGCCGTCAGCTTCTCAGCCGACAACTTTTCTTGCGCGGCCAGAGTGTCGTCATAGGGATGGCCCCAGCGGTCGGCGCAGGCCTGCTCACACAGCTTGCAGCCGATGCACTGGGTGGCGTCGTACAGGATGGCTTTGCTCATGGCTTGCTCCGGACCAGCTCCGCTCCCCGGTACTTTCCGGCAATTCC
This sequence comes from Bacillota bacterium, assembly GCA_023511565.1. GTDB lineage: Bacteria > Acidobacteriota > Terriglobia > Acidiferrales > UBA7541 > DSGC01. Next base: position 13,910 of record JAIMBE010000029.1, read on the forward strand.
TGTGCCAGCCGACAGTGTCGAAGCCCTCAGCACGCAGCGTTATCCGACAGGAACAAGAAGCTTTGGAGTGGAAAAATTCTGCTCCCAAGTCCTCCGCGGCAGTCGTTGTGCGTTGCTGAGAAATTCAACGCACCGTTGCGTGTTGCCGAGCCGTCACCTGACCCACACCGCAGAAATCTGGAGCGGCACACCTGCTTTGCCATCGCGCCGCTTCTGGTTAGCCCTGTGGGGTGGACCCACCTAGCTCAGGAAAAACTCCTGCGTCAGGGCACCCCAGTCGGCGTCGGGCAATGCCTGGGTCAGGTCAGCGACAGCGACCCCACCATCCTGTGCGACCGCGCCGGCCAGTTGGGGGAAGCGGCCGAGCAGCCGCTGCACCGCTTCTTCCATCCAGCGCTGGGCCACGGCGCCGTGCAGCAGGTTGCGGAAATTGACTTTCGCGTCCGGCGACTGTACGGCGAGCAGCCAGCCTTCCCCGTAGGGGTCCCGGCGGGCAATTTCCGGATCCCGCACGACGGCGTCATTGACTTCGCTGACCATGCCCTCGATCGGGCTGGCCAGCTCGGCCTTTTCCCCGTCGCGGTATACGGCCACGATCTTCTGCCCCTGCCGAATCCACTGGCCGCGCCGGGGCAAGTCCACGCGAGCGACCGGACCCATCAGCTTGGCCGCAAAATCATCCCAGCCGATGCGAACCGTCTGGGGCCCTTCCGCCAGTGCCCAGGTGTGGCCCGGGTGATAGCGCAAATTTTCGGGCAGGAAAAAGCCCGCCACCAGTTTGGGCTGTGTCGGAAGGCTCCGAGCCGACTGCGTCGTGACGGCAGCGGGCGCCGTCGCGTGCTGCCGGCTGAGGAAGTATTCGATCGCAATGAAGACCGTGAAGGTAATCAGAATCAGCAGGACGGTCATGATGCACCTCCTTGCGGGCGCTGCTGCGTGTGGCGCTGCCCGCACGCACACGGAAATCGGCAACTTGAGGGCCGCAGGAGCAGAAAACGGTCGCTGTCGGGAAATCGCTCGATCAGCCTGCACAGCAAGCACTTGCGGAGCGCGGTGAAAAAAGCGTCCGACCCGGCGCCGAAAAACACCACGGCGCACTGTTGCATTGTTCAACGTGGCGGAGTGCCCCCTACACGGGCGTTCGCACCAAGTTTCGAGCCACGAGTCAATTGGAACAGTTCTGCTGCCGATGATTTTCGCAACATCCTTTGTTGAGAACTTCACCACAGCGGCTCAGCGTCCGGTGCGCTTTGCGGGCCGTTTGTTTCCGGTGGTTGGGAAGAGCCGTGCGTGCCTCCGGCTTTCCTGCTAAGATGCCGCATCGAACACCGAGCAAAGCGAGGATCCGATGCGAAATCGTTTCGGGTACAGGGCAACCGTTCTTGTTACCGCCTTCGTTCTGATCGCCAGTTTTTCTGGCGCGGCACAGCAGCCGGCTCCGGAGCGGCCCCCGCAGGACATCAACGAGCGCTGGCGCGCGGAGCAGATCGAGCCGTTGGTGGATATGCTGGAGTCGGAGAGCCGCAGCATCTACCGCGAACGAGACCTGCTGGCCGCGATCGCCGGGCCGTTGCCGGGTGCCGTAGTGGCGGATGTGGGCGCCGGCTCCGGCTTTATGACGTTGCTGTTCGCGCAGATGGTCGGACCGCAGGGCAAGGTGTACGCTGTGGACATCAACCCCCGTCTGCTCGACTACATCCGCACACGCGCCCAGCAGCAGGGACTGGAGAATATCCAGACCATCCTGGCGGGCGAGAAGGATTCCCATCTACCGCCGCATTCGGTGGACCTGGTTTTCCTCTGTGACACCTATCACCACTTCGAGTATCCCCGCGAGACGCTGGCCTCGCTCCATCGCGCGCTGAAGCCCGGCGGACAACTGGTTCTGGTGGAATTTCACCGCCACGAGGGCCACTCTCCCGACTGGGTGCTCGAGCATGTGCGCGGCAACGAGCAGCAGTTCGTCCGCGAGATCACAGCCGCAGGATTCGAGCTCACTAATCAGCACAACCTGACGAAGATTCCAGACAACTACATCCTGCGCTTCCGCAAACTCGAACGCGCGCAGGCGGGAGACCGGCCGCGGCACAATGGTGCCCGACCCCTGACCGTAGACTAACGGGTCGGCGGGCCGTGCGCGCGCCGGGCGTAGAATATCCCGTGGCGGAAGCAGGCGGGCTACCGGCGGGAGGTGAACCATGTCCGGACAACCCGGGGCTGCGGTGCAGGAGTTCGGCTACTACATCGATGGAGAGTTCCACGTCAGCGGTGAACGGCTGGAGGTGCGCGCGCGCCACGACTCCACTCTGGTGGCCGTCACCTACTGGACGCCGGAGGCGGCGATCGAGCAGGCAGTGCAAGCCGCAGTGGCAACGCGCGCCACGATGGCGAGGCTGGATGCGCGCGAACGCTCTGCCATCCTGCACCGCATGGCCGACGCCGTGGCAGTGCGCAGTGCGGAACTGGTGCGCTGGCTGGCGCTCGAGGCCGGCAAGCCGGTCAAGGCCGGCCGCGTGGAAGTGGACCGCTGTGTGTTCACCCTGCGAAATTCTGCCGAAGAAGCGCTGCGCATCCCGAACGAAATCGTTCCCCTGGACGCGCATCCGGCCGGTCGGGGCCGCTTCGCGCTCGTGCGGCGTGTGCCGGTGGGCGCCGTGCTGGCCATCACACCGTTCAATTTTCCGGTGAATCTGGTGGCACACAAACTGGGACCGGCCATCGCCGCGGGCTGCCCGGTGGTGCAGAAGCCCTCGCCGAAAACCCCGGTGACCTCGCTTGTACTGGCAGAAATTGCGCGCGACGCCGGGCTGCCGGCCGGGGCGCTGAGCGTCATCCAGATCCGTGATGAGCAGGCGCAGCGGCTGTGCGCCGATGACCGGTTTCAGTTGCTCAGCTTCACCGGTTCGGCAGCGGTGGGCTGGCAGTTGAAGGCCCGTGCGGGGAAAAAACGGGTGGTGCTGGAGCTGGGCGGTAACGCCGGCTGCATTGTACACAGCGACGCCGACCTGGACTACGCAGCCGAGCGCTGCATCGCGGGCGGGTTTGCCTACTCCGGCCAGAGCTGCATCAGCGTCCAGCGCATCTTCGTCCACCGGCCGGTGTACGAACCATTCGTCGCCCGGCTGGTGGAACGCGCCGAGGCGCTGCGTGTGGGTGACCCACTGGCTGAGGAAACCGACGTCGGCCCGATGATCACTGAAGCGGCTGCGGCGCGCGTGGCCGAGTGGGTGGCCGAAGCGATCCACGGCGGGGCACGGGCCCTGTGCGGCGCGCGTCGCGAGGGAGCGTTCTACTACCCGACTGTCCTGGTCGACACAGCCCCGGGGATGCGGGTGAATTGTGAAGAGGTGTTCGGCCCGGTGGTCACCGTGGCGGCCTATGACGATTTCGACCGCGCGCTCGAGGCCGTCAATGCTTCCCCGTATGGTCTTCAGGCCGGCGTGTTCACACGCGATCTCGAACGGATCCAGCGCGCCTGGGAGGTCCTGGAGGTCGGCGGCGTGATCGCCAACGATGTGCCGACCTTCCGCGTGGATCATATGCCGTATGGGGGAGTCAAGGAGTCCGGACTCGGGCGTGAAGGCCCGCGCTACGCCATCGAAGAAATGACCGAACGGCGCTTGCTCGTGCTGAGTCCCAGCCGGTAGCGGCAGAGCAACAGGACAAAAACTCAGAAGCGCCCACACACGTTGGCCCTGTGCAGGTCGTCCAAGGCGATGTCGCGGGCAAGCGGGCCGCTGACCAGCCGTCCAGTGGCCTGGCAAAATCTCTGATTCGTGAACACCGTTTTTGGTGGATACTCTTTCAGAGCGAACCACGGGAGAATTCCCCACCCGCGAGCATGGATCGCGTGCAGAGTCAGAGGCGTTGCCGTGCCACTGAGGGCCGCGGGTTGTTTTATGGGGCGGTGACGCTGCTGACTGTGCTGGCCTTGCTGCCGCTGTGGACCGTCCACTATCTGCCGCTGCAGGATTTGCCGCATCACCTGATGCGGGTCTTTGTACTGCTGCACGCTGAGGACGCCCGGTATGACTTCAGCTCGAAATACGCAGTCTCGTTCTTTCCCACCCCGTACATCCTGGCGGATTATGTGCTCTACCTGTGGGGTCAATTTTTCTCGCTGCAGACGAGCACCAAACTCCTGCTCAGCTTCTATATGGTTCTGTTGCCGTGGAGCCTTTTCTATTTTCTGCGTAGTGTGGATCCCGAAAAAACCGTACTCGGTGTGTTCAGCTTCTTGCTGCTCTACAACTGGCAACTGAACAAAGGCTTCCTGAACCAAGTGCTCAGCCTGCCGATTTTCTTTTTTACCGTGGGCTACTGGTGGCGCCACCGGGGCCGCTGCGGGTACCAGCAGTTGGCGCTCCTGGCTGTGCTGGTATTTCTCACCTATACGGCACACCTACACACCTTTGTCCTGCTGGCACTGATGCTGGGCGCACTTTGGGTACTGGCGGATCGTAGCTGGCGTGCCGCCGGGGAAACGGCGCTGGCGTTTGTGCCTTGTGGACTGCTCTACCTTTGGGTTGTGCTGACACGGCTGCCCACCGCCCCGGAGTTGCACGTCCCTCCCGCGCTGGTATTTCGCGACCCTTGGTTCCATTTTCTAGAGGCTTTTGGCCCAGCGCTGCGGTATTTCGGTTCGTTTTCGCCGGCCGCAGAAACCAAGCTGTTTGCGGTGGCCGCTTCGGTGTGGATTGTGTTGCTGGTGGCGGGGTGGAGGCAGGCACTTCGTTCGCCATTCCTGTGGCTGGCCGCGCTCAGCGGCGTTCTGTATTTGGTTCTGCCGGAGCACGCTTTTGGAATCGGCTATCTTGCCCCGCGAACACTCCACTTCGCACCATTGCTCGTGCTCCCGGCCCTGTTGCTGCCACGGGATGTCTGGATGCGCACAGGAGTATTGCTGGTGGCTGCCGCGTTGGCCGGCAGTCAGCTTTTCATCACGCATCGAGACTACCGGCGGATTGACCGTGAACTGCAGAACTTCGCCGCGGTGTTTGATCAAATCCCTCCGGGACGCAAACTCGCATATTGGTCTGTTCGGGGACGCTCCGCGGTAGGCGAACATGCCCCGTTTGCCCTGTTCGGTGCCTACTACTACCTGAAAAAAGCCGGCGAGTTTGTCGAGCTGGACGAAGCGTTCACCGGGCCGCTGCGATCCGTGCGATTGCGGGAAGCACCGCGCACATCGGTCTCGCGCGCCGAACTGGCCGCGGAGACGCTCGCCAGCCGCCCCGTCGCTCCAGGTGGCTACATCGCTGTCATTTCCGTCGGCGAGGACGAGGTGGTGCGCCAGGCAGCGCAGAGATTTGGCTATGCTCCCGTGGCTCAGTTCGCAGGGGTAACGTTTTTCCGCCGGGAGCGAGAAGTCGACGTGCCATGGGAAAAATATTTCCAGTTCGGCGCTGGATCTGATTTCGACTATCTGGTGATCCATGAAGACATCACGTACAGCCAGCCCAGTCCACCCCCTGAGGCTGTGCCTGTGATTACCTACGGCAACGTTCACCTCTACCGCCGGGTGCCGGCGCCAGAAAAATCTTTGCCTGAATAGTTCTGTATTTGGTTAGGGCTGCTTGTAGATTTTCCCGTCCTTCATGACAAACGCCACGCGCTCCATCACGCGGATGTCGTCGAGCGGGTTGCCCGGCACCGCGACGAGGTCGGCCAGCTTGCCCGGGGCGATCACGCCGCGGTCGTCGACACCGAGCAGGTCGGCGGCATAAAGAGTCGCCGCGCGGAGGGCTTCGAGTGGTGTCATGCCGCGTTCCACCAGGGCCGCAAATTCCTTGGCGTTCTCACCGTGGGGGAACACCGCGGCGTCCGTGCCGAACGCAATCTTGACGCCGGCCCGAATCGCGCGACGCAGGTTTTCTTTGGCGCGTGGGAGAATCCACTCCGCCTTGCGGCGGATGGGCGGCGGCAGCACTTCCAGGCGGATCACGTCGGCCAGGTGTGTGGTGGGCACTAGGTAGGTGCCGCGTTGCTTCATTTCGGCCAGGATTTCGTCGGTCAACAAAGAGCCGTGCTCGATCGAATCCACGCCGGCGCGCACGGCGGCGAGGATGCCTTCGGGCCCGTGGGCGTGCGCGGCAACCTTGAGACCGTGACGGTGGGCTTCCTCGACCACGGTGCGCAGCTCGAGGTCGCTGTACTGTTGCGCTCCGACGGATTCTTCGAAGCTGAGCACACCAGCCGTGGCACAGGTTTTGATCACGCGGGCGCCGTGTTTGATCTGGTACCGGACAGCACGGAGAATCTGCTCGGGGCCATCGGCGATGCCCTGCTCGGGGCCTTCCTCGGCGATGCCCGGGGCATAGCCGGTGGTGTCGCAGTGGCCGCCGGTGATGCCAATCGAGTGACCGGCGCCGATGATCCGCGGACCCATCACCAGGCCGTTTTCAATGGCGCGGGCCAATGCGATGTCACTGAAGCCGCCGGCGCCAAGATTGCGTACCGTGGTGAAGCCGGCTAACAAGGTGAGCTGTGCATTCCGCGCGCCCCGCAGGGCCTGATCGGCAGCGGTTTCCCGCACAGGACGGAGATGGAATTCCCGGTCGAGGTCGAAGGTGAGATGCGTGTGCATGTCCATCAAGCCGGGCAGCAGTGTGACGTCGCCGAGCACAACGGTGGTCACTCCGGAGGGCAACGCCGGAGGATTGACCGCGGCAATGCGGTTGCCTTCGACCAGAACGACTGCATCGGGCAGGAGGCGTCCGGTGGCCACGTCCAGCATGCGCGCAGCGCGCAAGGCGATGCGCTCTGGCGGCTGAGCGGCGGCCCATCCGACGAACAGCAGCCCGACCAGCAGCACCACGTCAACAGCGTGTAGCAGGATGTAGCGCACCCGAGATCGAATCCTGGAGAGCATCGTTTCCCCTTCTGTCCGCGTCATTGGAGCAGGCGCATCCTAGCAGAGCGTTCGCCCCGACACAACGGCAGAGCACGCCCGCGACCGGTGCCTGACTCGACCGCACCCAGCTGCTCGAGCCGTTCCCGGCAGGCGCACGGGCATGCGGAACACGACTCTACTCGGGCAAAAAGAAAACGGCCCGCTCCGGAAGCGGAGCGGGCCGCTGGAGAACGCACACGCGACAAGTTAGAACTCGACGCGTGCTCCGAACTGGATCCAGCGCGCACCTTCCGTGCGGTTCGCCGGAACCAGCTGGCTGCTGATCACCCCGAACGACTGCGGGGCAGTCAGCGCCAGCCCCGGATTGGCGAAATCGAGGTGGTTGAAGATGTTGAAGAAGTCGAACGAGAAGACGAAGCTCACGCGTTCCGCGATATGCGTCCGCTTCCCAATCGACATATCCAGGTTCCACCGCGGCATGCCCCGCAACGGGTTGGCACGACCAGAGCGGCCATCGCGGCTGAGCTCGATGCGCCGGAAGCTGTTGAACACGGCTTCCGGATCGCGGAACAGGTTCAACCCGCTGCCACCGGTTGCCGGGTTGCCCGTGGTGCCAACGCCACCCGAGCCCGCCACTCCACTCACGGCAGAGTTGCCAAAGGTGCTCGGGTCTACTGTGGGAATGGCACCCGTAGCAAAGCCCAGGAAGAGTGTGCCGCCCCAGACCTGGGTGCCTTGCGTCACGATCAACGGATCGCCGCTGCGGGCCGTGAAGATGCCCGAAACATACCACCCGTTGATGACGCGGTCGATGATGGAATTATCCACCCCGAGCCAGCGACCCCGTCCGAACGGCAACTCGTAGAGGTAGGTTCCGTTGAAGATGTGCGTGTTGTCGAACCCGGACGGGCCGTATTCGGCATC
>JAIMBE010000030.1 GCA_023511565.1 Bacillota bacterium
GGGCTGTAGCTCAGATGGATAGAGCAGCGGTTTCCTAAACCGCGTGTCGGAGGTTCGAGTCCTCTCAGCCCCGCCAGCACCCTCCCCTGTCGTCCGGCCTGTTGCGGTTGGCTTGGACGCCGATGCCCGACCCGTTGCACATCGACGGAAAAATATTGCCACTGGCATCTCGTTCGCGTCGGGAACAGTTCTGCAATCTATGCCCTGATAAGGACTTACGCTGTGCTGCTCGCTTTCTGCTTGGCCCCCCAGTTGCACCCCCAGTGTGGTGGGTGCGTACAGTCCAGAATTCAGGCACAAAATCCGTGGGCAGCCGGCTCCGAACAATCCATCCTGCAGTGAAGGGGGCGCGAGCATGAAAATTCCTCGCATCTTCACAGTACCAGCCAGCGAATCCCATCTGACACTGGCGCTGGCGCTGTGTGTTTTTCTGCTTTCGGTGCTGCTCTGGGGAATCATCTGGCAGGCCGAGGTCATCGGTTATCAGCGCGATGTCATCCGCTGGCTGTGGGACGCCCGCTGGGCCAGCTGAGCCGCTTCCTGCACGGGAAACATCTCCCCATACCTTTCGAGCTGCAGTTCTTTGCCCGGACTGTCGATTTCCCTTGCGTTCAGTCCGATGGGCAATGAAAATGATTTTTCCTTTCGGTGTGCCCTGTGAGCTCGGTTCGTGCTCGTCGGGGATATCTAGAGCAGCGCTTCAGGTGGTGTACCGGTGAGCCGTTTGATCACTTTTCTGCTGGGCGCGTTGACGTTGATCGGGCTGGGCTGGCTGGCCGGCTTCACACCGAAACAACTGGTCGCCGTCGGCGTCTTCTCCTGCATGATTCTGGCCACGTTGTTGTTTTGGACCTACCGGCTGGCGTTTGCCTTCCTGGCGTTGTGTGTGATGCTCGGCGCTGGGCTTCTGGATATCCCGCACTTCATCGAATTTGCTCAGATCGACATCATCATGTTCCTGGTGGCGATGATGACGGTGGTGGGGTTTCTCGAGGAGCGCCGTTTCTTTGAGGCCGTCATCGAAGCGGTTTTGACCCGGTTCCGTTTGAGCGCGCGGGCATTCTGCGCGCTGATCATGTTCCTCGGCGCACTGTCCGCCGCGCTGGTCGACGAAGTCACCTCGATTCTGTTCATGACCGCCATCACCCTGCACTTTGTCAGCAGCCGGGGGGTTACGGCCACTCCATTCGTGATCATGTTGGTCTTTGCGACGAACATCGGTTCAGCGGCTACGGTCGTGGGCAACCCGGTCGGCGTGATGGTGGCCATGCAAGGGGGGCTGACCTTTACGGACTTTCTGCGCTGGGCTTCTCCCGCTGCCCTGGTGAATTTGCTTTTGACCATCCCCTTCTGCCTCTGGTATTTCCGCAAGCCGATCCGCGAACTCCAACAAAAACTCCGAGCTGGCTCCCAGGAACTTGTTTCCGAGGCCCCGGCGCGTTCGGCTTCGGTCAGCCTGCGCTCTTTGTTGATCTTTATCGGTCTGATCACCGGCCTGATCCTGCACAGCAAGATCGAGCAACTGCTGGGTCTGGAACGCAACACCATGTTGCTCGGAACCGCTATGGGCTTTGCCGGCCTGTGTCTGCTGCTTGACCGCCTCCGCGCCCGTGAGATCATCGAGCGCCGGGTGGACTGGTGGACCCTCAGCTTTTTCCTGGTGTTGTTCGCCAGTGTCGGCACCCTGCGCTACGTCGGCGTGACGGCGGAGCTGGCCCGCATGCTCGGTGCCGCCGCCGGCCACAACGAGACCGCGCTGATGATTCTGGTCACCTGGGGCGGTGGTCTCCTGAGTGCCCTGATGGACAACGTGTTGGCCGTCGCCACCTTGATCCCCATCGTGCAGGACCTGGGTGTGCAGGGCATCGAAATCTTTCCCCTGTGGTGGGGGCTACTGTTCGGCGGCACCCATTTCGGCAACGTCACGATGATCGGCAGCACGGCCAATATCATCGCCATTGGCATTCTGGAACGCCGCCGCCTGGGTTTGATAGACTTCTGGACGTGGTTGAAGCCCGGCTTGGTTGTGGGTGTCTTCACCTTGCTTCTGGCGACCCTCTGGATTTGGACACAGACTCCCTTGATGGCGGAACTGAACCGATGAGCCACAGCGAGCAGCACCACGTCGGGGCTCGGGAGACCGAACTGCTCAGTTCGCTCCGCACCCTGGTGGGCACGACCGCGCAGGCCGAAGATTGCTACGGCGGCATCCGGATTACCGTGCTGGATCCTGCTCGATTCCCCTGGCAATCCGTGCTCGAAAGCCTGACCGAGCTGCGCCACGAAGTCTGGATCCGCATGCGGGATACCGGTTTGGAAATCGTTTCCAAGCCTCCCGGCACCTGAGATGTTCATCCCGACTGCATGGAACTCCGTGGCGCGGGCCGCGTGCCGCAGACCCCGCGACGCACAATGCGAACCCCTGTTGCCGGTGTGCGTGTGGGGACGCCAGGCGTTGCGCGTAGGGCTGGTCGTGCTGTTTTCGGCGACAGCTGCCGGCGTACAGGCCGGCCCTGCGACCGCCTCGGCAGCCGATCCGAGCGACCACACCGATCCGGTGGCTTCGATCCTGCTTGTGCTCGTCTTCATGGCTGTGGGGGCAGTGCTCGGCGGCCGCTGGATGCGTCGGATCGGTCAGCCGGCAGTGCTGGGCGAGTTGCTCATAGGCGTGCTGCTGGCCAACCTCGGCTATGCCCTCCACGAACCCGTGACCACCGTGTTGCGCAATGATGCCGCCATGGTCGAAGTCATCCAGGTGGCCTTGCACGAGGATATCTCCCTGTCGGAAGCCGTCCACCGCGTGCTGCCCAATCCGGAAGGCGACCGGCTGGCACAAATCCTGATCGGGCCGATTGGACCCCAGGCCGTCGCCATCCACCATTTCGTGGACCTGCTTTCACGCATCGCGGTCATCATTCTGCTGTTTCTGGTCGGCCTGGAAACCAGTGTGCAGGAGATGCGTCACGTCGGCTGGACCAGCACCCTGGTTGCGGTCATCGGCGTGTTTGTCCCCCTGCTACTCGGCATTGCTGTGGTGGCTTGGTTGAACCCGCATGCTCGGCTTGCCGACGACGTCTTCGTTGGCGCCATCCTCACCGCCACCAGCGTCGGCATCACCGCTCGGGTGTTCCGCGACTTGCGCCAGTTACATCGCCCCGAGGCCAAGATCATTCTCGGTGCTGCAGTCATTGACGATGTTCTCGGCCTGATCCTGCTTGCCGTGGTCAGCGGGCTGGTCGTCACCGGCACGGTCAACTTGGCCGCAGTCTCGACGATCACCCTGAAGGCCTTCGCTTTTCTTGCGGGCGCCATCGGTTTCGGGGTCTGGCTCACTCCGCGTCTGGTTCGGCTGCTGGCGCGCACCGAGATCGAAAACATGAAACTTTTCTTCGCTCTTGGTTTCGCGTTTTTTCTCTCTTGGCTCGCCAGTCAGTTCGGCCTGGCGACCATTGTCGGTGCCTTTGCCGCCGGGTTGGTACTGGAAGAGTTTTTTCTGGACGAACTGAAGGGGCATTCGCTGCGCGACCTGCTCTCGCCGCTCGAGTCGCTGATTGTGCCTGTGTTTTTCGTGCTGATGGGCATGCAGGTGAAGCTGGAGACGTTCACGGATCCAGGCGTGATTTTGATGGCGACGATGTTGACCCTTGCGGCGATCATGGGCAAGGTGGTGGCCGGGCTGGGTTGCCCTTCCCACCTGGACCGGCTCTCCGTCGGATTGGGGATGATGCCGCGCGGCGAAGTGGGCTTGATCTTTGCCAGCATTGGCAAGGGCTTGGGCGTAGTCAGCGACGCGCTGTTCTCCGCCGTAGTCATCATGGTTATGGTGACGACCCTGCTGGCCCCGCCGCTGCTGAAGATCACTCTGGCGCGCCGCCGCGAGAAGAAAGCTGCGGGCTAGGCCGAGAAGAAGACCGCAGGGTCGTGATCGGGGGCTGCCCTCCGCTGGCCGGAGCCTAGTGCCGCCAGACCAGCTCCGGCGATTCCGCCCACGGATAGACGTGCACCATCCAGCCAAATAGTACCGGGAAGAATCGCCCGCCTTCTGCCTCACACGCTTCTCGTGTGGCAATGGAGCCCTGCGGACCGAATTTCGTCCAGTCGGCCTGCGCGCCCTGGCCGGGCTGCGGCAGGCAGATGTTCACATGCTGGTGCCAGCGGGCAATGCTGAGCGGAACGCGCTCGTTGAGCTGCTCAAGTGTGAACCGCTGCGGCGCCGTGTACATCGCTCCGACTAGCTCCCAGCCGTCCCCCAACCGTTTGTAGAGCAGCGAGGTTGGCCGGGCCGGGTCGAAACGGAACGCAGCTTCGAACCCGAGGCGGTAATTCGTGAAGTGGTGCTCGGGCAGCGGCACGTTGGGCAGAAAAGGTTGGTACCCGTCGCCGATGGCCACGCGGTAGTCCTTGTAGCGCTCAAGCGCGGTGCGGAGCGTGCGAACTATCTGTTCAGCGCGCCGGCGGTCTTCGTCTGTGGGTTTGCGCTCCGGCGTGTAGGTCATGTGTGCGCCGTGGTGCATCTGACCGGGCGCCATGGACTGCGCGACGCCCTGCTGCGCGTGGTGTTCGTGTGGATGCTGGCCGGGCTGCTGAGCGAAAGCCAGCGTTCCCAACAGGGCACTGACCCACACCAGGGCTGCGACATCAGCGTTGCGCATCTCTTCGTCTCCTCCTGCAATGTACAACGCATGTCGCCCGGAAAAGTTTCGGTTCCGCAGCCTTGGTTGGGCGAACTTTGTCGCAAGAGGACACCCGCGCGCATCCGTTTCCGGCTTCAAGCCCGTTGGGGAACGACGGCTCGGCTGGCGTTTACTTTTTCTTTTTCGCAGTCCACTCGCGGCTGAACTGGCCGCCGCCCATCGTGCCCTTGATGGTGTCGCCGTCGAGCGTGCCGGTGTATTCGATGACCATTTCACCGCGCGGGGTCTGCCGTTTCGCGGTAAATGAAATCTGGTTTCCTTTCACCGTGCCTTCAACCGGTGTTTCACCCCTTGGCCCGGACAGGGTGCCTTTCACTTTGTCGCCGTCTTGCTCGAGTTTCAACGTCTGGGTGACCGTCCCTTGACGGCCCTCCATCGTCAGATTCCACTCACCGGCGAAGTTGGCCGGCTTCTGGGCCACTGCGGCCTGACTGAGCAGCAGCGCCAGCGCGCCCAGCGCTGCGAGCCCCACACGACGATGCTGCATGGTTTTCCTCCTGAATGGCTCGGAACAGGATTCCTGCCGATTCTGCGCAGCTCAGGCGAGACCTGGAATCACCCGGCCGGCGCCAGAAGCAGAGACGCATGCGGTGGGCCAACGGTTGCAGCGCGGCAGCGGGGAAGGCACTCAGCGCGAGGGGAACCGTGCTGCCTGCTGCGTCACATACTGCCGCACGTAGTCGGTGAAGGCAGCATCCAGTTGGCGCGTCACCGGTCCGGGCGCCTGGGGGATCCGCCGGCCGGCAATTTCGCCCACGGCCAGCAGGTTCCGGTTCGTGGAGCTGAGGAACAGCTCGTCTGCGCTGTAGAGGTCTTCCGGGTAGAGCGTTCGCTCTTCGATGCGCACGCCCGCCCGCGATCCGATCTCCAGCAGGATGGCTCGGGTGACACCTTCCAGGCAGCCGGAGTCGAGCGGTGGCGTCAGCACCCGAGCCTCCCGGACACAGAAGAGGTTCGCTGCGGTGCACTCCGCCACTTCGCCGCGTTCGTTCAACAGCACGACCTCGTCCCAGCCTTGCTGTTGGGCTTCGTAGAGGTTCCAGGTGTTGTTCAGCCACGCCGTCGTCTTGACGCCCGCCAGCGGCGAGCCGGCGTGCCGGCCGTGTTCGCGCAACGCCAGGCGGCACGGCTCCCGGTAGTTGGGCAGGTCGGCGGTGTAGAGAATCAGGTCCACCTCGGGGAACGGTTCGTCGCTGCGCCAGAATCCAATCGTGTTGTAGATCAGATAGACACGCGCACAGCCTTCCCGCACCTGATTGACCCGCGCCAGCTCGCGCAACTGGGCGCGTACCGCTTCCCGGTCGAGCCGCAGCGGCAGGTGCGTCCGCGCTGCATCTTTCTGCAGCCGGTTCCAGTGTCGCTCGAAGGCAAACGGTTCGCCCTCGACCAGCCGCACCGTCGTAAACAATCCCCAGCCGTTCAACAGGCCTGCCTGCCCGGGCGAAAGCCGCACCTGTTCGATGGGGAGCAGCGTGCCGTTGTGCACCACGTGCCGATGGATCATGCTGGCCTCCCGATCAGGGGCATTGTACAGCAACTGCCGTGCGCCCTTCGGAGCGATTTCACTTGACGTCCCGCGCTGTTTCCGCCAAAACTGTTCCGGAGGGACGGCTCAATGCATCCCCAGCCCCGTCCCGTCCGCATCTAAGTTGACTGTATTGGCAGACGACGTGCGGCCGCCCCTGTATCCGCTGCGTTCCGACGGAGTGTCGCAGGGGCTGCTTTCCCTCGCTCGGGACGTCTTGCTGACGTTTTGATCTTCGCCCGGCCCGAGAAGGAGAACGCCATGATTCCCTGGAGACGCATTTCGAAAACCCTGCGCCGCCCGACTTGGCTGGCACGGCTCGGTTTGGTGGTCGGTGCGCTGCTGGTGGTGAGCTGTGGGACGACGCGCGTGGAGTTCCGTTCCGATCCGCCACGTGGTACCGTCAGTGTCAGCGTCAGCGACCCGCCAAGCTGCCGTTTCCCCGCGGGCGATTTCCGAAGTGTTTTTGTCAGCATTCGTTCGGTGCAAGCTAACATTAGCAGCGATGAAACTGCCGAGAACTGGGTCGAGCTGGCTCCGCAACTGGCCAGCGATCCCGTGCAGGTGGACCTGTTGGCCGTCGGCCAGAATCAGTGCATCTTGCGCCAGCTCAGCCAGCAGGTCTCGATCCCCGCTGGTGATTACCACCAGCTTCGCTTGATTCTGGTGCCGAACAATCCTCCGGCCGGTATGGCCGTGCCTGCGCCGAATGCTTGCGGCACGGCAGGCTTCAACTGCGCAGTGCTGCGCGACGGCTCCATTCGCATGCTGAACCTGAACAGTCAGGACCTCACCGGATTGAAAATCCCGCCCGGGCAGATCATCGGGGGCCCGATTCGCGTCGAAGCCGACCGCCACGTGGACCTCAACATTGACTTCAACACCTGCGCCTCGATCGTCCGCCAGGGCAACGGCCAGTTCCGCCTGAAGCCCACGCTCACCGCCGGCCAGGTCAGCCAGGTGACCACCGGCATCAGCGGCACGGTGTTCGACAGCACCAGCCAGCAGCCCATCGCCGGTCAGGTCCTCGTGACCGTGCAACAGGCCGATCCGGCCGGCTTCGGTCGCATCGTCATGCAGACGGCAGCCGATGCCGGTGGCGGCTTCAACTTCTGCCCGTTGCCCACAGGCACCTATGATGTCGTGGCGGCGGCTGTGGATGCCGCCGGCCACGCCTACAACGCGACGGCCATCCTCGGTGTTCCTGCCGGCACCGGCGGTCTGCGACTGCCACTGGTGCGTGAAACGGCCGGGCCGGCTACCGTTGCCGGTGTGGTCACTTCGCGCAACGGCACGGGCGTCAGCATTGACGCCGCCTTGAGCGCCTTCCAGCCAATTTCTTTCGGCGGCGTCACTCGCTTTTTGAACATCCCGTTGCTCGGTGATTCCACCGGGCTGGTGGCCACCGAGGCGACCCCGGCCACGGTCGTATGCCCGGCGGGCACCTTTTGTGCGGGCTACCGCTTGCTCGTGCCGGCTTCGAACCCCAGCTTTGGGGCCTTCGTCGTTGGCGGGACCACCTTCAGCACGCCGGCCGCCGGCGACGTCCTCTATACGATCGAAGCCCGCGCCTTTCGCCCGCTCAGTGGTGGCGCGCCGATCTGCACGCCTTCGACACTGCGCACCGACCGCGACGCCACCGACCAACCCTTGAAGGTCACCGGCGGCTCCACCACCAACGCCAAGCAGCTTGATTTCACCGGCTGCCAGTAGCCTGGGGTAGTACCGGCCAGGGCACCGCGCACGGGCCCTGGCCGGTCATCCCTTGATCCGGTCGGCGCTCACTTCGATTTCGTTGACGCCTTTAAAGGAGAACAGCAGCCGGACGAGATATTTGGGTGGGTCCTCGCTGGTTTGTCGCACGATCGTGCCCAGCGCGTCGGTCACTGCGGCGTGGAAGACCACGTTGCCCACCTGCAGGCCCGCCAGGTTCACGCGCACGGTTTGCCCAGGGCGGAACACGGCTGCGATTCTCCTGCTTCCCTCTGTTGGAAGCAAGCCGAGGGCGCCTGTGGTCGCCACTTTAGCCCTACCCACCGCACCCAGAGCCGGGTATCATGCCCGGTTCATGCGGGCCGGCCCCGTCGTGGCGGGCTGGCACGTCACTTCATCCCGGGAGACCGCTATGCATCCTCACCGCCATCGTTCGTTGTCCGTACTGACCGGCTTTACCGCTTTCGCACTCCTGCTTTGTTCCGGCTGTTCGCGCGGGCCGAGCGCTCCCAAAGCCGGCTTGCAGGCCATCACTGCCGACCGCCTGCTCGCGCTGACGCGTACCCTGGCTTCCGATGAGTTTGAAGGCCGCGCCCCGGGCGGCACGGGCGAGCAGCGCACGATCCAGTATCTGGAAGCGCAGCTCCGCCAGTTCGGGCTCGAGCCGGGCAATCCCGATGGCACCTATCTGCAGAAGGTTCCCCTGGTGGGGATCACGGCCGATCCTGCTATGACGCTCACCGTCACGCAGCGCGGTCGTGCTGAGCGGCTCCGTTTCGGCGAGGATTTCGTCGCCTGGACCAAGCGCGTCACCGAATCTGTCACTGCGGCCGGCGAGCTGGTTTTCGTCGGCTACGGCGTCACAGCTCCGGAATTTCAATGGGACGACTTCAAGGGCACTGACCTGCGCGGCAAAGTCCTGTTGTTTCTGATCAACGACCCGCCCGTCGAAACCGAACCGATCTTCGGCGGCAAGGCCATGACCTACTATGGCCGCTGGACCTACAAATTCGAAAAAGCGGCTCAGCTCGGCGCCGCCGCTGCGTTCATCATCCACGAGACCGGCCCCGCCGGCTATCCTTGGGAAGTCGTGCGCGGTTCCTGGAGCGGCGAACAGTTCGACCTGATCACTCCAGACCGGAACATGGGGCGAGCCGCCGTCGAAGGTTGGATCACCCAGGCCCAGGCCGAACGGCTGCTCCGTCGTGTGGGCAAAGATCTGGCCACCTTGAAACGGGCTGCCGCCACGCGCGAATTCCGTCCGGTGCCGCTCGGCCTGCGCGCCGAAGTGGCCGTGCGCAACACGCTCCGCACCGTGGATTCCCACAATGTCCTCGCCCGCCTCACCGGCAGCGACCCTGAGCTGCGCCATCAGTATGTCCTCTACACGGCGCACTGGGATCACCTCGGGGTGGCGGCCGGCGATTCGGGCGACCGCATCTTCAACGGCGCCAAAGACAACGCCGCCGGCGTCGCCGCTGTACTCGAAATCGCCCGCGCCTTCCGCCAGCTCCGCATTCCCCCGCACCGCTCCTTGCTGTTCCTGTTTGTCACGGCCGAAGAACAGGGTTTGCTCGGCTCCCGCTACTATGCCGAGCACCCGCTCTATCCGCTGGCACGCACCGCCGCCGTGATCAACATTGACGCCCCCAACGTACTGGGCCCGACGCGCGATCTGGTCGTGATCGGCATGGGCAACTCCACCCTCGACGACGTCGCCCAGCAGATTGCGTCCCGCCTGGGCCGCACCCTGAGACCCGACCCCGAGCCCGAAAAAGGGTTCTTCTACCGCTCGGATCATTTCAGCTTCGCCCGCTTTGGCGTTCCCGCTTTCTATGCCGACGAAGGCATCGAGTTCATCGGCCAGCCGGAGAACTGGGGCCTGGAGATGCGTCAGAAATACACCGCCGAGGACTACCACAAGCCTTCCGATGAGGTGAAGGACTACTGGGATCTGCGCGGGCTGGCCGAAGACAGCCAATTCTTCTTCCTGATGGGCTACACGGTGGCCAACGACCCGGGTCTGCCCGAGTGGAAACCCGGTACCGAATTCAAAGCCATCCGCGAGCAGTCGCTCCGCCCGCCGGATCGCTAGCGGTCTTCGGCCCCCAGGGGCACAAATCGGTTATTGCCGCATTTGCGGCCTGGGCCAGCGGGCTGATTGACACTCACGTTGGCTTTCCCGAAAATGAAGGAACCTCTTGGAGGCTACTGTGTGGAGGACGGCTCGCTGTCTGCTTACCGCCACCTTGGCGATGAGTCTGGTGTACGCCCCGTTGCAGGCGTCAGCGGCTCGCGTGCTGGGCGTCGTGGTCCAGGGCAAGAACGCACACCTGAATCGTGCCGTAGTGGCCAGTGGCACCACCGTGTTCGCCGGTGACCTGTTGGCCACCGAAGCCGATGGCCTGCTCCGTCTGCGCGTTGGCACCGGCCAGCTCTATCTGCTGGAAAACAGCGCCGCGCGGCTCATCGCCGAATCGGGCCGCCTGCTGGCAGCCGTGGAGCGGGGCACGCTCGGTTTTTCCTTCGCTGACCCGCAGCCGGTTGCCGTGCAGTTCGACGACACGATCGTGCGCCCGGCCTCGGCCGGCGGCGTGCATGGACGGCTGAGCGCGCTCGGCCCAGGTGAAGTTGTGGTCAGCAGCTTGCACGGCACGCTCGAAGTGGTCTCCGGCTCCGAACGGTTTCTGGTCAGCGAAGGCAGCGCCTACCGGATTCTGATCGAGCAGGAGCCGGAAGGTGTCGGCAAGGCCGATGCCCGCCGCCGTCGCATCCTGACCATCCTGGTGGGCACGTTGGCCGTGGGCGCACTCACCGGTTTGATTCTCTATCACGCCCTGCGCAGCCCGGACGCCCCCTAGTCAGCCGCACGGAACGGCCCGAGTCGCCTCGACACCACCTCGATGCGCAACGGCGCCGACGTGGGGGTGAGTTTCCGTCGTCCCAGGTCTTTTCCGTAGACGATCGGCTCGCTTGGGCGAGCCGGCTTCGTGGTTCTTGACTCCGCTTGTTGCTGTCCGGGCGGCGGGATGCGGTCTTGCTGCTGCCTGAGGGCGATTTTGCGCCGCCCGTTTTCAACCTCCTCGAGCGGTGCTGTGGCCACTTACGGCATCGGTTTGCATGTCACCGGCGCACCGAGTGTTCTCGCTGCTAGAATTTTTCTGTGCGTTGTTTGTGGACCATTGCAGTTGCGTTCGCACTGCTCACGCCAGCCGGCGCTGCCGATACGATCGTGCTGAAAAACGGGCGCCGCATCCGCGCCGAGTCCGTGGTGGTCGAGGACGATCGTGTGCGTTTCGAGACGCCCAGCGGCTGGGTGAGCCTGCCGCTGTCGCTGGTCGCGCACATCGAGGTCGGTACCACCGGAAATGATTTTGGCTCTCCCGTGGCCCCGTTTTCTGCGCCCGCGCTGGAAAGTTCGATCCCGGCGGACGACGTCGCCGCCGCGACCCTTCGCGACGGATCGGTCAACCGCGAGTGGCTGGCTCAGCTCGAGTTGCAGGCGCGTTCCGCGGAGCCCCGGGCGGTGGCGCGTGCGGTGGCGGCACACCACGCCGCCGCGCAGTTCTTCCTCCGCCGGGGCGAACTCGAATCGGCCTTGGCCCACTACCGTCGCGCGCTCCATTTCGCTCCTGACGAACCGGTGGCCCTGATCCATCTGGCCTATTTGCACCTGCGACGCAGCGAGTTCACCGCTGCACTCGAGTATCTCGACCGCGCCCGCCGCCGTGTCCCGGAGTCCCCCGAGGTCGCCAAGTTGGCTGGCTGGGCGTACTATGGTTCAAACCGCCTCGAGCCGGCGGTCGCGGAATGGCGCCGCGCACTCGCCCTGCGTCCCGATCCGGAAGTCGCCGCCGCACTCGAAAAGGCCGAACGCGACCTGGAAGTCGAGAGCCGCTTTCGCGGCAGCCAGTCGCGCCACTTCACGCTGCGTTACGACGGCAACGCCCGGCCTGAGCTGGCTCAGGACATCCTTCGCGTACTCGAAGAGCACTTCGCTGCTCTGGCTGCCGCGCTGAACTACATCCCGCCCGAGCCCATCGGCGTTGTTCTCTACACGGATCGTTCCTTTGCCGATCTCACCCGGGCACCGGCCTGGGCTGGTGCGGTCAATGATGGCCGGCTGCGCGTGCCGGTGCAGGGCCTGTCCCAGGTAACGCCCGAGCTGGCCCGCGTGCTTCGTCACGAGCTGGCCCACAGCTTCCTGGCGCAGAAAACCGGTGGACGTTGCCCGGTCTGGTTGCACGAGGGAGTAGCCCAGTGGTTTGAGGGCCAGCGGAGCCAGCAAGCCCGCGCCTCTCTGCTGGCAGCTGTGCAGAGGCACGGGCCACTCCCGCTGGCCGCGTTGGAATCTTCCTGGACGGAGTTGCCGGCGGAAACTGCCAGTTTGGCCTATACTTGGTCGCTGGCGGTGGTTGAGTTCCTCATCGAAACCCACGGTCTGCGCGATCTTGAGCGCATCCTGGATCGCATCGCAGCCAGCGCCACCGCAGAGCAGGCGGTTCGGGAAATTCTGCGCACTGAGTACGCTGAACTCGAGCAGCAGACCGTGCGCTTTCTGTCCCGCCGCTGAGCGGCAACCGTTCGCGACGGGGCCTGTGCTCGAAACCCTGTGGGTCGCTGCGGTTTGCGCACCCGCTACAACGTCGCCAGCAATCCCGCCAGCAACGCCGCACGTTCCGG
Source organism: Bacillota bacterium (assembly GCA_023511565.1). GTDB lineage: Bacteria > Acidobacteriota > Terriglobia > Acidiferrales > UBA7541 > DSGC01. The sequence goes on from JAIMBE010000030.1 coordinate 12,616, forward strand.
CAGGCTGCGCGCATCGATGAACTCGTTCGGGCTGTGTGCGCCCCCACCCACGGCCCCTAACCCATCCAGCGTCGGGATGCCCAGCGCCGCGGTCAGATTGCCATCCGAGCCGCCTCCGGTGGCCGCCTCGTTCAGTTCCCATCCCATTTCCCGGGCCAGTCGCTGCGCGTGCCGGAACAGACGCACCACTTCGCGGGTGCGTTCCAGCGGCGGCCGGTTCAATTCGCCGCGCACCTCCAGCCTTGCACCGCGCAGCACCGGGCGCAGCGCGCGGAACTTCCGTGCCAGCCGTGCCGCATCCGCCATTCGCCAGACACGCACATCCACTTCCGCCGTTGCTCGTTCGGCGATGACGTTGGAGCGCGTGCCGCCGGCGATCACATCCGCGTTCACCGTGATGCCACGACGGGGCTGGTGGAAGCGCACAATGCGTGCGATTTGCAGTGCCAGTTCATGGATGGCGTTGACTCCGTCTTGCGGATTGATGCCGGCATGGGCGGCGCGCCCATGCGCGGTCACCGTCCAGAGCCCCACGCCCTTGCGCGCCGTCTTCAGTCGTCCATCCCGGCCTGCCGATGGCTCCAGCACCAGTACCGCATCGCTGCGTCGGGCTTCCGCTTCAATCCACCGCCGCGATGAGTCGCTGCCGATTTCCTCATCCGAGGTGAACAGAAACAGCAGCCGCTTCTGCGGGGCGATTTGCAACTGGCGCAGTGCATCCACCGCGAACAGCGCCATCACCAGTCCTGCCTTCATGTCGTAGACGCCTGGCCCGTGCACGCGTCTGCCGGCGACCCGGAACGGCATCCGCCGCAGTGTGCCCAGCGGATAGACGGTGTCCAGGTGTCCGAGCACGAGCAGTTGTCCGGACGGCCGACCGCGCCCCAGCCACACCGAGGCCCGCAGATGGTTGCCGCGCTGCCGTTGCCGCAGCAGCCGCACCGCCGCGCCGCGTCGGCGCCACTCGCGGGCGAGGAGTCGGCCGAGTCGGTCCACCGCGGCCTTTTCCAGACTGGGCGATTCCGTCTGCACCAGACGACGGAGCAGCCGCAGCATCTGCGGCTGTCGGGCGCGCAGGGTGCGCAGCAGGTCGCGCATCGGGACCATGGCCCGCGTATGCTAGCAGGCGGCCGGCAGCTCGGCAATCGCGTTCCCCCCAGACTACTTTCGCCCTATAATCAGCCGGGCACTGTGCGCGAGCGCTTCCGCCTTCCGGCCTGCGCCTGACGCCGTCGGCCGGCGCCCGGATTCGCTGCCGAGCTTTTCCGCTGAGGCGACATGATGATTCTCGATGTCAATGCCATCCAGAAAATCCTGCCGCACCGCCATCCCATGCTCATGCTGGACGCCATTGTGGAGATGGAGCGGCAGAAGCGCGTCGTGGGCATCAAAAACGTCACCATCAACGAGTCGTTTTTCCAGGGACATTTCCCGGGTAACCCGGTCATGCCCGGCGTGTTGATTGTCGAAGCGATGGCCCAGGCGGGTGGCGTGCTGTTGTTTCAGGAAGTACCCGAGCGGGAAAACAAGCTGCTCTACTTTGTCGCCATCGACGAGGCTCGCTTCCGCCGTCCCGTCGTGCCCGGCGACCAGCTCCGGGTCGAGGTGACCGTGCTGAACTGGCGCGGCAACTTCTGCAAGCTTGCCGGCCAGGCCACCGTGAACGGTCAGCTCGCCGCCGAGGCCATCCTGATGTGCAAGATGGTGGACCGCCAGCCATGAGCCAGATTGACCCGCGCGCCATCGTCTCCCCGCGCGCCCGCCTCGGCCACAATGTCCGCATCGCCGCCTTTGCCGTCTTGGGCGACGAAGTAGAGCTCGGCGACGACTGCGTGCTCCACGAACACGCCACGGTCCGCGGGCCGGCGCGCTTCGGCCGGGGCAACATCTTCCATTCCTTCTGTTCGGTCGGCGGTGATCCGCAGAGCCTGAAGTATCACGGCGAACCGACCCGGCTGGAATGCGGCGACGAAAACACCTTCCACGAATTCTGCACGGTCAATCGTGGGACGGTGGAGGGCGGCGGCGTCACCCGCATCGGCCATCGGAACCTGTTCATGGCCTACGCCCACATTGCCCACGACTGCCAGATTGGCAACGACACCGTTTTCGCCAATGGCGCTACGCTGGCCGGTCACGTTGTTGTGGAGGACTTTGCGACCGTCGGCGCCTTCTGCCCGGTCCATCAGTTCTGCCGGATCGGCCGTCACGCCTACATTGCCGCCTTTACCGTGATCACCCAGGATGTCGCTCCGTTCTCGCTGGTCGTGGCTCCCCGGGAGACAAAATGCTATGGCGTCAACCGCGTCGGGTTGGAGCGCCGCGGCTTTTCGAGCGAGCGGATTCGCGCTCTCGAAGGCGCCTTCCGCCTGCTGCTCCGCTCCAAACTGAACACCTCGCAGGCACTCGAGCGCATGCGCGCCTGCTACAATGGCCAGCCAGACGTCGAGGAGATGATTCGTTTCATCGAATCCTCGCGGCGCGGTCTGGTCAAGTAATTTCGATGGTTCCTGCGGCCACAACAGCGGTCGAAACCCGCGGCTGGGGTCTGATTGCCGGCAACGGCCGGTTTCCGTTTCTGGTTCTGGAAGCCGCGCGCCGCCAGGGCATTGAGATGGTGGTGCTCGCCCTCCGCGAGGAGACGTTTCCAGAAATTGAGCAGGTGGCCCGGCGCGTTCACTGGGTCAGTTTGGGCGAGTTGTCCCGCGCCATCGAAATCCTGCGTGCCGAAGGTGTGCGCCAGGCGGTCATGGCCGGCCAGGTGCGCCACAACAAAATCTTCAGCACCATCCGGCCTGACTGGCGCCTGGCCAAACTGCTGCTGACGCTGCCGGAAAAAAACACCGATGCGCTGATTGGTGCCATCGCTGGCGTGCTGGAGCAGGAGGGCATCCGGCTGGTGGATTCGACCGCCTTCCTGCGCCCGTGGCTGGCGACGGCTGGCGTGCTCACGCGCCGCGCGCCCACGGCCGCGGAAGCTGCCGATTTCGCCTGCGGCCACCGCATTGCCCGCGCCATCGCCGCGCTGGATGTCGGTCAGACGGTCGTCATCAGCCAGCGCGCCTGCGTTGCCGTAGAGGCCATGGAAGGCACCGACGAAACGATCGAACGCGCCGCGCGCATCGCCGGGGGGCGTCCGCTCGTTGTCGTCAAGGTCAGCAAGCCGAACCAGGATATGCGCTTCGATGTTCCCGTCGTCGGCCCTTCCACGATCGCCGTCATGCGCCGGGCAAACGCCACCGCGCTGGCTCTGGACGCCGGCAAAACCCTGCTGTTGGACTGCGACGAACTGCTCGCCGCCGCCGACGCTGCCGGCATCGCCATTCAGGCTTTCGAGCCGCCCGCTGCGGCGGCTGCCGCTGCCCCGTGAGCGAGTCCCGCAGAATTCGTGTCGCGGTTGTCGGTGTCGGCGATTTCGGCCGCCACCATGTTCGCATCTACCGCGAGCTGGAGACGGCGGAACTGGTCGGCGTCTTGGACGCCGATGCGGCACGCGCCCGGGCGGTGGCCGACGAATTCGGCACCGTCGCGTGGCCCGGACTCGATTCGCTTGTTGGCCGCGTCGAAGCGGCCAGCGTCGCTGTGCCCACCCACGCGCATGCCCGCGTCGGCTGCTGGCTGCTCGAGCACGGCATCGACGTGCTGGTTGAAAAGCCCATGGCCGCTTCGCTGGTTGAAGCCGATGCGCTGATCGAAGCCGCCCGTCGCCACCAACGCATCCTGCAGGTGGGTCATCTGGAGCGTTTCAATCCCGCCGTTGTCGCCGCGCAGCGCATTGTCCGCCGTCCCCTGTTCTTTGAGGTGCACCGCCTGGGTGTGTTCACACCGCGCAGCCTGGATGTGGATGTCGTCTACGACGTCATGATCCACGACCTGGATATTCTGCTCACGTTGGCCGGTGCCGAAGTCGCCGAAGTCCGCGCCGTCGGCATCCCCATCCTGACCGACAAGGTGGATATCGCGCACGCTCGCATCGAATTCACTTCCGGAGCGGTGGCCAATCTCACCGCCAGCCGCGTCTCCACCGAACGCGTCCGCAAACTCCGCTTTTTTCAGGAACACGAATACATCTCCGTGGACTACACGCGCCAGGATGTGCTTCGCGTCCGGCTGGCACCGGCAGCATCGGCTGGGTCTCCCCCGCAGTTCCAGTTCGAGAAATTGCCGACCGAACCCGAAGAGCCGCTGCGCGCCGAGCTGCGCGCCTTCCTGCAGGCCGTGCAGACGCGTTGTTCTGCGCCGGTCGATGGCCAGGCGGGTCGCCGCGCGCTCGAGCTGGCGGACCGTGTCATGCATGGCATCCTGGAACACGCCCGTCGCGTCCAACCGGGTGGCCTGACTCCGCCGGCGCCCTGCTGAGTTCCGACCTCGCTGCGGATAGGGTACACTGGAACGAGGCATGATTCCGCGCACGCTGGTTCCGACCGACCTGGCTGCTGCCCCGGCGGCCAGCCCACCGGCTCGCCGCACCTGGACGCCACTGGACAGCCGTATGGTCGTGCTGCCGGAGATGCAGCAGGGGCCGCTGGAAACGCAGAGTGCCCTTCCTGCGCACCTGCCGCTCGAGTCGGTGGCGGCACGTCTGCTGGTGCCGCGCGACCTGCCTCCGCTGCCGCCCGAAGCGCGTGCGCCACGACAGGCAGCGGTGCCCACCCCACTGGACGCGCGTGTGGTCGTGCCGGCCGACGCCCGTCCCACCGGGTTCATCTTCGGCCGCGTGCCCCAGGAGGCCCTCGGCGACGTTGTGGAGCCGGATCTATTCATCACCGGCGAAGTGACCCTGTTAGCCCGGCCCGTTGAGCTCAGCCCGCAGTTCTGGCGCTGGTCCACGTTACTCTCGTCTGTGTTGGTGCATGCCTTGCTGCTCGTGCTTGTTCTGTTGCACCCGAAGCTGTTTCCCTACGAGCCACCCACAGAGGAAGAAATTGCCCGTGCCCACCGCCAGCTTGGCTTGATCTACCTGCCTCCGCCGCCGGCGGACGTCGTGCCTGTACCGGTCGAGCCACCGCGTCCTTCTCCGCAGATTCGCATCGATCCCCGTCTGTTTCGTCCACAGGCCGAGCCCCCTGCCGAGGAGATTGAAATTCCGGGTCCGCGCACCGCTGAGCTCGGTCCGGCCAACCTGGCGTCCCGCGAACCGGCTCGTGAGTCTGCGGCTGAGGTGGAATCGAAACGGCCGCAGCGCAGTGCCGAGGGTGCGCGGCTCGAGCCGGTGCCTGAGTCGAACCCGGGCAATGGCCCAGCGCTCGACCTCGGTCTCGGCCCGCGTGCGCCGCGCAGCTCGCTGGAAGAACAGCTTCGCCAGGCCCTGCGCAATCCGGGGGGTGGCAGCTATCGGTTCGGCGATCTCGGTCCGGGGGGCAGCGGCGCGGGCGGCGGCCAGGGCTTTCACGATGGTTTGGTGCAGGTGCTCACGCCCACGCAGGGCGTGGATTTCACCAACTACATGGGCCGCGTGCTGGCTCGTGTCAAGCGCAACTGGTACGCGGTGATTCCCGAGTCGGCGCGGCTCGGCGAGAAGGGCAAGGTCGTCATCCAGTTCAAGATTCTCAGCAACGGTCATGTACCGTTCCCCGAGCCGGTTCTGGTCGCCAGCTCGGGTCGGGAACCGCTGGACCGCGCCGCGCTCAGCTCGATTCATGCTTCGAACCCGTTCGAGCCGCTGCCGGCAGAATTCACCGGCCCGTACATCGAATTGCGCTTCACCTTTCTCTACAATTTGCCGATTGACTACCCGTGAAGCTGCATCGCACACAACTGGCCGGGGCACTGCTGCTGGGACTGCTGGCGCTGCTCGTTCTGCTGGTCCGCTACTGGCACGTGCTGTGAGTTCGCCTGCCACACCGCTGGTCGCGATTGTCGGCCCAACCGCTGCGGGCAAATCCGCGCTTGGCATCACCGTGGCCGAGCAGATGGGTGGCGAAGTGCTCGTCTGCGATTCCACGCAGGTCTATCGCCGTTTCGACATCGGGACCGCCAAGGTTCCGCCGGCAGCACGCCGCGGCGTCCCGCATCATCTGCTCGACCTGGTGGAGCCGCACGAGTTGTTCACGGCCGGGGACTACCGCACCCGCGCCCTCGCGGTGCTCGAAGACCTGCGGCGCCGTCAGCGCCTGCCCGTGCTCACCGCCGGTACCGGACTTTATCTGCGGGCCCTGCTCGAAGGCCTTTCCGACGCCCCCACGCGCTCCGAAGCACTGCGCGCGCGCCTGCGCGAACGCGCTGCGCGTCACCGCCCGGGATACTTGCATCGCCTGCTCACGCGCCTGGATCCGGAGGCCGCCGCCCGTATCGCTCCGGCCGACACCCAAAAGCTGATTCGGGCCATCGAGGTCTGCCTGCTTGCTGGCCGGCCGATTTCCGACATCCACCGCCAGGGCCGCCCGCGGCTGGAGGGTTTCTCTGTCCTCAAGATCGGCCTGCAGCCGCCACGCGCGCAGCTCTATGAACGCATCGAGCTGCGCGTGGCCCGGATGCTCGATGCTGGCTGGCTCGAGGAAGTCCGCAGCCTGCTCGCTTCCGGTTTGGATCCCACAGCAAAACCCTTTCAATTCATCGGCTACCGCGAGCTGGCCGCGCATCTGGCCGGCCGCTATCCGTTGGCGAAAACCATCGAAACGATCCAGCGCAACACCCGCCGCTACGCCAAGCGCCAACTCACCTGGTTCCGCCGCGAACCCGACGTGCACTGGTTCTCGGGTTTTGGCGACGACCCGGCCCTTGCCGCCGCTGTCCTCGACTTCCTTCGCGAACGCCTGTCCAGCACGGGCCGCCCCGAGGGCGGTATAATGATTCAAGGGAGCTGACGCCTATGACGCTGCGGACAGGCCCGAACCTCGCATGAAGACTCCGCAATCCACCCGCCACCGCGAACGCGTCCTGTTGATTGGTGTTGAGCGAAAACACCCGCCGCACGTGCCCGGCCTTGCCGGCCGCGGCAGCGAACGCCAGGGATTGGCCGAGCTCGAAGAGCTGGCCCGCAGCGCGGGTGCCGAAGTCGTGGCCACGATCTTTCAGCAGCGTGAATCGCTCGATCCCGCTACCCTGCTGGGCCGCGGCAAACTGGAAGAAATCCGCGCCGAAGCCCACGCCCGCGACGTTCCCCTGCTGATTTTCGACCGCAACCTGACCCCGGTGCAGCAGCGCAACATCGAGCGGGCTACGGAATGCCGCGTGATTGACCGCACCCAACTGATCCTCGACATCTTCGCCCGCCACGCCCGCAGCCGCGAAGGCCAGCTCCAGGTCGAACTGGCGCAACTCACCTATCTGTTGCCTCGTCTTGCGGGCCGCGGCAGCGAACTCTCCCGGCTCGGCGCCGGCATCGGCACCCGCGGCCCAGGCGAACAGAAACTGGAAACCGACCGCCGCCGCATCCGCGACCGCATCCGTCGCATCCGTGAAAGTATCGAAAAAATTCGTCGCCAACGCAGCTTGCACCGCCGCGCGCGGCAGGCGGTGCCGCTGGGCACGGTCGCCCTGGTCGGGTACACCAATGCCGGCAAGTCCACCCTGTTCAACGCGCTGACCCACGCGGATGTGCTCGTTTCGCCCCGCCTGTTTGCTACCCTCGACCCCACCCTCCGCGTCATTCGCCTGCCGTCCAACCGCCGCGTGCTGCTCTCCGATACGGTCGGCTTCATCCGCGATCTCCCACCGGGGTTGATTGCCGCCTTCCGCGCCACCCTTGAGGAGGTCCAGCAGGCCGCCGTGCTTGTGCACGTCAGCGATATCTCCAACCCCCGCCACGCTGAGCAGGACGTCGAAGTTGAAAAGGTGCTCGCCGAGCTGGGCGTTGCAGACCGCCCCCGTCTGCGTGTCTTCAACAAAATTGACCAGCTCAGCGAAGCCGATCGCGCCGCTCTGCATCGCGACAACGGCAACCTGTACATCTCCGCGCTGCACGGCATCGGCCTGGATGCGTTGTTGCAACGCCTGGACGAGGTGCTGCCGGTGGATCCACTCGTGCACCTGAGCCTGCGCTTGGCCGTCAGCGACGGTCGCACCCTGGCCCTGGTTCATGCCCTTGGCCGCGTGCTGCGTTCGGAAATCCACGATGGTTTCTTGCGGCTCGAGGCTGAAGTGCCCACCTCGCTGGCGCGGCGACTGCAGAATTCCGCCGCAAGCCAGCTCGCCGAATCGTGGGCTCCTCGCTCCGGCGGAACAAACTGAAGTCATAGCACGTAGGTAGGAGTGAGGAACCTGCTGTGTTCGGTTTTTTGCTGTGGTTGATTCTTCTGGTGCTCTGCTGGCCGCTGGCCCTGCTGGTGCTGCTACTGTATCCGCTGGTGTGGTTGCTGCTGCTTCCTTTCCGTGTGCTCGGCATCGCCGTCAACGGTGTGCTCGAGCTGCTCCGCGCCATCTTCTTGCTTCCGGCACGCGTGTTGCGCGGGCCCAGCCGTCTTTGATGGACTGCAATTGCAATAGTTTCAACCGAACGGCCCCTGTGTAAAACGCTGTGGATTGTTTTTCTGCCCACCCTTTTCGCTAAACCCAAACCCTTCAGCAACTTTCGCTCACATTTTCATTCCCTAATTTTATCTCATTGATTTGATTAGGTTTACATTAATTTGACGTTAGACGGCAGCATTGGACTGCACACGAATTGGTGCAACTCGGCTCCGGAAATTTTGCACAACAATGGTGCAGTCAGGTTCATCAGCCGCAGCTAGCAGCGCCGCTTTTCTCGGTTGCGTCGCTACGACGCCACTCGTTTCTCGGACATGAGTATGCCCCCAGCATTGTTTGCCAAGGCACGTTCTCTTTTGTTTTGTTGTCGGGGCGGGATTCGTTGACTTGGCTCACCCCGGAGACTATAGTGTCTCGTGCGTTCC
>JAIMBE010000031.1 GCA_023511565.1 Bacillota bacterium
TTTTTTTTGCAACCCTCTGACGGCAAACGACTTGAGCGCTAGTCTCGTGGGCTGTGAGATGTGTTTAAGAGAGAGCAGTTTTTCTTTGGCGCGCTCGACCAGTGAGGAGTGCGGGTAGAGTCGAACGATGCGCTCGTAGAATTTGGAGGCGACTTCGATCTGCTCGGCGCGTTCAAAAGCGTCGGCCAGCATCCAGTTGGCCTGGTCCGCTTTGCTGTAGAGCGGATACCGCTCGACCAGTTCGATCAGCCGCCCGGCAGCCGCACGCAGGTTTCCCTTGATGAAGTAGAAGCGCGCAATACGGAATTCGCCTTCGGCAATGACTTCCTGCACTTCACGCAGACGCTGTTCGGCGATCGGCGCCAGCTCGTGCTCTGGATATTCCAGCAGGAAGGTCTGCAGCTCGGCTTCGGCCATGCGGGCATTGGTGCGGTCGCGGTCCGGCTTTTCCATGCGCTGATAGTAGGCCATCGCGATCTGCATCTGGGCGTAGGCGGCTTCGGGCAGAAAGGGGAAGAAGACGCGGAAGTCGCGATATTCGGCGATCGCCTGCGTCAGGCCGGAGGTGCCCCCTTCCTTATAGTAGGAATCCGCAATGCCGAGCTTGGCCTTGGCCAGGTATTCGCTGTCGGGATAGGTGCTGATCAAGGTTTGCAGCAGCAGACGGCCCGCAGCGTGACGCCCCTTGCGGATGTCTTCCAGGGCCTGCTCGTAGAGCACGCGGTCGGGCGCAACGTTGCCCTGTAGATCGGCAGGATTCACACGCCGGGCGCGACCACAGCTCGAGGTGACCGCAGCCAGCAACGCTGCAATCCAGATCCACCGTGCTTGTTGTCCCCAGCGCCGCATCAGACCTTCTGTGCCAGCGCGGCTTCGGCCGCTTGTTTCATGCGCCGGACGGCTTCGGCGGGGTCGCCGGCGTGGAAGATCGAGGTCCCGGCCACCAGAATGTCCGCGCCCGCCCGCACCAGCTCGGCAACATTTTCCGGGCCGACACCACCATCCACCTCGATACGATACGCGGAGTGATAGCGTGCGCGCAACTCGCGCAACTGCTGAATTTTACCCAGCGTCGCGGGGATAAACTTCTGTCCGCCAAAGCCCGGGTTGACCGACATGACCAGAACAAAATCCACACGGTCGAGGATCTCGCTGAGCGTAGCGACCGGCGTCGCCGGATTGAGCACTACACCCGGACTGGCACCGCATTCACGGATCAGGGCCACGGCGCGGTCCAGGTGGGGTGTGGCCTCCTGGTGAACGGAAATCATGTCGGCTCCCGCCTCGGCAAACGCCGCGATGAAACGCTCCGGCCCCTCCACCATCAGATGCACATCCAGAGGCAGCGCGGTTGCTTTGCGCAAAGAGGCCACCACGGGCACGCCGATCGAAAGGTTAGGCACGAACTGCCCGTCCATTACGTCCACGTGCAGCAGGGAAGCGCCGCCCTGCTCGACGGCGCGGACTTCTTCGCCCAAGGCGGCAAAGTTCGCAGCGAGAATGGAAGGTGCGATTTGAATCATTCAACCTTCCGGCAACGCTTCATGCTGAGGGTCATTCTAGCATACGCGACGCCGCTGCTGCGGCAGAGATTTCTAGGTCCACGACCGCACCGGAGGGCACGCGGGCGCCGCGCCGGGGTCGCTGCCCGACCACCACGCCTGCCGGCCCAGTCCCGGACGATACGGTTTCGATCGCTCCCAGCCGCAGACCGGCAGTGAGGAGTCGCTGCTGAGCCTGGGTCAGGGGCAGACCGGCGAGATCCGGCATCACGTAGGCCGGCTCGCGCACACCCAGCGAAACGAGCACGTGGATCCGTGCCGTGCCGACGTTTCGGCTCTCTGGCGGCGGGTTCTGCCGGACAATGCGATCCGCTTCATAGCCAGGCAAATAGGCGGCTGAAACCTGGCCCAGCTCCAAACCGAGTTTGGAGAGCTCGAGCCGGGCAACGCGCAGGCTACGACCCTCGAGTAGGGGTGTGGGCACCTGTTGGAGCCCACGGCTGACCACCACATAGACGCGCTGCCCCACCTTTACCACGCTTCCCGGCGGCGGGCTCTGCCGAACCACGTGGCCTTCCGGCAGCGTGCTGTAGACTCGGTCGAGCACCTTCAGACCCAGCTGCTGCTGCGCCAGCCGCGTCTCCGCTTCCGAAGTGGTCAAGTTCTCCAAATGCGGCACTTCCACTTCCTGGCGCCGGACAGCGATTTGGATAGTGAGGATGAAACTCAGAAAGGCAGCGGCCCCCAGGATGAACACGGCGATGCCGAATCGGACGAGTGAAATCGCTCGCCGCTGCCAGGGACGGAGCGGCGGCTCGGCTCCGGCAACCCCGCCGGTTACCCGGCCGTAGAACCAGGCTTTGCGCGCAGCGTCCGCAGCCACCTTTCCGGCTGCGGCGGCGCGGCCGCGCCAGTGTTTTGATTCGTCGGCCATGGAGGCAGAAACAGGCTAGCACGCGAGCGCAGGCCGCTTCAATGCAGCGCGTCCAGCTCGATGGCCACAGCGAAGAAACCATCAGTACCATGCTCCGGCGGGAACGTGCGGAACACCCCGCCCGCCGCCAGGTGGGCTGCCGACCACCCTGGCACCTCGGCAGCGGGAGCAAGAAGCATTTCGGGCCTGGCCCCGGCCCGCAGATGCGGTGCCAGGGCTGCCACCATCCGCACCGGCTCGACCAGCCGGGCGTGCGGCACCGCCGCCAGCACTTCCGCCACGACCTGCTCGTTTTCCTCCGGCTCGAGCGAGCAGGTCGAGTAGACCAGCCGGCCACCCGGGGCCAGCGCCGCTAGCGCATTCCGCAGCAGGGCGACTTGGCGCGCGTGCAACTCCTGCAAGTCCTGCACACGGAGCCGCCAGCGGATTTCCGGATTGCGTGCCAGGGTGCCCGTGCCGCTGCACGGGGCATCGAGCAGAATCCGGGAAAACTGGCGACTCCAGGGCAACGGTGTTGTGCCGTCCACCAGTACCAGCGCAACGCCGGTTGTGCCAGTGCGGGCCAGTTGCTGCCGCAGCACGCGCAGCCGATGCGCGTGGCGGTCGGCGGCTACAAGAAACGCGCCGGGGCCCGCCGCGCGTGCCAGAGTCACCGTTTTGCCTCCCGGCGCGGCGCACAGATCGAGCACGATGGCACCTGGCTCGACCGCCAGCAACAGTGGGATCATCTGGGAGGCTTCGTCTTGCATGGAGATCTGCCCGGTGCGGAATGGTGCAGTCTGCGTTGGGCTGCCGCCGCCGAGCAACAAGGCCCGCTGCAGCCAACGGCCGGGCGCCACCGTAAGGCCTTCCTGGCGCAACGCCTGCGCGACGAGTTCCGGTTGGCTCGGTTCGTGAACCGCACAGGCCAGCGGAGCCGCCGCGTTGTTGGCCTCCAGCAGGGCCACGGTGCGCGCCTCGCCAAACGCTGCCCGCCAGCGCTGCACAAGCCAGCTCGGATGGGAGTGCAAAACGGCCAGCCGCTCGATACCGGACAAGCTGGCCGGCAGCAGCGTCTCGACCGGGCGATCGGCTTCCTGAGCCATGCGGCGCAGCACAGCGTTGACCAGACCGGCTGCGGAACGAACACCGGCGCGTTTGACCCACTCGACCGATTCGTTCACCGCAGCGTGGGCCGGGATGCGGTTCAGGAACCGCAACTGGTAGGCGCCCAGTCGCAAGGCCAGGCGCACCGGGTCATCCAGCGATTCCGGCGGGCGCGGCAGATGCCGGGCCAGCAACACGTCGAGCAGGCGCTGCCAGCGGAGCACGCCCAAGACGAGCTCCGTAGCCAGCGCAGCCTCTTCCCGCCGCACCGTGCCACGGAGAAGCGTGTGGAGCAGGTCGGCGGCGAAAGCGGCTTCGCGCTCGACCCGCACCAGCACCTCGAGGGCGATCGCACGCGCTGGAAGAATTCCCATCCTCGTTAGCTTACGCGGGTTGGCTGCGCCAGCCAACGCAGGGGAAGGGTTCGGTGCCGGTTGTGTCCCCAGTCAGCTTTCGAAGGCTTCGCCAGGACGCAGGCGGACGCCACGCAGGAACTCGGCAGCCGAGACGCGCGCACGGCCTTCCAGGTGCACCGTGTCCAGTTCAAGGGCGGTGGCGTCTCCACAGGCCACCCACAGCCGTTCGCCTTGGGGCAGCAGCGTGCCGGGCAGAGCGACCACCGGACGTTCGATCTGTGCCGGACGGCCCCACAAATGACACAACTGGCCGCGAAAGCGGGTGAAGGCACCGGGCCAGGGCTGCATCCCGCGCATGTGGTTGTAGACCTGCTGGGCCGGCTGCGACCACAGGATCCGGCCATGCTCTTTTTTCAGCAGTGGAGCGAACGTGGCCTGTTCGTGATCCTGCTCCACGGGAACGATTTCGCCGGCCGCCAGCTTGCGCAGGGTTTCCAGCACCAGCGGGGCCCCTTCCTGAGCCATGCGCGCGGTCAGTTCCACAGCGGTTTCGTCGGGGCCAATGGCCATTTCCTTCTGGAGCAGGATCGGGCCGGTGTCGAGCCCGGCGTCAATCTTCATGGTGGTCAGGCCCGTGCGAGTCTCACCGCGCACGATGGCCCACTGAATCGGTGCAGCGCCGCGGTACTTCGGCAGCAGGGAAGCGTGCAGGTTAATCCATCCGAGCGGCGGGATGTCCAGCAGCGAGGCCGGAATGATTTTTCCGTACGCGATGATCACCACCGCATCGGGCGCCAGTCGCCGGAAAAAATCCTGCGCGGATTCCGATTTGATCGTTTCGGGTTGGTAGACATGCACGCCGGCTTCGAGCGCAACCTGCTTGACCGGCGGTGCCTTCAACGACTGGCCCCGGCCACAAGGACGATCTGGCTGCGTCACCACGGCGGCTACGGTGATGTCCGGTGCGGCCAGCAGGGTCCGCAGCGAGGGAACGGCAAACTCCGGCGTGCCGCAGAATACAATGCGCATCACGGCGCGATTCTACCAGAAGCCCCGGGATGCAGCGTGCAGCAGCCGGCGGTCCGAGGGCCAGCTCTGTGCCGCGACTGCGGTGTGGCTACCACTCGCCCAGCTTCTTCAGCTTACGCACGCGGCGGCGAATCAGGTCGCGTTTGAGCAGGCTTAGGTGCTGGATGAACAGCACGCCGTTGAGGTGGTCAATTTCGTGGCAGAAGGCGCGCGCCAACAGCCCTTCACCGCGAATCTCGAACCATTCCCCGCGCAGGTTCTGTGCACGCACGGTGACGAACTTCGGTCGCAGCACCGCGGCGTGAAAGCCCGGCAACGATAGACAGCCCTCCTCTTCGCGCTGTTCCCCTTCCGTGTGAAGGATTTCGGGATTCGCCAGCACGAGCCGTGCTTCCGGGTTGTTTCCCGAGGAGACGTCAATCACCGCCAGTCGTAGCGAACGCCCGATCTGAGGGGCAGCCAGACCGACACCGTGCGCGGCATACATGGACTCAAACATGTCGTCGGCCAGCCGGGCCAACTCTTCGTCGAACTGGGTCACTGGCCGGGCGGGGGTTTCAAGCACCTTGTCGCCGTACTTGACAATCGGATAAATCATCGTGCCTGCCTGTTGTTCGCCTCGGGCCTTTCGACGGGTTGTGCCGACCCGGCGCAGCCCCGTGGCTAATACGCGTCGAGTTGCTTCTGGAAGGCTTCGAAATTTCGCCGTGTTTCGGCCAAGTGGTCGCCACCAAATTTCTCCAGGAACGCCTGGGCGAGCGCAAAGGCAACCATCGCCTCGCCCACCACGCCCGCCGCCGGCACCACACACACATCGGAACGTTCATAGGCGGCCTGCACCGGTTGCTTGGTGCGCAGGTCGGTGGTGCGCAGCGGTCGCCGCAACGTCGAGATCGGCTTCAGGTAGCCGCGGACAACGATGTCTTCGCCATTCGTGATACCGCCCTCGAGTCCGCCGGCGCGGTTCGAACTGCGCGTGAAACGTCGGCGCACAGCATCGTAGCCGATCTCGTCCTGCACCGTGGAGCCGAGGGCGGTGGCGCTGCTCACTCCGGAGCCGATCTCGACCGCCTTGACCGCCTGGATGGACATGACCGCGTGCGCCAGCCGCCCGTCGAGCTTCTCGTCCCACTGGGCGTGACTGCCCAGCCCGGGCGGTACGCCGTGGGCAACTACTTCAAAGATGCCTCCAACCGAATCGCCGGCGCGCAGTGCCGCCTCCACTTCGGCCTGCATGCGGGCTTCGGTTTCGGCGTCCACGCAGCGCAGCGGCGACTGCAGATTTTCGCAGAGGGCGACGATTTCTTCCCAGCCCACCTCACGCTCCAGCCGCACCCGACCGACCGCGCGGGTGTGGCTGAGCACAACGATGCCGAATTCGCGAAGCAGCAGCTTGGCCAGGGCGCCCGCCGCCACCCGCGCGGCGGTTTCCCGTGCCGAGGCGCGCTCGAGCACATAGCGCGCGTCATGGAGATGGAATTTCAACGCACCCGCCAGGTCGGCGTGGCCGGGTCGTGGCGCGGTGAGCGGGCGTCGTGCCGATTCGGCGCCGGCAACGTCTTCGACAGGCAGCGCCTGTTCCCAGTTGGGCCAGTCGCGGTTGGCCAGCAGCAGAGCGACCGGGGCACCAATCGTCTGGCCGTGGCGGATGCCGCAGAGGACTTCGGCGCGATCCCGTTCGATTTTCTGGCGCCCGCTGCGGCCATAGCCCAGCTGACGTCGTTGCAGCTCGCGGTTCAGGAAGTCGAAATCCACCGGCAGAGCCGCAGGCAGTCCCGAGATCCAGGCAATCAGGGCCTGTCCGTGGGATTCGCCAGCTGTGAAAAATCGAAGCATGGAACGTGGCTCGCCGCACGGCGAAACCGTCGCATTCTACACCGAAGCATTCCCGCAGGGAAAAGGTGCGGCGGGGTGGCTTGACGGGATGGGCAGCGAAAGCTAGGCTTGCGCCGAGCAGTTCGTTCTGCTCCCGCCGGCGCCCCAGGCAGCCGGCGGAGCCCAACCATGGGTACCCGCACGGTGAGTGTTTCCATCGCTGGGGTCAACGAAGCGCTGAAGCGGCGCATTCTGGAGCTGCAGAACTACGCACTGCTTTCGGCACGGGCACTGACGAATCTGCTCACCGGCCCGCGCTATTTGAACGACACGCTGCTTCAGATGGACATCATCGGTGTGGGCTCGCTGCCGATTGTGGTGCTGACCGGCTTCTTTATCGGTGCTGTGCTCGTGCTGCAGACCGCTTCGCAGTTCGAGCGGTTCGGACAGACAGCGCTGACCGGCGATGTCGTGGCCATCGCCCTGGTGCGCGAGTTGGGCCCGACGATCACCGCGTTGCTGGTGGCCGGGCGCAACGCTTCCGGGATGGCTTCGGAGCTCGGCTCGATGGTCGTCACCGAACAAGTGGACGCGATGCGGGCGATGGGCACAGACCCGACGCGCAAACTGGTCACCCCGCGCGTGGTGGCCACCCTGATCGTGCTGCCGCTGCTCACTGTGATTGCCGATTTCGTCGGGTTGATTGGCGGGTTTGTGGTTTCGCACTTTGAACTGCGGCTGAATCCGGTGCAATACTGGACGCGCGCGATTGACGCGCTGGAGCTGGGCGACATCGCGCAAGGGCTGACCAAACCGGTGATCTTTGCCTATCTGCTTTCGACGATCGGCTGTTATTTCGGCTTGACGGTGCGCGGCGGCACCCAGGGCGTCGGTCGCGCCACCACCGAAGCCGTGGTTTTCTCTTCCGTGTTCATCCTTGTGGTGAACTTCTTCCTGACCCGCCTGCTGCTCTGGATTTTCTGACTCCGATTCCCGGGGCCAGGCGCTGCAAGCCGGTGCTTGCGCGCCGGTCTGGCGATGTGGGCCGCATCAGCCGGCCAGTTTGCGGAGGACTTTGGCAGGAAACAGGGCGAACAGCACACCGCGCGGCGGCGCCACGCGCTCCAGTTCCAGCACGGCGACGCCGGCCTTCTTCAATTGTGTCAGCAGCTGTTTGCTCCCCAGCGCCCAGGCGACAGCTTCATTCAGATGCGGCGCATGTCCGAAGCAGATCACTTCCGCGACGGTCAGGTCGGCCAGTTCTCTGAACAGTTCGCGCGGCTCGGCCTGCGGCAACAGCGCATTGCTGCGCCGGATTTTCCTTGCCGAAAAGCCAAACGCCTCGGCGGCAATCTCCGCAGTCTGCAGTGCGCGCAAGTATGGGCTGGAGAGAAATACTGCCGGTTTGGCACCCAGCCGGGCCAGGCCAATGGCGGCTTCACGGGTTCGTTCCACGCCGAGCTTGGTCAGCGGGCGATCCGGGTCGGCCGGGCAATTCGGTTCGGCCCGGTCCACGGCGATACCGTGCCGCATCAAGTAAAGACGCATATCCATCCTCCCGCTAGTCGGCGTGACGGCTCCCGGGTTTGAAGTGTGCACGCATCTGTTCGCGCAGGATGCCTTCGCGTACGCCCACGCACGGCACCAGAAAACCGTCCAGCTTCAGCCACCACCCGAGCGTCAGGAATACCACCGCGGCAATACCCATGACTTCGGCGCGATCGCGGCATACGCCGTAAGCTTTCATGCGTTTGCTCACGCTCATGCCCAGTATGCGCAGCGTCTGGTTCGCGAGCAGCCGCAGCGCCAGCCGCCGGATTCCACGCACTGGCGTGCCCGGAGCAATTTTGGCCAGGGCTTCCGCGTTGCCGCCGCAGGCCACGGCCAGCGCGCCGTCGAGCCGCGGCGGTCGGTCCAGAAAGCTGCCCAGCATGGATTCGACGTAGTGGTGGACTTCATCCACCTGGTCGGCATCGAGTTCGTCTTCTAGCTTCAGCGTTTCCATCAGCCGCACGGTGCCGACCGGCAAGGCCACGCTCTGCAAGACGGAGCCGTTGCGGAGCAGGCTGAGTTCCAAGCTGCCGCCACCGAGGTCGCAGATCAGCCGCGGGCGCAGTTTTGCGCCCAGCGCCGCCTGAACTGCGATCCGCACCAACCGGGCTTCTTCCTGGCTGCTGATGACTTCCAGGGAGATGCCGGCTTCGCGGCGGATATGCCGCAGCAGCAGATCGCGGTTGCGGGCCTCGCGAGTGGCGCTGGTGGCCACGGCGCGGTAGTAGCGGACGTTGTGCTCCTCCATTAGCGCGCGGAAATGCTGGAAGGTGGCCACAGCGCGATCGATGGTTTTGCTGTCGAACCGTTGCTGTGTGAAGACGTTATGTCCCAGCCGGACGGCGGCGCGCTCGCTATACAGTTTCTGGTACCGCCGCGAAGAGAAGGCCCGAGCAATCAGCAGCCGGATGGCATTCGAGCCGGCGTCAATCGCGGCCAGTTGGAGTGGTGCGGGCACGCCGGATTCGGTCACCTCCAGAGATGCGCGAACGCCTGCGAGGGTTCATATGCGGTGTCCGCGATGCCCAGTCGCGCGCCAATATGGCGGCGCAGCTGTTCATTGACTGTTGGAATCGGCGCTTCGCCGTCCAGTTCGATGAATTGGTGCCTCCGGGACAGCTCTTCAAACTGTTTTTTGACGCGGAACTGATAGAGCAGGAAGGATTCGAACAGGTCGTTGGACAGGTTCATGTCGCGACCCGCTTCCCAATAGCTGATCATGCCGGACTTCTTGAACTCGCGTTCGAAAGCCACTTCGGGGCTGACATTCAGCCAGAAAGTCATTTCCGGCCGCAGCGCCATCGCGTAGAGCCCGTGCAGGTATTCCGGGTCGAGGCCGCGGACGGCGCCGCGCGCGATCAGCGTGTAGATGTAGCGATCGGCCAGGACAACCAGGCCAGAGCGCAGCGCCGGCAGCAGCCGGTTCTCGAGCTGGTCATAGAAATCGGTGGCGTACATCAGCGCCATGGTCAGCCGGGTGACTGTGTTCTTGGCCAGCAGCTCGTCAATATCTTTCGCCACCAGCAGCGACCGGCGCAGCCCCATCGTCTGCACCGCGAACCCGTGCGATTCCAGCCATTCCGTCAGCAGCGCAATCTGCGTGGAACGCCCTGAGCCGTCCGTGCCTTCGATGACAATAAGTTTTCCGGTTAACTCGTCAGGGTCAATGCCGGGCAACTCCATGGCGAAAAAACGGCTCTCGGCCTGCTTCTCGGCCCCCTCGGCGGGCAGCGCGTTCGGCGCGGGCGAGATGCCGGGTTCGGGGGTATCGCTCATGGAGTCAAGAACCTCTTCAGGTCGATTTTCTCCTGAACGATTTCGCGCATCTGCGCCTGCAGCACGTTAACGTTGGCCGAACCGTCCATCAGCACGAAATTGTCAGTCTCAATCATCTTGTCGTACTCGTCTTGAATCATACCCTGAAAAATGCGGAAGCTTTCAGCGCGGTCGTAGGATAGGCCCAAATCCATGCCCGCCTCGTAGTATTTCAGCCGTGGCCGCCCGCTCAGGATACGGTTTACCGCAACGGCCAACGGCGTGCGAAAGTAGAAGGTGATGTCGGGAACAGGAGCAAAGCGGTAGAGATTGCGCAGCCACTCGGACGGGCAGCCGCGCGCCGCATCTCGCGCAAAGGCGGTGTAGATGTAGCGGTCGGCCAGCACCAGGTAGCCGCCCTGCAGCAGCGGCAGAATCTGCCGCTCGCAGCGGTCGGCAAAATCGGCGGCATGCAGCAGCGAAAACGTCACCGGAGTCAGCATCCGGCGCTGTTTGCCGCGTTTGGTGGCGGATTTGACCAGAGGGGAAGAGTTCCACTCAGTGAAATGGATGCGGTATCTGCCGATTTCCAGCCACCGCTTGAGCAGATAAAGTTGCGTGGATTTGCCCGAACCGTCTATTCCTTCCACTACGACCAGGGCACCGGGATAGGGACGCCGGGGTGCCCCTGCACCGCGTTCCGAGGATTTGCGTGCGCTTCGCTTGGCTGCGGAAGGGCTCTCCATAGGAATTCGATATCTGGAGTGGGTAACGTATGCCATTCCAGGTTTCAGACACGTGAATCCTTCTTTAAACGTGCGTTAACCGCAGGCGACCCTGCGGTGAACCCTGTGGGGTTGATAACCCCACGGTATAGCACTCTGTGGCGTCAGGAACAGCCCGGAGCTCAACCGGTCCCGTGGGCAACTAGGCTACCGAAATGTGCTTACAGGTACAGGGGCCAGATTCGCGCGGTCTGATGGGCAAGCCGGCTTTCCTGATGCGTGAGCAGCCTCGCTGCCAATTAGCATCCGGCCAGAGCGCCGCGGTCATGTCCACTCGCGCACGGATTCGAGTGCAACAGAATGTGGCCGCGAGATTCGATGTTTGCGTAGGGCACGGTGCCACCATCGGGTGCAACGCTGGAAGGATTGCGGAACCGTTCACGCGGAATGGGAATCTCGTTCAGCAGGTCACGGCTCCCGGGCGGAAACAGCCAGGCGTTTGGAGCCGAAGTTCCGCCAGGGGCTGGAGCACAAACTTTCGGCCCTCCGCGACCATCGTAATACCGGTCAGAGAGATGCTGCGAACCGGACGTCGAGAGATCGCTCTCGGCGACCATCAGCGCCGTGCGGATGTGGCCACTGAAAAGCTGGGAACGCCTGTTCCACCTCCACGTTTAGCTTTCTCCTGCTTGCTCCCGGTCGTGGTCGAAAGCTGCAGCGAACTCGAAGCCGTGTGTCTCCAGCATGCGGTTGGCCGGTTTGGCCGCATCCGCTGACGAAGTCTGCGGGTGCGCATCGAGATGCCGGCTGATTTCCGGAACGAGCGAGGATGGGTGTACCTCCACAGTAGGATCGCGGTCGGGGCGTGCTCGCTGGCGCCGGGTGAGCAACTGCCCTGGCTAAGGAAAACACTCCCACTGCCCACTCGAAACGGGGGCCGAAGCGTCGGCAGACCATCATCGGGCAATCCTGGCTCAAAAGATGGAAAACTTGATGCGCAGGAATTTCTTCGGGTTCTGTCGAAATTCCCCAATCAGCAGCCGCAGGTCGCCGGCCAGGCCGGTGACGTTGTCGTAGAACTGCGGGTCCGAGAAGAACTTGCCAAACGAGTTGTCGGCGCGGTTCAGCTTGCTGGTGGCCGATTCCACGTTGGCGGCAGCGGCATTCAGGTGGTGGTAGAGTGCATCGTCTGTGACCAGCTTGCCGAGTGTGCCGCGGCCCTGCTGGAGGTCTCCCAGCAGACCATTGCCGCGCTCCAGAAACAGCCGCGCGTTGTCGTAGAGGGTCGGGTCTTTGACGAGTTTGCCGAAGGTGCCCTCGCCGCGCTCGACGCCGGCAAGCAGACCATCCACGCGGTCCACGGTCGATTCCAGGCGGTTGTAGAGCTCGTCGGAGGCCACCAGCTTGCCGAGCGAGCCACGACCGCCGCGAACCTCGGCCAGCAGTTGATTGGCTTCGCGGGCCGTGTTGCGCAGTGCCAGGAAGAGCGAATCATCGGTGAGCAGGCGCCCCAGCGTGCCTTTGCCTTCCTGCAGGCCGGCGAGCAGAGCGTTGACGCGGTCGGTCAGCTCGACGGTTTTGTCGAAAACGGTTTCAATCGGCGCAACGGTGACCGCCATGACCTCTCCGCCTTCCGGCACGGGCACGCCCGTGAAGCCGCGCGAGATGCTCACGTAGCGGTTGCCGAGCAGACCTTCGGTGACGAGCCGGGCCACCGAGTCGGTGCGGATCATCGGCTGAAAGTCCTTGTGCACGCGCAGGCGGAGTTCGATGTTGCGGCGGGGGTCCCGGGCGTCGGGGACAAAGCGGACGTCTTCCACGTTGCCAATGTCAATGCCATCCAGCCGCACCGGAGCGCCCCGCGTGATGCCGGCGATGTTTTCCATGTAGGTGCGCAGCGTGTAGCGTTCGCCGAGCACAGTGGTGCCGGTGACGTAGATCACCCCGACTGCCAGAATGAACAGCCCAACCAGAACGAACAGACCGACCCGCAGGTCTGCCCAGGTCAAATGCTTGCGTTGCGCCATGATGACTCCTCCTCCGGAATTCGCAGAAACCGAGATGCCTGCCGGAGCAACTCGTCAAACCAGGAAGCTCCGAATGTAGCGATCCTCGCTCTTCAGGATATCGTGCTGCTCCCCATCAAAGTACACCCGGCCGTCGCGCAGCACCAGGAAGGAGGTGCGGGGCTGGCCGTTGGCGGGCAGCAGACTGGCCGGGGACGGCGGTTCGGCAGCCTCCCAGACGGGCACCACGTGCCCGCGCGCGGCGTCGAACCGGAAATTGGCCAGGCCAAAGGCATCCTGCAGCCGGTGCGTGGCCAGCAGCGAAGTCACTCCGTAGAGGTCGCGCAGGCGCAGAATCAGCGTGATGATGGTCTGGGCGGTGACCGGATCGAGCCCCGCGGTGGGCGAATCGTAGAGCACAATCGGCGGATTGCCCATCAGGGCCCGCGCAATCGAAACCCGGCGACGCATGCCGCCGGACAGCTCGCCGGGCAGCTTCTTGAGGGCGTCTTCCAGTTCAACAAAGCGCAGCGCTTCGCGCACCCGCTCTTCGGTTTCCTCTTCCGGCACACCCTCTTCGAGCAGGCGATAGGCCACGTTCTGTGCCACGGTCAGCGAATCGAACAGGGCGCCCTCCTGAAACACAAAGCCGATCCGCCGCCGGAAATCCAGCAGTTGCTTTTCGCTCAGCCGGCCCAGGTCTTGGCCAAGCACCACCACGCGACCCGCGTCCGGCTGGAGCAGGCCGGCGGCCAGCTTCAGCAGCACCGTCTTGCCTGAGCCGGACTCTCCGACCAGCACCTTGCACTCGCGCTCGTACACGGTGAAGGAGACGTCTTCCAGCACGGTCACCTCGGCAAAACTCAGCGCCACATGCTCGAAGACGATGACCGGCTCACCGGGATGGCTCATCGCAACGTCCCGCTGGGTTCCTCGCTGGTGCGCGATTATATGATGTTTTGGGGTTCCGTGCAGACGCGGACCCGGCGCGGGCCGCTTGAGCCATGCCGCCACACGTGTTAGGCTGAACCATCGAAAGGCTGGAGTGGCGGAACTGGCAGACGCGCGAGACTCAAAATCTCGTGGCCTGTAGAGGCCGTGAGGGTTCGACTCCCTCCTCCAGCACCAGACGCGCAGCTCGTTCCCCGTGCGAGGGCAGTGGAATCGCGCCCTGAGTCGGCCTGCCCTTGCTTTTCCTTCCCCGCGAGCGCCGTGTCCTGTGAGGGTCGTTCCGCCCGATCGCAGCAGGCCCGTTGCCTGCGCAGCAACGTTGGACAACGGGGCACTGCAGCGGCGAATCTAAGCTTGTGCATGGCAAGGATAGGAGTATTCTGAATCGGAGGGGAATCGCCGACGCCATGGGCGAGGCACTCCGAAGATTTCCACTGGGGGATGACATGAGAATTTCCGCTTTCAGGATTTTCCCTTTGTTGTTCATGGTGCTGTTGCTGGTTCCGGCTGCGCTGGCCGATACAATCGAACTGCGGGATGGCCGCGTACTGCAGGGCACGTTTCTGGGCGGGACGCAACAGAGTATTCGCTTCGAGGTGAATGGCGAAGTGCAAGTGTTCCCGCTGAGCGAAGTGCTGGCCATCACCTTTGGCTCCGGACTCGGTGCCCGTCCACGGGCCGTCGGCCCCACCTCGCTGTCCCAACCGGCCGAACAGTCGCCTCGCCGTCTGTCCGGTCCGGTGACAGTTCCCGCCGGCACCACGATCCTGGTGCGCATGATTGACAGCGTGGATTCGGAAAAGAACCAGATCGGCGACCGCTTCCGCGCCAGCCTGGAAGAAGATCTGGTCGTTGACGGCGTCGTGGTCGCACCGAAAGGCACCGACGTCTACGGCCGGTTGACCGAGGTCAAAGAGGCGGGGCGGATTGCCGGCCGCTCGGAGCTGAAGCTCGAGCTGACCGACCTTCTGATCGGACAGCAGTTGCATCCGATCGTCACAAGCGACTACGGGGTCGCCGGGGAATCGCGCGGCAAGGATACCGCTAAGAAAGTGGGCGGCGCGGCTGCTATCGGGGCCATTATCGGCGCGGTCGCTGGTGGTGGCAAAGGAGCCGCCATCGGCGCAGGCGTGGGCGCCGGGGCCGGCACCGCCATTCAAGTGTTGACCCGGGGCCAGCAGGTGCACGTGCCGAGCGAAACGCTGTTGGAGTTCCGTATCGAGCAGCCCTTCACCGTTCGTCCGCCGCGCTAGCCGGTGGCCAGGGGCGGGCTGCCGGGCAGCCCCGCGGGACGACGCCCGGAGCCTGGTGTTCTCAAGCGCCGTCGTGTGCCGGCTGCCCGGCCGTATACAACTTGTCAACACTTCGTCGTTCAGATTTATATTGCGAGGCACTCCCCCCTTCTGTACCATGCGGGAGGCAGGAGGGTCGGGCCGTGCCGAAAGAAAAACCCAAAGTCAACATCGGGGAGGTCATTCGGCGGTACCGGAGCGACCGCGGCCTTTCCCAGGGCGACATCGAGCGGCGCACCGGTCTGCTGCGCTGCTACCTCTCGCGGGTCGAAAACGGCCACACGGTGCCTTCGCTGGAAACCCTGGCGAAAATTGCCGAGGCCATGGAAATCAACCTCGCCGATTTCTTTCCGGGCGAAGAGTCGCCGCGCGAGCGCGAAAACAAGCGACTGCTCGGCGAGCTTTCCGAGGAGGAAATCCGTTTTCTCGCTGAGATCAAGAAGTACAGCAGCGGCCTGAGCGAAGGCGACAAGCGCCTGGTGCTGGCGATGATCCGTAAGATGGCCACGTTGGTTCCGCCGCAGCGAAGGTCGTCGTCGGCACGCCGCGAGTTGTTCTAAGCAAGGTTGGCGAGCTGCACGCACAGACGGGAGGGTGGCTCGCACTGTCATCGGCCACTCGCACTGCAGGCCCCACACAGGCGGACGCACCGCGCCCCCACAAAATGTTTCCCGCAGCGAACCTGCCCAGCCGTCCGGCTGGGCCTGTCCGACCCGAAGCGGCTACTCCGCACGCACTTCGGCCGCTTCGCCCGGCGGGCGGAACAGGCTGACCGCAATTTCAGCAAACGTGATGCCGAGCTGCGCCCAGAGCCGGCGCTTCAGGCTGCGGTAATTCTGTGTGCCGGCGAACAGGTCGCGCATCAGTTGGCGGAAGGCGGGGCTGCGCTGGAGGAACTGGATCATGCGCACGGTCACCGCGCCGCCCAGGAATCGGCCACGATAGAAGCGGCGGGCAATCCGGGTGGCGAACTCGAGGTCGGCACTGAATTCCGCGCGCACGCGCTGCGGATAACTTTCCGGTGCACCGGCGAGCAAGGCTTCGGCCAGCAACTCGCCCGAACGCATGGCGTAGTGCAGGCCTTCGCCGGTCAGTGGGTCGACCCAGGCGGCAGCGTCACCGACCAGAGCCCAGTTGCGGCCGACCACACGGCGCGTGCGAAGCGTCCGCGCTACCGGCGAAGGCAGCACGTGGCTGTAGAACTGTCCCTGGCGGGGCAGGCCCTGTTCTTCCAGAAAGTCGTGGAGGTGGCGTTTCATCACCGCAGTGGTGGTCTGGGTCAGCTTGCCGCAGATGCCGACGGAGAGATGGTCGGGGCGGGGAAAGGACCAGAGGTAGCCCTCGAACCGCGGAAGAAATTTCACAACCAACGTGTCGGAAACAACGGGAATGTAGTAGCCGAGGGTCTGTTCCAGGTCCGTGGGTTGGAGCGGAGTGGTTTCAGGCAGCAGGGTGTTGCGCGCACCGGTGGCTAGGACGACAAAATCAGCGGTCCGGCTGCCAGCGGCGTGGCCCTCGCGCGCCATCCGCAGCACGACGCGCGGGCCGGAGGTGTCCACTTGGCAGACGCGGGCTTGTACGAGCTGCGCGCCGGCGCACCGGGCGCGTTCGAGCAGCAGTCCGTTCAGCACGCGGCGGGAGTAGATCACAATTGGGCGGTCAAGCGTGAAGCGCACCCGCTGCCCGCTGCTGGCCATCAGTACAACATCGCGGATCAGTTTTTTCGGCTCCGGGCCGTCCAGCAGAAAGGGGTAGCGCTCGATCGCCTTGTACGTGAGCCCGCCGCCGCAGGGCTTCTCCCATGCGAGCCGTTCGTCCAGCACGGTGACCTGCCAACCTGCTCGCGCCAGCCGCTCCGCACAGATGGCCCCACTGGGCCCCCCACCGACAACGGCAATTTCGCGCACGCGGGTCACGGTGGCCACTCACCCCCTGGGTTCGAGATCCGGACGGCCTGCCGCCGCGCCGAGGTCCCCCGTACTGGGGCTCGGGTCTCGTTCTTTGCCCGGTTCCGCTGCTGGCTAGGTGATCGGCAGTATGGCTGCCATCAGCCAAGCCATCAGGATAGCACTGAAGCCGACGGCGGCGGCAGCGGAATCAGCGTGCCGGCGGAGCTGGTCGGCAGCCAGCCGCTGCAACAACGAAAGCACCACAGCATAGGGCAGCAACAGCAGGGCCAGCACCGGCCCTCGGCCCAACAGAAGAATCGGCACGAGCAGTGCAGCCACCAGTATGCTGCGCAGCAGGGCGAACTGTGCGTACCGGCGGAGTCCGCCCCGCCGCCAGGCTGCAGGTGGGCCAAGCGCGCGTTCCTCCGCGGCAAAATAGGGCAGCAGGAAGGGCAGCAGGGCAACAAAGCGCCACGCGCGCGGTGCATTCAGCCAGAGGTCGTAGCCTGTCCAGTTCAGCCACGCGCCAAACGCCAGCATGGCCATCCCCCCAGCCAACACCCCGCCCAGCGTTGGACGCGCTCGGCGCAGCAGCCCGGCGGGCCAGGGCTGTGGGCCGGGCTCGTCTTCGGCCGTCGCCCCGGGCGCCTGTTTCCAACGAGTGCGCAGAACGAGCAGCGCCAGACCTGCAAGAAACAGAAAGGAAGCCAGATAACAGCCATCGTAAAGACGAACCCAGCCGAGCGGCAGCCACCCCTGCAGCACAACTACGGCGAGCAGGGCAGCTACGGCCCAACCCACCGCCGCACGCCACATCGGTACGGCGATGGCCTGCGTTGAGCCAGTGCCGCGAAGCCACCGAGCCACGCGTGCGGCCAGCCCGGCGTACAGCAACACCAGGCCGAACAGCCCACTCAGCAGGCCCCACAACCGTCGCCGCGGGGGCGGTTCGGACTCGGGGCGATACTCCGGCAGGCTCCGGGCAAGCCAGGAACGCAGGATCGCGGCGACCTCCGCGTCGAGCAGATAACTGCTGTGCGTGGCGCGGGCCATGCGGACAAGCTCGACGGCGCGGCGCTGGGCAAAGTCTTCAGGAGTGGTGCGTGTGCCGCCCGCCGCTTCCAGCAGTTTGCGAGCCTGTCGCTGGAGCTGCGGGATATCGAACTCGCCTGTCAGGATCAGCAGGTTGACGGGCATCCGGCGCGGGGATTGCCTCAGGCCAGGGGAGATGGCGATCGTGGCTGCGGTGGGAGACTGGTCGGCGAGGCGAACAACGATGCCGCCACCCATGGAGTGGCCCACCAGAGCGGTGTGTTGCCCGGCAGGATCAACCCGAGTGGTGATCGCCTCGAGCACTTCGGCGGCGCACTGTTCGGCGCGCTGGAAGCTGAAGGGCGACGGATGATCGCCGTGGCCGGGCAGGTCGAACAGATAGACGCTGGTGTTTTCCGTCTGCAGCCAGGCGCCCAGCATGAGCATCAGCCGGCGATTCGCCGAAAGTCCGTGGAAGACGAGGATGTGATTGGACGGGTGACGCGCCGAGAGCACCGTTGCGGGCGTGCGACAACTCTCCGTGGAAATCCAGATTGACTGTTGCGCGGGCCCGCCCGCACTGAGGAACACGCCGACCACCAGCAGGAGGGCACCGCCAGTCGCGAAGAGGCGCTCGGTGCGATTCACGGTCGGCTCCGGCGCGCGTGGTAAAATGAATTCTGCAGCGGTGGCGCTGCGCTGCTGCGGGGCAGACATTGGGAAAAGTTCTGCCGCAAGATGCGCTGATTGTCGCTGTTGCCGAGGCGAAACGCAACGGCCGACGTGTGGTGTTCACCAACGGGTGCTTCGACCTGCTGCACCCCGGTCATGTGCGAACATTGGAGCGCGCCCGCGCACTCGGCGACCTGCTGGTGGTCGCCCTCAACAGCGATCGCAGCGTTCGTGAACTGAAAGGCCCCGACCGCCCGATCGTCCCCGAAGCAGAACGTGCAGAACTGCTGGCGGCACTGGCGGCGGTGGACTACGTCACCCTCTTCGATGATCCCACCCCGCAGCAATTGATCGCTCAGCTCCGACCCGAGGTGTTGGTCAAGGGCGACGACTGGGGCGAAGGGGAGATCGTCGGCCGCGCCGAAGTGGAAGCCGCGGGCGGTCGCGTGGTGCGCGTACCGCTCGAGCCCGGCTACTCCACCACCGCGCTGCTTTCCCGCATCCGCGCATTGCCTGACCCGTCATGATTCTTCCGCTGGTCGCTGAACTGCTGGGCCGGGTGGGCCGCCACCCGGCCGTCGAAGGAGCTCTGGCTGCGTTGCGGCGTGGCCGCCCGGTCGTGCGTCTGGCCGGATTGACCGAGCCGGCCAAGGCCCTGCTGGTCGCGGAGGCCGCACTGGCGCTGGAGCGACCGGTGCTGTGGCTGGTGGGCTCGAATGCGGTGGCCGAAGCGGTCCTCGAGCCCCTGCGCTTCTTCTACCGGGCGCTGAGCGGCCGGGCACCCAGTGAAGCCCAGATGCTGCCAGCACTCGATGTGCTCCCGTATGAGGGCCACTCGCCGCACGCAGGGATCTGCGCGGCACGGGCCGTGGCGCTGTGGCGGCTGGCCAGCGGAACCGCCCGCATTGTCCTCGCGCCGGTCGCGGCGGCGCAGATGCGCTTGCGCGAGGCCGACTATTTCCGTAGCCGCGCGCTGGTGCTCGCCCGCGACATGGAAATTTCTCTGGAAGCGCTGCTCGAGCACCTGCACAGCGTCGGGTATGTGCGGCGGGAGCTGGTCGAAACCCCCGGACAGTTCGCCGTGCGCGGCGGCATCGTGGATGTGTTTTCGCCGGAAGCGGTGCGGCCGGTCCGCATCGAACTGCTCGGCGACACGGTGGAATCGCTCCGGGAGTTCGATCCGGGCACGCAGCGCTCCGTCGCACTGCGGGAACGCGCCCTGCTGCTGCCACTCAGCGAGTTCCCCTATACGCCGCGGTTGGTCGAACGCGTATGGGCAGCGGTCGGGGGGGCCGCCATGGAGTTCGAAGCCGGCCAAGCCGATTCGCTGCCGGGTTGGGAGTTTGCGGCCACGGAACTGGAGCCACCCGCCGGCGACCTGTTCGCGCTCGCCGAAGACGCCGTGGTCGTGCTCGATGAGCCGGACGAGCTCGCCGAAGCATCCCGCAACTTCCAGAACCGACTGCGCGAATCGTTTGTCCGTGCCCACGAACCTGCGCGCACAACCGCGCTGGCGTGCGTACCGACGCTGCCCCCGGAGACCTTTTATCTGCGCCCGGAAGAATGGGAGCAAGCGCTCGCACGCAGACCGCGGATCGAGCTGGTGGAACTGGCTCTGGCGGAAAGCAGCACCGAGCCGGGGATCCTGCTCAGTCAGCCGACGCCGCGCTATCCCGGCAACGTGGCCGCATTCATGGCCGACGTGCGCGGGCGCCTGGTCCGCGGCGAACAGGTGTGCATCAGTGCGGCCACCCCCGGCGAGCTGGAACGGCTGGCCGACCTGTGCCGCGAATACGAGGTGGCGTTCCGTCTGGGCGAAGTGGAGGGCGAAGCCACCCTCGGACGGCTGGCGGAAGAAGCCGCCGCCGGCCCTTCCGCGGTCGTGCTGATCCGGACTCCGCTGGCACGCGGCGTCAGCTTCCCCGACCTGCGACTCACCCTGTACGGCTCGGCCGACTTGTTCGAGCCGGTCGCACCAGCTGCCCGCCGGCGAGCGCAGACAGCGGCGTTCGATGCCGACCTCGGCGAATTGCAGCCGGGCGATTTCGTCGTTCATGTGGACCACGGCATCGGGCAGTTTGAGGGTCTGCGGCAGATTGAAACCGATGGCAGCCGGGGGGAGTTCATGCTGCTGCGCTATGCCGAGGGCGCGCGGCTCTATGTCCCACTGGCCCGTCTCGACCTGGTGCAGAAATACCGCACGGTGGGCGACGTCACGCCGCAGCTTGACCGGCTGGGCGGCACCGCCTGGGCCGCGCGCAAGCAGCGCGCCCAGAAAGCAGTCAACGAGATGGCGCAGAGGCTGCTGCGCCTGTACGCCGAACGGAGTACGGTGCCCGGCTATGCCTTTTCGCCCGACACCGCCTGGCAACGGGAATTTGATGAGGCGTTTGAGTTCGAAGAGACGCCCGATCAATTGCGGGCCATAGAAGAAACCAAGCGGGATATGGAGCGTCCCGTGCCGATGGATCGGCTGATCTGCGGCGACGTCGGCTACGGCAAAACCGAAGTGGCCATGCGCGCCGCCTTCAAGGCGGTATGCGATTCCAAACAGG
>JAIMBE010000032.1 GCA_023511565.1 Bacillota bacterium
GCAACGGTCAGCACATCACCCTTTCAAGGTGGAAATGCGGGTTCGACTCCCGCTGGGGCTACCACCCCCACTTGTGACTCCGCAGCAACCTTGGCTTTGACGCCCGGTGGCTCATCTCCACCGTTTCTGGCTGTCTTGGCAACTGGTAGCTGGGATTTTGTGCGGGTTTTACGCCTTCGTTGACTTCCCAAGCATCCTCGACAAGCTTAACCAGGAAACTGAGCTGGAATGAGCGGCTCTGTGCCGCGTGGGTTTGGCACCGGATTTTGCGGGTTTGTCGGGGCCACTAGGACACTCGCCTGCAGGGTCTGCACAAAGACCCGGCCTAACTACTATCGCCATGTTTGTTTCGTTTTTACCCAATTCCCCTTTGTGCGTATTTTCCGCTCTCCACGTAGATCTTCACAAGTTTTTGATTCTGAAGACGTTACTGAATTTTTCTGCGTGGCGATTCCGTTGCTCTGGTTTTAGCCTTGAAAGCAGGCAGAGAAGAGAACCCGGCAAACCGGGTTAGAACCAAAAACCGGTTGGAGCAAAAATGATCGTCCAGCGAAGTACACCTTCTAGTGCCCGCCAAGTCAGCCAAGGTTTCAGCATGCTCGAGCTGGTTGTGGTGCTCACGGTGGTCCTTTCCTTCTTGGCTTTTGCTGTTCCGATCGTGCAGGGGGTGGTCGAAAACTTTCGTTTGCGCAATGCGGCTACGTCTGTGGCCATGGCCATTCAGGCCACTCGGTTTCAGGCGATTCGCAACGGCTATCCTTTTGCCATCGAATTCAATCCGGCAACGAACAGCTATCAGGTCTACAGCCGTCCGAACGGCGCGGCGGGTTTTACTGCAGTTGGTGGGTCGGTGCCTCTGGAGGGGTCCGGAGTGCTGACGGAGACGACCCGGCTCGTGTTTCGACCGAATGGCATGGTGGACGTCAATGCGGGTTCGCTGACGCTGACGATCAAGCAGGGCAAGAACGAGAAATCCATCATTGTGTCGAGGGCAGGCCGTGTACAGGTTCAATAAGCATCTTCGTGGCTTCACATTGCTGGAAGTTCTGGTCGCCATTGGCGTGCTGAGCATCGGCCTGATGGCCACGGCCGCGCTGATTTCCCGCACGCTGCAAGATACCGTTCGCTCGCGGCAGATGAGCTTGGCAGCCGTGCTGGCTTCGGAAAAGCTGGAAGACCTGAGCCGCTGGCCGGCTTCGGATCCCCACGTGGCGGTTCCTCCCGGCGGCACGGCCGGCAGCCTGACCGACGATGTCACGGCCGATGTGGTCGTGGGTGCTTCGGTTACCCGCGTGAACTATTTCGACGACGTCAGCGAAGGTCTGACGCCGGGCTCGTTCTCGGAAACGGTCAGCAGCCTGGACCCGACCACTGGGCAGCTCGTCTACACCACCACCATGCATTCGCCCGATGGCAGTATCACCACTTCCATCAGCGACACACCCCCGATCCAAATCAGCTACAAGCGGCGCTGGTTGATCGAAGCTGACCAGCCGGTGCCCGGTGTGCGTCGCATCACCGTCGTGGTGACCACACTCGATCCGGTCCGTCCGGTCCGTTTCCAGATGAGCACGGTGCGCCCATGAAATGCCATCTTTTGTTGGAGGCTTCTGCGATGCAAACGCCGCTTGCGCCGGCACGCCGTCGGCAGGCCGGCATCACCCTGCTCGAACTGCTGATTGCGCTGTTGGTGTTTGGCATTGTGTCCGCCGCAGCCTTCCAGCTCTACGCACAGCACATTCGCGTCTATTCGCAGCAGCAGGACCTGGCTGCACTGAACCTGAACCTGCGCAACGCCCTGACCATGATCCAGATGGATTTGAATAACGCGGGCACCGGTGTTTTTGTCGGCGCCAATGTGCCGAGCTGGCCGATCGGCGTCACCATCCAGAATAATCCAACTGGTTACGACACCTTCCACATTGTCACGGCCGTGGCCGGAGTCCCACCGTTGCACCCGACCGATATCGGCACGAACTGCGTCAGCACTACCAGCTCCGTGCTGTTTGTGATCCCGCCGCCGGATCTGACTGTGTCACAAACCGCGGCGTTGTTCCACAGTGGCGATCAGATTCTGCTGGTGAAAGCGGATGGGTCGCAGATGACGTCTGTGATCCTCACCAAGGACGGGCAGCCCAGCGGCAACAAAGTGCAGCTCCAGCACAACCCCACCGGCGCCAATGGCACCCTCGGCGACCCGCTGTTCATCACGAACAACCCGAACAACAAGCTCGGCACCGTCTTTTGCGACAACGACTGGGTGATCAAGCTCCGTCCGATTACCTATCGCGTGAACACCGCGAATCCGGATAACCCCGTGCTTGAGCGCGTCGAGTCGGGTGTAGCGGAAGCGGTCGCGGACCAGATTGTCAGCTTCAAGGTGGGAGCCACGCTCTGGAACGGCACCACCACCACTTCGGCCGAGTACAACTACGATTCCTCGACCTTTGGATGTGACATCGCGCCTGGGCCGACCTGCGGCTATGACTTCACGCTGATTCGTTCCGTGCGCGTTTCGATTCTGGGGCGCACCCGGCCGAATCCCGATCCGACCTATACCTATCGGAATCCTTTCGATGGCGGCCCGTACCAGATTCTGGGTGCCTCAGTTGTCGTCAATCCGCGGAATCTGAGCATAAAAGATTGAGGTGAAGCCATGTCGGCTCTGATTTGTTTCCACACCGATCCGTCGCAGGCGCGGCCAGGCCGCCACGAGCGCGGCGTTGCCCTGGTCATCACTCTGCTGCTTCTGCTGTTGCTGACAGCCATCAGCGTCGCGATGGTGATGGCCACCAGTACCGACCTGCTCATCGGCGGCTACTACCGCAATCAGCGCGGCGCTTTCTATGCCGCGGATTCGGGCGTCACCATTGTGCGACAAGAAATGACCAATCTGCTGCTCGCACAGGCGCCGGCCACGTTTACCGCCGGCACACAGCCGCTCCCTGCCTCGGCGGCTGCCAATGTTCAGTCGGCGCTGTTGTCCCGCTATGGCAGTTTCACCGACCTGAACCAGGGTCTGGCAGCAGACTCTTGGCCGCTCAGCTTCCGGGTGCTGAATTTCACCATGACCCCGGTCAGCTCGCCCCCGCAGCCCGTCGTCACCACGGTGGATGCCAGTGGCAATCCCACCGGCTACCAGTACACCTACAACTACACTGTGTCTGCCGAGGGCCGTTCCCGTGTCGGGGAAGCCGCCCGCGTCGACGAAGTGGGCACGTTGATTGTCAATGCCACGGTGTCCCCTGCGGCGCCCTCTCAGGTCAGCTTTGCCAACTGGGGTTTCTTCGTGGACCAGCAGACCGTGTGCGCTGGGAGCTATCTGGTACCTGGCACAATCAGCGGTCCGGTGCACACCAATGGTGGTTGGACGTTTGGCACCACCGGCGCCTACATTTTCACCGACCCGGTCAGCCAGTCGAATTCCCGCTTCGGCTTCCAGTTCAGCAGCTCGAACTGCGGCTGCCGCCAATCCAGCTCACCACCGGTTTCTTGCCGCAACCAGACCATCAATCCGACGTTCCAGTCCGGGTACACGGTCGCTGCACCCACGGTCAATTTGCCCGATAACGACTTCAGCCAGAAGCGCGCTGTGCTCGATGGCCTGGGAACGGACACCTCACCGGTCTCCCCGTCTGAGATGGCCGCCAAATTGAAGCGTGCCGACGGAACCGCATATCCGCCCTCGGGAGCGACCGGCGTCTATCTGCCCTACACCGTGGACCCCGTGACCGGTGCCAAGGTCTTCAGTGGGGGCGGCATCTACGTCGAAGGCAACGCCTCGGTCGTGCTCACACCGGTGGGGACTTCCGGTCAGCGCTTCCTCATCACCCAGGGGACCGTCACCACCACGATTACGATCGATCCGGTGACCAACACGACCACCGTCAGCGAAGGCTCCGTTAACACGGTGATACAGGGTGTGCCTATGGATCTGATGAGCGTGCCTCCGCGGCCCGCCTCCATGCTGTATGTCCAGGGCAGCATCACCTCGCTCCGTGGACCCGCACAGGGGCAGCCGGCCATCCAGGACGGGGCGGCCATCACGATCACCGCTTCCAGTAATGTCCGCATCACCGGCGACCTGATCTACAAAACCCAGCCGGTCACCAAGACCGCCAACGACCCCTGCTGCCCGGGTACACCTCCCGGCACCCCCATTCCGGGCAACCACAATGGCCAGGTGCTCGGCATCTTTACCGCCACCGGCGACATCCAGCTCGACAACCAACAGCCCCTGGCTGTACTTGAGATTGATGCGAGTCTGGCCACCATTTCCGATGGCGGAACGGGAGGGTTGGTCAACGTCGGTGCCCGGATTGAAACGCTGAATATCGTTGGCGGACGCATCCAGAACCGAATCAAAAACATCAACTCGGCAACTCGCAATGTTTTCTACGACCGCCGCTTCGGCACGGGCTTTGCTCCGCCGTGGTTTCCTTCCACCACGATTTCACCGCCTGGTGTTTTCACAGCCAAGCTCACTCCGACCACCCAGCGGTTGCGCTGGGTCCACATGAACGCGCAGTAGTCGTGCCGACGCATTGCCCGGCCCGAGTCTGTCCACAGACTCGGGCCGCTCGTCGGCTCAAGGGACGACCAACAACGTAAACCGCGTGTTCACCGGGGGTGGCGTGCACGGCTGCGGCACGTCACTGCGACACAGCGATTGCACGGCGCTCTGAATGCTGGCTGCGCTCACCGGGCCGTCGAGGGGTTCGACGTAAATTTTGTAGTTCCGTCCCAGCGGGAGCCGTTCCAGAGCGAAGCTGCCATCGAAACGCACCGGCGGACTGGCCGGGTCGCATGACCAGCCGGCCAGCACACCGGCGATGATTTCTCCCGTGTCAGCGTCCACGGCCACCACGTGGGCTCCGAAAATTCCGGTGACGGCTCGCCCGGGTGAAGTTTCTGGCAGACCGGAGAGCGCGGCGGAGTTGACCGGGACGACTCGCCCGCGAATCTGTCCGCCGTTCACTGCGTCGAGCCGGATGTCGGCCGGATTCGGATAGAGCACACGAAGCCCGACACGGTCGTCATCCGCCAGTGGGGCATCAGGCCGTTGTTCCGTCGGCCGCTCCCCGGCGAAGGTTCCCCGCGGCGGCGCAAACGGAAACATGATCGCCCGCCAGAGGCCGGAATGGCTGAACCCAAACAGATGCCCCAGCTCGTGGATCAGTACGGATTCCAGGTCAAACGCCGAAGGATGGGCCGGCAGGGCCGCGGGCGTAGCAAACCGAATGTCGCTGTCGTTCGGGCGAAACAGAATGTCGGCATCGAGAATCTCCCCGATGAACGCCGAAGGCGGGCTGTTCGGGAACGGTTGCTCACCCACCAGGTCCGACGTCACCACACGCGTGAACGCCAGCACCCCGCCGGTGAACAGGCTGCTCGACTGGTTGAAACAGAGGGTATTCAACCCGTCCTGCAGTTGGCAGGCGGACTGCGTCGTGGTTCGTCCGAGCGGCCCCAGCGATTCCTGCACCAGCGAGGTGCCGCTCACCCGCGCCCACACCGCGAACGAGCGGAGAATGGACTGCTCGATTTCATTCAGTCGCGCGTCCGGATCCGTGGCCGCAGTCAGTACGGTCTGCGGCGAGCTGCTGAGCGAAGTGCTCCAGCGCCGGTCCACGATCCCTGCGGTGGCTGTGTTGAATCGGTTCGGCTGCGGGCAACCACCGGAAGCGGCTACTGTATAGTTCAGCACGTAGCCCTGTGCCGCCGGCTGGATTCCTCCGAGCAGCAGCACAAGCGCCATGGCCAGTGCCGCGCGGCTCGCTCTTGTTTTGGTTGCGGGCATCGCGGATTACCTCCCCCGCGGCGGTGCTTGTGCCGCCGCACGCACCCGATCGCGGAATTCTTCGATCGGCAGATCGCGCACGCCGCCCGGCCGCGTCCGCCCGGTGGCTGGGTCCAGCAGCACGACACCGCTGGTGTCCTGCACGACAAATTCCCGTCCGCCGGCGCCGCGCCGAATGCGGAAGGTTCCCTGCACCCAGCTCGTCACCGCGAAGCTATCAGCGCCACTCGGCTCGAGAAACAGATACAGCTCTTCGCCGGGAGTGAACTTCGGCACGCCGTCCACGGTCGAGGTCAGGTGGCCGACGCGCCCGCCGAGCAGTCGCACCGTGAGCTGTTCGACCGGCGTGCCTTTCAGCGTTTCGTGCACCACGAAGTGTGTCCGCGTCCAGATCTCGCCGTCTTCGAACCGACTCTCGACGGCCACGCAGCGCACGCGGACCACCCGCTCGGCCACGGCCGTGAGCTGTTCCAGGCTCATGCGCTCCAGCGTGGTGGCCCGGATCAGTCCAGCGCCGAGCAGGACTGCCATTGCCAACCCCGTGTATCGGTAGGTTCGCATCAGCGCACCTCAAGGGCTCCGCTAGCTGCGGTGCGGTCACGGTTTCCGGTTTCGACAAACAGCGTGCGCAACCCGGGACGCGTTGTGCTGCTGAGCGTCAGGGTGACCATCACCAGGCTGCCCGAGGCCGTCACCGGACCAACGAGGATGTCGTTCGGACTGGGCCCGCTGAGGGTATAGCGGTGCGTGCCGCTCAAGCCCGTGCCGAACAGGCATAAGGTGACTTCCCGCGTGCCCGCCGCCGGCCGCTCAATGGGCAACGCATTGCTGCTCAGGGTGCAGGTGTTGTTCACCAACAGTCCGATGGCCTCCACACTCACCTGGGGCTGCTGCGCGCCGAGCGTGCTGGCGTCCACCACGGCGATATCGCGAGCTGCGGCTGGCGTGGCGCCGTCCAGCCGGAGGATAGCTTCACTGGCGGTCGGCTCGACCACCACCAGCGCTGTGGCGTTCGATGTCGCCCCGTCCGGATTGCGCACCTCGACGCGCCGCTCGCCTGCCGCAGCCAGTTCCGACGGCTCGAGTGTTGCGGTGCAGGCCAGCTCGCTGCCGGCAGCAGCGCAACTGGTCGTCTTCGGAGTGCCCGCGAACAGAATGGTGGAGCCGCTGCCCGGGCCGCCCGCAACGAAATTGCTCCCCAGCACCCGCAACGTGATGCTGCTCGCTACGCCCGCAGTCAAGCTCGAAGGCTCCAGCGTACGCACAAATGGCCCGCTGCTCAGCACCACCTGGGCTGACCCCGACCGCACAGGGTCTTCTTCGCTGGTGGCGATCACAGTGTCACTGGCTCCACTGGGAGCGGAAGCCGGCGCGGTGTAGAGTCCGGCCGCAGTAATGGTGCCGCAGGGACCACCGCCACAGGCCGTGCCCGCCACGCTCCAGCGCACGCGCTGGTCGTCGGTGCCCACCACTGCCGCAGTGAACTGCTGCGTCCCTCCCGTGGGCACCGAGGCTGTGGAAGGCGACACCTGCACGATCACGTTGGCCAGAATCGTCACCAGGGCGCTGCCCTGGCGTCCCGGGTCCGCCAGGCTGATGACTTCGATGGTGACCGGATTCGTCGCGGGCACCGCCGCCGGGGCCAGGTATTCGACTGTGCTGCCGCTGTTCGTCGGCTGGCAACCGGGCAGGCCGGCAATGCAAATCTGCCCGACGGTGCTGTTGCCGCCCGGAATACCGTTCACCCGCCACTCGATGGCCAGATTTGTGGTGTTGCTCAGTTGCACAGAAAACGTCTGCTTGCGGCCCACCGCACGGGTGGCGCTCGAGGGTGAGACCACCACGCTGATGTTGCTGAACAGGGTCACGCGAGCTTCGGCAAACTGGTTGGGATCGAATTCGCTGGTCGCCCGCACCGTCACCGGATTCGTTGCCGGCAGCGCCGCCGGGGCCGTGTACAGGCCCGGGTTGGTGCTCGTGTTCGTGATGGTGCCTACCGTCAGATCGCCGCCTACGATTCCGTTCACGCTCCAGATCACCCGTTGGTTCGTCGTACCGCCTACCGTGGCGCTGAACTGCAGACTTTTCTCGAGCTCGACGCTGGCGGTTTCGGGTGAGATAGAAACGAACACCTGGCTCAGAATCGTTACGCTGATCGAGGCGGACTTCGAGGGATCGGCTACGCTGCGCGCCGTGAGGGTCACCTGTGGAGGTTGCGGGGCCACCACCGGCGCAGTGTACAGCCCGTTCGCATCGATTGTGCCTACCGTGGCATTGCCGCCCTCGTTCCCGTTCACGCTCCAGACGATGCCCGGATCGGGATTCGAACCTGGAGCCGGGGTCACCGTGGCCGTGTACTGCGCCGTGGCTCCATTCTGCACGCTGGTCGGCCCGCTGGTGATCGCCACGGTCAGATTGCTGGTGATGGTCACGGCAGCACTGACCGATTTAGCAGAATCGGCCAAGCTGGTCGCCATCACGGTAACGGCCCCGGCCGGCAGTCGTCGTGGCGCCGTGTACAGACCGGTAGCGCTGATGGTGCCTACGCTGGCATCACCTCCTTCGATCCCGTTCACACTCCAGCGCACCGCTCGGTCCGGATCGCCCGAGCCGCTGACGGTCGCAGTGAACTGGTTGCTGGCTCCTAGCTCGACCGCTGCCGTCGCCGGTGTGACGCTGAGGGTCACATCGCTCTGGATTGTCACCGTGGCGCTGGCGGATTTTGTCGGGTCCGCCAGGCTGGTGGCGCGAAGGGTCACCGTCGCCGGAGTTGGCAGCCGCCGTGGCGCCGTGTACAGACCGGTAGCGCTGACGGTGCCTACGCTGGCATCACCCCCTTCGATCTCATTCACACTCCAGCGCACCGCTGGATTCGTCGTGTTGGAAACAGTTGCGGTGAACTGCTGTGTGCCGCCGAGAAACACAGCAGCCGATGTCGGGACGAGGCTGACGGTAACCGGCGCGGGCGGGGTAGGCGCTGTCACACCACCGCCGCAACCGGCACATACCCAAGCCGTGCTCAGCAGAGCGGCGATACAACTTTGACGGCGAAAATGCATGGTGACCCCAGTCGGATGGCGCCGTCTTCAGCCTGTGGGTTGTGGCCCTAGCCCGGCCAGCAGCATATACTAGTTGAGTAACTAGATTGCAAGTGATTTATCAACGCTTCGATAACTCCATTGAGGTCCGTTGTCTTGACGCCCCCTTGCCCCACGGCCAATAATCTTTCCATGGCACGGCCAGACGCAGTCCGCCGCGTGAAAAGCTATTCCGCCGCGACCGGCTACGTCTATCAGTACTACTTCTTCGAAGTGCGTCCCGCACGCCGTGGCTTTACCACCGGCAATGAATACATCTACATGGTCTCTGCCGACCGCAAGTCCGTCTTCCCCATCTGCATTTTTGTCTCCAGCAAGGCTGTTCAGGAATGGAGTACAGCCGCCGGGCGCCCGCTGAGCGGTACCGAAGAATACGCCGCCGCTAAGATGCGTCTTTTTCAGGCGTTCGACGAAATCGAGGATCTTGCTGCCCGCCCTCCGGATTTGATTGTGGATGTCTCCAGTCTCACAGCCTTGCTCAAAAAACTCGACATCTGATCCGACGACTCCCGAATCGACCTCGCCCCGTACCCATTCGGCACACCACCATGGCTTTGTCGCCGCGTCTTTAGCCTCTTTATCTGCACCCTCAGACGCGTACACTTTTTCTCACAAATTTGTAGGGGCGGCTCTATACCACCTCTTGCTGTACACCTTGAATCTGCTTTATCGGGGCACACTTCAACCCTTCGGGTGCCAAGCACAAAAAATCAGGCCCGCGCTGTGCGGGCCTTTAAGCAATTTGTTCAGGATGGCGTTGCTTTTGCTACGGGCAGGGTTGGAAGGGGCTGACCACGTCGCATCGCTCGTTCTCGTTCAGGTCGCGTGACTGTGTGCTCAGGATGATCGCAGTCAGCGCGGCGATACCAACAATGATCAAGCCCAGCACGACCACACCCTTGCGTGACAGGTCGCTGTCGTCTTCTTCCTGTGCGGGTGTGTAGGTGAACTCGATGGCTTCGCCCGGATTCAGTACCACGCTGCGTGCGTCGTGTGCGGTGCGGATCAACAGCTTCCCACTGCGCGCGGCAATCACACCTGCAGTCGGGTTTTTCCAGGCCAGCACCCCGACGGCAGGTTCCATACCCACCGGTTGGATGCTGGCATCGGCGATGCGCGCCTCGAACGGAGCGCCGCCGGTGCTGCGAAACGCCGCTGCGCCGCGGCCCAGCTCCAGCACCACGCCGTTTGCTTCACGGGTCAACCGCGCGCGGCTCTCGGCGCCCAGGTCCACCTGTCCGCCACCGGAAAGATTCAGTGACGCCAGGCCCTTCGCTCCGACTTCCAGTACATCTCCGCTGAAAATCGTCGTCCCCGTCGTCAGTGCGGCGCCGGCTATGCGCGCCTGCTGACTCGCAATGGTCGAACCGACCACTGCTGGGTTGGTCCACGCCGGCATTGCCAGCAGCAGAGCCAGCGTAATCGCCAACACCTGCCTCGCAACCATCTCCGGGCCTCCGTCGAAGCAAAATAAGACCTGTTCCCAACTCCTTCGTCCCTCACATCCTACTCAACGTCAGTACCCCTGTCAATAGAACATCCATGAAATAAAGAATCTTTTTTCAACTCGTTACGCTTGATTGGTCCCATTCACCCTCGGTTCAGTACACTGGTCAACGCCGCCTCCAGCGTCGGGTGTTGAAAGCTGTAGCCACGCTGCTGCAGCCGTTCCGGTATCACGCGCGCGCTGCTGAGCAGCAACTCATCGGCCAACTCGCCCAGCACCAGCCGGAGCACAAACGCCGGCGCCGGAACGATCGCGGGACGGCGCAGCACGCGCGCCAGGATCCGGGTGAACTCTATGTTTCGCACCGGATTGGGTGCCACGGTGTTGACGGGTCCCTGCAGGTCTTGCTGCAAGAGCGCGTATCGTATCACCCCCACAGCGTCCGTCAGACTGATCCAGCTCATCCACTGCCGCCCGTGGCCGAGCCGCCCGCCCAGCCCCAGCCGGAAGGGTAGCCGCATCTGTTTGAGCGCCCCGCCGTGCGCCGCCAGCACCACACCAAAACGGAGCCGCACCACGCGGATGCCATGTTGTTCGGCGCGCGCGGCTTCCGCTTCCCAATCCTCTGCGCAACGAGCCAGGAAGCTCTTGCCGGGTGGGCTGGCCTCGGTCAGTAGTTCCTCGCCGCGGTCGCCGTAGTAGCCAGTGGCGGAAGCGGAAACCAGCACTGCCGGTCGCCGCTCCAGTCGACCAAGCGCTGTGACCAGATTTCGCGTGGCCTCGACGCGGCTGGCGCGCAGGAGCTGTTTTCGAGCTGGCGTCCAGCGCCCGCTGGCAATCGAGGACCCGGCCAGATGCACAATGGCCTCCACGCCGTGCAGGGCCGTCGCGTCCAACCGGTCGCTCTGGGGATCCCATCGGACATCGCTTGGGGCGGGCGTCTTTCCGGGACGCACCAGTGCGTTGACTTGGTGTCCTTCGGCGCGCAGCGCAGCGGCCAGCGCGCTGCCCACCAGACCCGAGGCGCCCGAGACGAGCACGCGCATCGCCGTTCCTCCTGACCCACTGCCGGGCCCACGGTCGGAAGCCTTCAAGGTAAGGCTGCTCCATGCGCCGGTCAAGTGATTCCGCTGCCGGTTGGCCCAGCCTGTCGATTGCATGCCTGGGTGCAGAATGCTAGCCTGTCACGCCCGCAGCCGTGTACACCGAAGAGGAACCTCAAGTGCGTCCTGCCGAGAACCGCCACGCTCCGTTGGCCGTATATGCCCTGCTGGGGTTGTGGATGGCGATCGGTTCGTTGGCCCGGCCAGTTGCGCAGCAGCCGGCACCGCCCGCTCCGGTGCTGCGGGGATTTTCTGCTTCGCGTGCCGCGGCTCAATCCGCTCTTGAGCAGCGACTGCAGCGCCTGCCGGATCCGGCCCGCATCGAACGCCACCTGCAGGCGCTCACTGCTGTACCCCACATGGCCGGCACGCCGGCCAGTCGCCGCGTCGCCGAGTACATCCACGACGCACTGCGCAGCTACGGCTGGCAGGCCGAATTGGTTGGCTATCGGGCGTGGTTGCCGCAGCCGATCGAGGTACATCTGGAACTGGTCGCCCCGCGGTCGGTGCTGCTGGCCCGGCCCGAAGACCCGATCGAGGAAGAGGCCGCGTCGTATGCCGCAGATGTCGTCGCGGGCTTCAACGCCTATTCGCCCTCGGCAGAAGTCGAAGCCGAAGTGGTCTACGTGAACTACGGCCTGCCGGACGACTATGCGCGGCTGTGCCAGTTGGGCGTGGCCGTCGAAGGTCGCGTTGTGCTGGCGCGGTACGGTCACAGCTTTCGCGGCGTCAAAGTCCGGCTCGCGGAAGAAAACGGTGCCGCCGGCCTGATTCTCTACTCCGATCCCGCTGACGATGGCTACGTTGCGGGCGATGTCTATCCCCGTGGCCCCTACCGCCCGAACAGCGGCATCCAGCGCGGTTCCATTCTTTATATCTTCCGATATCCGGGCGATCCCCTCACCCCCGGTATCCCGGCAACGGAGCAGGCGCCGCGCCTCGCACCCGCTGCGGCGGCCAGTCTGCCGCGTGTCCCCACGTTGCCCGTTGCGGCGCGGGACGCAGCAGACATCCTGGCCCATCTCGGCGGGCCGCGCGTGCCGCGCGAGTGGCAGGGCGGATTGCCGCTGACCTATCACCTCGGTCCGGGACCGGCTACGGTCCGCATGCGCCTCCGGATGGACGAACAGCAGCGCGACGTCTGGAACGTGGTCGCGCGTCTGCCCGGCGAGCGCGACGACGAATGGGTGCTCGCCGGCAACCACCACGACGCCTGGGCCTTCGGTGCCGTGGATCCTTCGAGCGGCACGGCCGTGCTGCTCGAGCTGGCT
This sequence comes from Bacillota bacterium, assembly GCA_023511565.1. Lineage (GTDB taxonomy): Bacteria > Acidobacteriota > Terriglobia > Acidiferrales > UBA7541 > DSGC01. The sequence goes on from JAIMBE010000032.1 coordinate 12,720, forward strand.
CGCGTGCTTGGCCAGCTGGCCCGCGAAGGTTGGCAGCCTCGCCGCACGCTCCTGTTCGGCTTCTGGGACGCCGAAGAGTACGGCCTGATCGGCTCGGTCGAATGGGTCGAACAGCATCGCGCCGAACTCGCACAGAAAGCCGTGGCCTACGTGAACCTGGATTCGGCCGTTTCCGGTACGCGCTTCGGCGCCGGTGGCACGCCTTCGCTGCGTGCGCTGTTGCGCGAAGCGACTGATGCGGTGACTGACCCGCGCACCGGTCGCAGCCTTCATGAGGTCTGGCAGCAGCAGAGCAGCCGTGAGCCTGTTTCAGCTGGTGCCGATGCGAATCTGCCCGTCGGTTTGCTCGGCTCTGGCTCCGACTACACGCCGTTTGTCCACCACGCCGGCGTCGCTGCGCTCGATCTCGGTTTCAGCGGTGAATACGGCGTCTATCACTCCCGCTACGACAACTTCCAGTGGATGCGCCGGTATGGTGATCCTGAATTCGCCTACCACGCAGCCCTGGTCCGCCTGGCGGGCGTGGTCCTTCTCCGCCTGAGCCAAGCCGATCTGCTGCCGTTTGACTTTCTCACCTACGCTGCCGAAGTGCAGAAGGCGGTCGGCGCGCTGCAGGCTCTGGTTCGACAGCGCCACGCCCCGCTCGATCTGGCCCCGGTGGCCAGCGCTGCGGCTGGGTTTGCAGACGCCGCTGCCCGCGCCGAACAGGTGCTTCGCGCTGCGGCGGCCGATGCGGGTCGTTCGGCTGCCATCAATCGCAGGCTCCGCAGCATTGAGCAGGCATTGCTTCATCCCGAGGGCCTCACAGGACGCCCCTGGTACCGCCACACCGTGTTTGCCCCGGGCACTGACACCGGCTATGCGGCCGTCCTGCTGCCGGGTGTCCGCGAAGCGATCGAACGCCACGACTGGGCCACTGCGCGCCGCGAAGCCGCCGCACTGGCTGCTGCGCTGGAGCGCGCGGCCGCTCGACTCGAGGAGGTCGCCCGCCTGGCTGCCCCGGAGCCGCCCGCTGCTCCGGTTCCGGTTGGCGCGGGCGCGGCCCGGCGCTAGAATGGCGACATGCGCGTCAGGGTGCTTTTCTTTGGACGCCTGAAGGAGATCGTCGGCTGCGCTGAAGAACATCTGGAGCTGGCCGAGGGTGCCCGTGTCGCTGACCTGTTCGCCCGCTACGGGGCCCTGCATCCTGAGCTGAGGGAACTCCGCGCCTCGGTGCTGGCCGCAGTGAATCATGATTTCACCTCCTGGGACGCCCCGCTGCGTGCGGGTGACGAAGTAGCCTTTCTGCCGCCTGTCAGCGGCGGCGCCGAACCTGCTGGCGTCGGTGTTGCCGAGGATCTGTTCGAGCTGGTTCGTGCCCCGCTGGATGTGCACGCGATTGTGTCGGGGCTCAGGGCGCCCGAAAGTGGCGCCGTCGTGGTCTTTGAAGGCTGTGTGCGCGCGCACTCCCGCGGCCGTGCGACCCGCTACCTGGAGTACGAAGCGTACGAACCCATGGCGCTGCGCAAGATGCGCGAGATCGGGGCCGCCCTGCGCGCCCGTTTCCCGATCGCTCGTCTGGCAATTGTGCACCGGCTCGGTCGACTCGAAGTCGGCGAAACCAGCCTGCTGATCGCCGTCAGCGCGGTCCACCGCCGCGAGGCCTTCGACGCCTGCCGGGCCGCACTGGAGGCACTCAAGCGCACCGTGCCGATCTGGAAGAAAGAATTCTTCGCCGATGGCTCTGCCTGGGCCGAAGGCGAACTGCCCACCGCGCCAACCACTCGCCCCGACGCGGAATCGAACTTTTGGTAGGAGCAGCCTGGTGTCGACGGGGTTCGGTATTTTGCCGGACGGAGTGTTCCCCTAGCTTCGGGGAGCCGCCCTGTCCGGCCCCGGCCAAGCGTCCTGCTCGATGAAGGCTCGCATGCGCAAGCGGTTTCTGTTCGCTGGCCTGCTGATTGTCGTTGGGCTGTCTGTTGCGGTGGCTGTGCGCGCGGCACAGCGGCCCATCCGTGCCGAGGTCAATCTGGTCACTGTACTGGCCAGTGTGCTCGACCCGTCTGGCCTTCCGGTGCCCGATTTACCCGTCACTGCCTTTGAGTTGCTCGAAGAAGGCCGCCCGCAGCAGATCGAAATCTTCGAGCGGGAGACGAACCTGCCCCTGGACGTCGCCCTGATGATTGATGCCAGCCTGAGCATGACCAAGGAGATGGCCTTTGGACGCGCAGCGGCCGTGCGGTTTCTGCGGCAGCTTCTCCGGCCAGGAGATCGCCTGGCCGTCTTTCAGTTCTCGGATGCCGTGGACCTGCTGGTGGATTTTTCCGCCGACCCGGTTGTGCTCGAGCGCGCCGTGCATCGCGTTTCCGCCGGTGCCGGCACCTCTCTCTACGATGCCCTGTTATTGGGTGCGCAGTCGCTCGAGGGGCGGCCGTCTGGACGGCGACGCGTCCTGGTGCTGGTCACCGACGCGGGCGAAACGACCAGTCGCGCTGACTTTCAATCCGCCCGCCGCGCTGTTCTTCGCTCCGAGGCCCTGATCTATACAATCCTGATTCGTCCGGTGAAATCGGAAGGCGGCCGCAACACCGCCGGGGAACACGCCCTGCTGACCCTGGCTGAGCTGACCGGCGGCGCACTCTACCCGGCTGACGATGTCGCCGAACTCGACGCCCTGTTCGCTCGCGTCGAGCAGGAACTGCGCACCCAGTACCGCCTGGGGTACTACCCCAACCCGCGTCCCCACCCGGGCAGCTATCGCCGCATCGAGCTTCGTCTGCGTTCGATAGCTGCCGCCGACTCGGCGGCCGCAACCGATTCGCGTTCGCCGGGGTCTTCCGGGTATCATGTCCGGTACCGCCGCGGCTACTACGCCGGCCAGTTGCCGGAATGAACGGCACCGCGGCGGCGATCTTTCGTGCCCATGCAGAAGTTTCTAGATGTGGCCATCGAAGCGGCGCAGGAAGCCGGACGTATCCTGCTCGCCGAATTTCAGCGGCCACAGCGTATCGAATACAAGGGCGAAGTGGATCTGGTCACGGAAGCGGATCGCCGCTCCGAGCAGGTCATCGTGGAACGCCTGCGACAGCACTTTCCCGAACACGCCATTGTCGGCGAAGAAGGCGGCGGCCAGTCGGCCGAATCCCGCTACCGCTGGTACGTGGACCCGCTCGACGGCACGACCAACTTCGCTCACGGCTATCCCTGCTTTTGCATTTCGGTGGCGCTGGCCGAGCACACCGAGCCGATTGTCGGCGTCGTGTTCGATCCGCTCCACGGAGAGCTGTTCTCCGCCGTCCGGGGCGAAGGGGCGTACCTGAACAACAAGCGCATCCACGTCTCCCGCGTGCCGCGTCTGGATCGCAGCCTGCTCGCCACCGGATTCCCCAGCCACAAGCGCACGCAGAATCCCAACATCCACTACTACTGGGAATTCACCCTGCGTTCGCACGGCGTCCGGCGCGACGGCGCCGCAGCGCTCGACCTGGCCGCGGTCGCCTGCGGCCGTTTCGACGGATTCTGGGAGTTTGGCCTGAAGCCCTGGGATACCGCTGCGGGCGTGTTGCTCGTGCGGGAAGCCGGCGGCCGCGTGACCGACTTCACGGGCAAACCCTACTGCGTCACCGAACCGGCCGCCAATTTCCCTGAGAATGCGCTGCTGGCTTCGAACGGCCTCATCCACGGCGAAATGCAACAGGTGGCCAGCGAAGTTGCCGCACGCGCCTCCACCCGGCTCTGAATCTTCTCGCAATTTTCCCCTGCGGTGGTTCCGGGCGTTCCGGAGCCCCGGCTGGCCGTTCAGCTTCCCTTTGTCGAGATGATTTTGCTCCCCCTCGGCTTGGCGTGTCTACCGGACCGCCGGCGGGGTCAGGTCGGCATGCGGCAACAGTCGAGGTGGCCGCCGCACCCGTGTCGCCTGCTCGAATGCATAGGCGATCCGGATCAGCACGGGCTCGCTCCAGGCCCGCCCGAAAAAGGACACGCCGACCGGCAACCCGAACACAAATCCCGCCGGCACGGTGATATTCGGATATCCCGCAATGGCGGGCAGGCCCGAGGATCCACCACCGAAATGGTCGCCGTTGATCAGGTCGGTGACCCACGCTGGCCCGCCGGTGGGCGCCAGGATGGCGTCCAGGCGGTGTTCGTCCATGACTTTGTCAATTCCGTCTTCGCGGGTGGCTTTCAGAATGCTGGCCAGTGCCTTGGTATAGTCTTCCTCTTGCAGCGAGCCTTTTTCTTCGGCCTGCAGGAACAGGTCCTGGCCAAAGTAGGGCATTTCGCGGTCTTTGTTTTTCTCGTTAAAGTCAATGATTTCCTTGAGGGATTTCACCGGCGCGTTTGGGCCGAGCGAAGCCAGGTAGGCATTCAGTCCGTGCTTGAACTCATAGAGCAGCACGGTCAATTCGTTGCGGCCCAGCTCCCGGCCGCGCGGCAGCTCGACCGGGTCCACCAGCACCGCACCGCGTTCGCGCAGCCTACTGAGTGCACGCTCCAGCAGGGTATCCACATCGCGGTGGAACCCGAACGCCTGCCGTAATACCCCGATGCGGGCCCCGCGCAGTCCGTCGGCGTCCAGGAATTGTGTGTAGTTCGTGTGGAAGCGTCCGGCGCTGGCCGCAGTGGCCGGGTCGCGTACATCCACGCCGACCAGGGCGCCCAGAATCGTCGCGGCATCGGTCACCGTGCGCGCCATCGGCCCGGCCGTGTCCTGCGTGTGGGAGATGGGGATGATGCCGGCGCGGCTCACCAATCCTACTGTTGGCTTGATGCCCACGATGCCGTTCGCGCTCGAGGGGCAGACGATCGAGCCGTTTGTTTCCGTCCCGATGGCCGCCGCGCACAGGTTGGCCGCCGGCCCGACCGCCGAGCCGGAGCTCGATCCGCACGGATTCCGATCCAGCGCGTACGGATTCCGGCACTGTCCCCCGCGCGCGCTCCACCCGCTCGTGCTTTGCTCCGAACGGAAATTCGCCCACTCGCTCAGGTTTGCTTTGCCCAGCAGGATCGCGCCGGCTTCCCGCAGCTTCCGCGCCACGGTGGAATCCTGCGGGGGAATCGAACCTTCCAGGGCCAGCGAACCCGCCGTGGTGGTCATCCGGTCGTGCGTATCCAGATTGTCCTTCAGCAGGATCGGGATGCCGTGCAGGGGCCCGCGCACCCGACCCGCAGCGCGTTCGCGGTCCAGCTGTTCGGCGATGGCCAGCGCGTCCGGATTGGTTTCGATCACCGCACGCAGCTCCGGCCCGCGGTGGTTCAGTTGTGCAATGCGTTCCAGGTAGGCCTGCGTGATCCCCTGCGCTGTCCAGCGCCCGGAAGCCATGCCGGCCTGCAACTCGGCGATGGTGACTTCTTCGAGCTCAAAGGCTTGAGAGGGACTCGCCGCTTGCGCGGCCGCACTGCGGGCGGGCTCTGTCCTGGCGAGGAAGGCTGTCGCTGCGGCCAAGGCTGTGTTTCGAAGAAACTCTCTGCGCTCCATGCGGGTTCCTCCACTGGTTGGGTTTTCGCCGAACGGCCGCTGGGGCCGGTTCTGCGCAAACTCTACTGCACGCTGCGGCAAAATGCGAGTCAGCTGTTGCCCGGGTGGCAGGTCAGTTTCCATGGGTTCATGTTGCTGGACAACTGTACCGGAGCCTGGTCTTTCCGGATGAGGGGCCCGCGGCTGTTTGGTAGCGTCAACCAAGGAGTGGCTTTACAAGGAAAATGGCCGTCTGTTAGGCTGCGCAGGACATCCGTCACGGGGGGCTATGGGCACCCTCTACGCATTCCCCTATACCGGCCGAAACGGCTTGGCGAGCCGATGGAATCGTGTCGTCCAGCGCTGGCAGCGCGGGGGTGTGGAAGACTACGCCCTGCTCGGTGCGGTGCAGCGTCCGCGCCTGCGGCCGGCTCGGCACGCTAGCGAAGGCTTGGAGGTCAGCGAGCCGCGCATCCACCTCTCCGGCCTGCCCGAGGCTTTTGCCGGCTATCGCATCGTGCATATCACGGACGTGCACTACGGACTGTTTCTGCCTTTGGAGGCGGTGGTTGATACGGTCGAACTCGCCAATGCGCTCCAGCCGGACCTGGTTGCTTTGACCGGTGATTTTGTCACCTTTTCGCGTTCCTGCATCGAGCCGGTGGCCATTGTCCTGGGACGGCTCCGAGCACGGGATGGCGTCTTCGCCGTGCTGGGCAATCACGACTTTCGCGTGGGGGGCGCTGCGGTGGCCCACGCGCTGCGTCACGAAGGTGTCGAAGTCCTCCGCAACCGCCACACCGTGCTCCGCCGCCGCGGCCAGGCGCTCTATCTTGCCGGTATTGACGATGTTCGTTACCGCGCCGATCTGCCCCGTGCGCTTCGTGGAGTGCCTGCGGGCGCACTCACCGTGTTGCTCTCGCACAACCCGGGCATCATCCAGCAGGCCGCCGCACACCGGGTCAGTCTGGTGCTGGCCGGACACACGCACGGCGGCCAGGTGGATCTGCCGATTCTCGGCAACGTCTATGCCCGCCGTCGCGAAGGCATGCGCTTCAAGCGCGGCTGGGATTGCTTGGGGGCCACGCAGATCTACGTCAGCCGAGGGATCGGTACCGTGGTCGTGCCGTTGCGCTATCGCTGCCCGGCAGAAATTCCGCACCTGCGGTTGCTGCCGGCCACCCGTGTCGTGCGCCCGCTGCCGCCTTCTCGCGAAGCCGGCTTTTGATGGCCGCGCACAATGTCTGTCCTCGACCTGATCCGCAAGAAACGAGATGGCGGCCAGCACTCGCGCGAGGAGATTGAATTCCTCGTTCGTGGCTACACCCGCGGCACCATCCCCGACTACCAGATGGCGGCCTGGCTGATGGCGGTCGTGCTGCGCGGGATGTCCCGAGCGGAAACCACCATGCTCACCGAGGCGATGCTTCACTCCGGCGCCGTGCTCGACCTCAGCCGCCTGCCCGCGCCGAAGGTGGATAAACACTCCACCGGCGGCGTGGGCGACAAAACTTCGCTGGTGGTTGCCCCCGTGGTGGCGGCGGCCGGTCTCTATGTGCCGATGATCAGCGGCCGGGGCCTGGGCCACACCGGCGGCACGCTGGACAAGTTGGAGGCCATCCCGGGCTTCGACGTGCGCCTTTCTCTGCAGCGGTTTCGCTCCGTGCTCGCCCGCGCCGGCTGCGCCCTGATCGGACAGACCGCACAGATCGCCCCGGCCGACCGCAAACTCTACGCCCTGCGCGATGCTACGGCCACGGTGGAAAGTCCGGCGCTGATCTGCGCTTCCATCATGAGCAAAAAATTGGCCGAAGACCTGGACGCGTTGGTCCTCGACGTCAAGGTCGGCTCCGGCGCCTTCCTGAAGCAGCCAGCCGAAGCCGCTGCCCTGGCCGAATTGCTGGTCGAAACTGCAACGGCGATGGGCACTCGTGCGGTCGCTCTGCTGACGGACATGGATCAGCCGCTCGGCCACGCGGTCGGCAACGCCCTCGAAGTCGCCGAAGCGCTGGAGGTGCTCCGCGGTGGTGGCCCGGACGATCTGGCGACGCTTTCGGTGGAGCTGGCCGCGCACATGCTGCATCTGGGCGGACGCGCCGACACGGTGGCGCGTGCCCGCCAGTTGGCCCACGAGCTGCTTAGCAGCGGACGGGCGCTCGAACGTTTCCGTGAAGTCGTACGCCTGCAGGACGGGGACGTCCGCGCCATTGACGATCCTGCGCGCCTGCCGCGCGCCCGCCACCGCTGCACGCTGCCCAGCCCCGCCCAGGGCTATGTCGCCGCTATGGATACCGAAGCCATCGGCCGTGCCTGTGTGTTGCTCGGCGGTGGTCGGGAGCGCAAGGAAGACTCCGTTGACCCCGCCGTCGGCCTGACGATCCACAAAAAGATCGGCGCGCCGGTGCAGGCTGGCGAGCCGTTGTGCACCTTGCACTATAATGCCCGCACCCGGCGCGATGCCGCACTCGAGCGGTTGCGCGCCGCCTGGCGCATTGCGCCCGAGCCTCCGCCGCTCCGGCCGCTGATCCTCGCTGTGATCGGCGCCGCAGGGGGCTGAGGCTGTGCTTGGGGGAGGGAAGAGATGGACCGCTTCACTGGTCTGCTCGGCGTCCTCGTGCTGTTGCTGTTCGCCTGGTTGCTTTCCACCAACCGGCGCGCCATTCGCCTCAAGACCGTCGGCTGGGGTCTGGCGTTCCAGATTCTGTTCGCCCTCCTGGTGTTGAAAACGCAGACCGGCCGGGATGCGATTGCCGGGCTGGCCCGCAACGTGGAAGCGATTCTGCGGGTCTCCGAGGCCGGTTCGACCTTTCTGTTCGGTCCGCTGGGATCGAAGGCCACAGCCGGGGGAATTTTCTATTTCGCCTTCCAGGTGCTGCCGACGATCATTTTCATCTCCGCGTTGTTCGCCATTCTGTACC
>JAIMBE010000033.1 GCA_023511565.1 Bacillota bacterium
TTATGGCGGGGGCGGGGTCTTCTTCGGGGTGGTCAAACTCCGGGTGCCGCAACCCAGGATCGAAGAACTCGTGGAGGAGCAAGAACCCGCCGCCGCTGACCACAGTTTCAAAACTGACGCAATCGAAGCGCTGTTTGAGAAACCGGAGCAATTCGATTTCTGTGTCGGTGCGAGGGGCAAAATCGGCATGACCGCCTTCGGTGGCTGAGGGCCGATGACGTCTCCCGTCCCAGAACAGAATGGCTTCACCCAGACCGGTGCCGGGAGCCAGGAGGGCGCGGTTGGCCGTTTCCAGCGGGGTGCCCGGCTGGAGGACGAACAACTGCTCGCGCGCAAGCTGCGGCAGTCCCCATCCGGCGGCTTCGAGGTCGTTCAGCACGACAACCGGTGCCTTCAGTTCGTCACGCAAGGCGTCGCCATCGACCATCCACGGCAGATTGGTCGCCTGCACCCGGTTGTGGAACACGGGTCCGGCGATGCCAAACGCGGCTGCAGTGATGGGCGCCGGTGCAACGGAGAGGAACTCGCGCACGACCGCTTCCAGGCCGTGGTAGTTCCGACTCGGAAAACGCTGCTGACGCACCCTGCGAAGCTTGTCGCCTTGCAACGCAAACAGGGCCAGGTTGCACTTGGTGGCCCCGACGTCACCGGCAAGAATCACGATCCGCCTCCGAACAAGAAACGGCTTGCAGCGGCAGCATCGGCCAGGATGAGCCGCTCGCCCTGACGCGGCTGGACGCGCTGCGCGGGCAGGTCCGCAGCGGGGTCTTCGAGAACACGCCACAGCACATGAGCCTTCTCTGGGCCCGTAACCAGAAAAATGACGTGATGGGCCGCATTCAGAACTCCCAGCGTGAGGGTCAGGCGCCGTGCAGCCGGACCGGCAGCGCCCGGGGCCGCAGTGGCGATGACCCAGGCAGCCGTGTTTTCCAGTGCGCGCTCGCCCGGGAACAACGAAGCGGTGTGGCCATCGGCGCCCAGACCGAGCACGATGAGATGGAATCGGGGATAGCCGGCGTCATCGAGCTGGAGGTGGTGGCGCAAACGGTTGGCGTACTGATTCGCTGCGTCGTCCAGGTCGGCAACCTCGGCTCCCATGCGGTGCACGTGACCGGCGGGCAGCGGCACGTGCGCCAGCAGCTCCCGATAAGCGGTGCCGTAGTTGCTGGCCGGGTCCTCGGGCGGCACGGCGCGTTCGTCGCCCCAGAACAGGTGCACGCGAGACCAAGGGATGCGCTCGCGCAGGGGGCTGGCAGCCAGCAGCCGGTACAGTGGCCGAGGCGTGGACCCTCCGGCGAGGGCAACGCAGAACTTTCCTTCTGTCTCCGAGAAATGAACGCTGAGCTGCAGGAAGCGCGCAGCAGCCAGCCGGGCGACACCCTCTGCATCCGGACAGACAATCACCCCTGGCCGGATCTCCGCGGGAAGCGACTTACGGGTTTCGCCAATAGCGGCCATCGCGTGCGAGCAATTCCTCAGCGGCCGGTGGACCCCAGGAACCCGCCGCATAGTTGGGGAACTCCGGTGCCGGTGCTTCTGCCCAATCCTGCAGCACGGGGTCCAGCAGCGCCCAGGCGGCTTCGACGCTATCGGCGCGATCGAACAGGGTGGCATCCCCGCGCAGGCAGTCGTTCAGCAACGTGGCGTAGGCGCTCGCGCCCACTTCGCCGAATGTGGTGCTGTAGCGGAAGTCCATAGGCACGGTCTGAATCTGCAATTCCGGTCCGGGCAGTTTGGCGCCGAATGCGAGGGAGATGCCTTCGTCGGGCTGAAGATTCAGCACCAGCCAGTTCGGGTCGAGTTTCCGATTGCGGAAGACAATGTGCGGGGCACGACGAAACTGCACTGCAATTTGGGTCACCTGGCGCGCCAGTCGCTTGCCCGTGCGCAGATAAAACGGGACGTCCGCCCAACGCCAGTTATCGATCCACAACCTGGCGGCGACAAACGTCTCCGTGGTCGAATCCGGTCGGACACCCCGTTCTTCTCGATATCCCGCAACATTCGTTCCGTTCACCGTCCCCGGGCCGTACTGCCCGCGGACGACCTGCTTCGCCACATCCGCGGGCTCGAAGGGGCGGATGGACTGTAACACTTTGATTTTTTCGTTGCGCACGGCCAGGGCGTCAAATTTTGCCGGTGGCTCCATGGCCACCAGTGCAACCAGTTGCAGGAGGTGATTCTGCATCATGTCGCGCAACGCGCCGGCGGTTTCGTAAAACGCCGCACGCCGCTCAACGCCGATGCTCTCGGCAGCCGTAATCTGCACGTGGTCCACGTAGTTGCGGTTCCACAGCGGCTCGAAGATGCCGTTGGCAAAGCGGAACACGAGCAGGTTCTGGACTGTTTCCTTCCCCAGATAGTGGTCAATGCGGTACACCTGTCCCTCGTCAAAAACGCGCAGGAGTTGCTGGTTCAGCGCGCGCGCCGAGGGCAGGTCGCGACCAAACGGCTTTTCGACCACGATGCGTGTCCACGACGTTTCGTCTTTCGGCCGTGCGAGATTTGCGCGTCCGAGCTGTTCGACGATGACCGGATAGGTCTGGGGCGGTGTAGCCAGGTAGAAGAGCCGGTGGCCACCCAACTGATGCTCGCGGTCGAGCGCATCGAGCCGCTCTTTGAGCCGCTGGTACGCCTCAGGCGCATCGTAGTCGCCGACAAGGTAACTGAGGCTGTTGCCGAATGACTGCCAGGTGCCGACGTCGAACCCGGCCGGCTCTCCGTGGGTGCGAAGCGCTTCTTCGCACTGCTTGCGGAATTCGTCGTCGGTCATCCGGGAGCGCGCAAACCCGACAATGGCAAACCGCGGCGCCAGGCAGTCGGCCGCGGCCAGCTCATAGAGCGCGGGGAGCAGCTTCCGGCGGGTCAGGTCACCCGACGCGCCGAAGATGACGATGGCCGCCGGGTCGGCGGGGAGCTCACAGCGCGGCCTGCGCCGGGTCGGTTGTTCGGCCCTACTGGTGTTTTGCATGGACATCGACCCGTCAGGATTCTTCCGTGGCTGTTTTCACGGCATGGCCGCCGAACTGGTGACGCAGTGCGGCCAGCACCTTGGCCTGAAACGACTCCGGCTGTCGCGAGCGGAGCCGCATCTGCAGGGCCAGCGTGATGGCGGGTACCGGAACGCCGCGAGCAATGGCTTCGGCCACGGTCCACCGACCCATCCCGGAATCTTCCACGTAGCCCTGAATGGTATCCAGGTCCGGGTCGTTGCGGAAGGCCAGTTCGGCCAGTTCGAGCAACCAAGACCGGATGACGCTGCCGTGATTCCACAGGTGCGCAATCTGCTGCAACTGCAAGTTGTAGCCGGAAGCGCGCAGCAGCTCGAAGCCTTCGGCGTAGGCCTGCATCAGGCCGTACTCAATGCCATTGTGAACCATCTTCACGAAATGACCTGCGCCGGGGCCACCGACGTGTGCGTAACCGGCAGCGGGCGCGAGCGAGCGGAACAAGGGCTCAGCGCGTTCGTAGGGGGCCCGCTCGCCGCCAATCATCAGGCAGTAGCCCATCTCCAACCCCCAGATGCCGCCGCTGACCCCCACGTCAAGAAAATGGATGTTCTTCTTCTTCAGTTTTTCGTACCGCGCGATGGAATCCTGGTAGAACGAGTTGGCGCCATCCACCACCATGTCGCCCGGCTCAAGAAGGTCGCTGAGCTGCGTGATGATTTCTTCCGTGGGCTTGCCGGCCGGCACCATGCTCCAGACGACCCGGGGTTTCGTCATCCTGCGCATTTGTTCGAGCGCGTTCAGCCCGATGGCGCCGGCGGACACCGCCTCCTGAATCGGCTCCGGCGAGCGGTTCCAGCCATACACGGTATGGCCGTTCCGCAGCAGCCGTCGTGCCATGTTCAATCCCATTCTGCCCAAGCCAATGATTCCCACTTCCATGACGGCTTCCTTTCTTCTCGTGCTGTGGACAGCGTGCTCTACGGACAGTATGGCCCGAGAGGTTCCTTTGCACAAACAAACGACCGCGACGAAGGGCTTCCTGCAGCCAAACCCGGTTCGCGCGCTGCGTTAGCTCGATGGGACCGGTGGCGAGAGCAAGGCAGCGTCCACCGCCACCTGCAGCGTGCGCAACCCCGCCTGAGCTCCTTGCTTGAAATGCAGCCGCAGCACAGGACGGCCGCGCTGCACCAGTGCTGCAAAGTCACCGAGCGCCTGCGCGAGCTCGAGCTGCGAAAACGAATAGCCGACATCGGGAATCAAAACGTCCTCCGTGTGCTCTGCCGTCAGCATCAGAAAGCGTCCCCGCGGCGGACCGCCTTTGTAAAGCTGCCCGATCGAGTGCAGGTAGCGTGGCCCGAAACCGGTCAGCACGGTCATCGGCAGCGCGGCGCGGAGCCGATGACGCAGCGCGCGCAAGGCCGCCTCATACTCGGCTGTGCGCGCAAGAAACGCCAGCACGGCCAGGTAGCCTCCCGGCTCCGGTTCGGCGAGCAGCGCGCGCAGCGCGTCACCTAGACGGCGGCTGGCGATGCGCGCGGCGAGTTGTCCTTCGGCAAACACGGCAATCGCGCCGTCGGTAAAGACGGGCGTGGGCTCCGGCGAGCGCCTGTGGAGAATCCGCGCCGTGTTGTCTTTGCTCTCCTGCACATTCGGCTCGTCGAACGGATTGATGCCGAGCCCGGCGCCGGCCACGGCCGTAGCCAGCTCCCAGCGGAAAAACTCCGCGCCCAGGTCTTCCGGCTGCTGAAGCCGAATCTCCACCCGCGGCACACCGTGCGACGAAAGTTGTTCGCCAAACGCATCCAGTTCGTGGCGGCTGTCGCCCTCGATAGTCAAGCAGGCCACCACTGCATCCCGCGCGAACCACTCCACCGGGCCAGGCATTTCTCCGGCCACCGGCACGATGCCCTGGCCCTCTTTGCCGGTGCTTTCGGCAATGAGCTGTTCGATCCAATCCGCCAACGAAGTCAGAGCCGGCGTGGTCAGCAGAACCAGTTTGTCGGCGCCGTGCTGCGCGGCAGTGGCGAGCAGCGCGCCGAGCGTCCGTGCAGGATTCGACGCGGACGGATGATCCGGGGTGCACGCTGCGCGCATGGCCAACGCACCCTCAAGCACCGCCGGCAGCGGTACCCCCCACAGCGCCGCCGGCACCAGACCGAAATAGGAAAGCGCAGAGTAGCGCCCGCCCACGGTGGGATCATTGCGGAAGATGCTGCGGAATTGATGCGCTTCCGCCAATCGTTCCAGCGGTGAGCCCGGATCGGTGATGGCCACAAAGTGCGCTCCGGGTCGGGTGACTCCCATGACCCGCAGACGGTCGTGGAAGTAGCGGAATTGGGTGAGGGTTTCGACCGTGGTGCCCGACTTGCTGGCCACGACAAACAGCGTCTGCGGCCAGCTCAAACTGCGCTCGACGCGGAGGATCATCTCCGGGTCGGTGCTGTCGAGCACGACAAAATGGGCGCCCGGCCGACCCGGAAATGTGTGCGCAAACACTTCCGCTGCCAGGCTGGAACCCCCCATGCCCAGCAGCACATACTGGCGAACACCACTTTCCCACACCGCCGCGGCGAACTGTTCGAGGGACACAACTTCGGCCTGCATCGCGACTGGCGCGGCCAGCCAACCGAGGCGATTGCGAATCACCTGCGCGTGCTCGGGTGCGGCTTTCCAGACTTCCGGCTTCCCTTCCCAGATGCGTGCGAGCACCGATTCGGCATCGAGGCGGCGCAGGACAGCCCGATAGGCAGCTTCGAAACGGCCCGGGAAAATCTGCTGGGATGGGATGCGGACTGGAATGCTACACCTCGGTGACACGCAGGCGTCAAACGCTGCTGGTTTCTTTTGTCTCAGAAACCTGGTTCCGGTGCAAGCCCAATGCATCAGATGCAGCAGGCGGCTTCTGCGATGCGAGAAGTGTGCGGGATGGACTAGGCAAAACGAGCGAATTGCAGTAAGGTGGTAGAGGAAAACGCGGAGGGAACCGATGGCAGAAGAAAAGTGCAACGACGCGCCGGCGCCGACGGTCGTGAAGCCCGGCACGCGGATGGTGAAGTGCGTCAAATTCGGCAAGGAGCTCCCTGGATTGGAGCGCCCTCCGTGGTCCGGCGAACTCGGTCAGCGCATCTACGAGCACGTTTCGCAGGAAGCCTGGAAGCTCTGGATTGAGTTCTCAAAAATGATCATGAACGAATACCGGCTGAACCCGCTGGATCCGCAGTCGCACAAAATCATGGAAGAACAGATGGAGAAGTTTTTCTTCGGTGAGGGCGCGCAGCTCCCGCCCGACTACGTCCCGCCGCGCCAGAAGCAGTAATCCCGGCCGCCGACAGGACCCGGGCACGGGGAGTACCCCCGCGCCGGGTTTGAGGGAAGGCCGGAGCAGCCCACACGCACCCCGGTTCCCTACCGAAAAAATTCATTCGGCACGCGCCGGTAGACGGCCTGAGGCGGGGTGTTCCACGGGCAACCGCGGGACAATCCGAAACTGCAGCCGGGCGTGAGCTTCGCGCAGGGCGGCTTCGACCAGCTCGGGCCGCGCACCGCGCGCAAAGATGAACCCCAGATAGCTGGAGCCTTCGGGCCAGGCAGCGATGTAGTCGTGTAGTCGCGCGGTAATCTGCAGGTCTTCGACGCCGGCCACGGCGCGGGCGGCCTGCTCGCCATCCACGTTTTCCAGGAGGCCACTGCGGGGCACAGGAATCATCATCACGCCAGCAGCGTCTGATTCGCGAGGCAGTTCGGAGCCCGGCAGGCCGAGCGCGTGCCGCACGAGCAACTCTTCCAGGTAGATGCGTTCGGGTCCGAAGCGGAGCGTGCGCGCACACAACCCACCGATGGGCCGTGGCGCCGCTTCGATGGGCCAGACGCCGGAATCGTTGATGCGAAACTCGGCGTGCAGCGGCCCGTGAAACAATCCCAGCGCTCGGACGGTGCGCTCGCAGCAGTCGAGCAGGGCCTGCTGCGCGTGCTCCGGCAGGCGGGTGGGGGTGACGTAGATCGTCTCTTCGAAATAAGGGCCTTCCATCGGATCCGGCTTATCAAAGATGGCCAGCACGCGCAGCCGACCCGCGCTGAGCAGTCCCTCGACGGCCACTTCCCTGCCCGGGATGTAGTCCTCGACAAGGAGGTAGCGGCTTTCCGGTTCGCGCAGAACGGCGATTTCTGGCGATTCGAGCAGCCTCTGCAGGCGCCGTGCCGCCGTGACAAATTCTTCCGGGTCGTTCGCGCGCATCACACCCTGGCTGGCGGCCAACACGAGCGGCTTGACCACACAGGGATAACGGACGAGGCGGCTGATTACCGTGGCGTCCTGCTCCAGAGGGAAACTGGCAAATTCCGGCACCCGCAATCCTGCGGCGCGGAGGGCTTCGCGCTGGCGGAGCTTGCTGCGGCAGATTTCGGCGGCGGCTGGCGGGTTGCCCGGCAGGCCGAGCCGTTCGGCCAGGAGCGCCGCAGTGAGTACTGGGCGGTCGCCGAGCGCGAGCAAACCATCCGGACGCTGCACGTTGAACGCTTCCAGCAGCCGTGCCACAGCTTCCGCAGGCCGCTCAAACGGGACCGGCAGGGCAGCATCGCACCAGGGATCGTCGAGCCGATGACAACGGTCGGTGCCGAAGATCACCTCGACGCCCAGGCCGCGGGCAGTTTCGGCAAAGCGGCGCGTCTGGTAGCCCAGCTTGCTGGCCAGCAGGAGCAGGCGGCGCGACGGGCGTGCACTCATACGAAGATTTCTACCTCGGCGATGCGTTGCCGAGCTCGGCGAATGGGAGCAAACTGCTCCCAGGTTGGTTCTGCTCAACAGTACCAGGGTTCGTTCAGGTACGGGATCGCGGCGCGCGAACGCAGGACCGCCTCGGGCAGTGGTGGCAGCGGCTGCGGTTGTGCCTGTGCGATCGCTGCGGCAGCGGCGCGCCAGATGCGGGCGAACGTCTGCGTGCGACTGTGCCCGAGCGCCTCGCTGCGGTGCACGATGTGCTGCACCTGATGCTGCAGCGCCTCCACACGCGGATCCGGGTTCCGCCAGGGATAGACGAGCGCGGCCGCATCAAACGATTCGACCCATGCGCGCACCTCGGCAAGCTCGAGCAGGCGCGATCCAGCGGGAATCAGCAGCCGGATGGCAAGCTGGATGGGCGCGACATTTTCCGTCAGGTTCTGTTCAGCGATGACGTGGAGCAGCTCGGCGTATCCTTCCAGCGTCGTCCATGGCGTAAAGGGCACGAAGGTGGGATGCAACTCCAGACCGACCTGGCGGCACAGGGCCAGTGCGCGCAGGAAATCGGCGCGGGTATGGCCCTTTTCGAGGCGGGCCAGCACCGCATCGTCCACCGATTCGACTGCCGTAGTGACGAACAGGCAGCCGGTGGCGCGCAGCCGGGGCAGCAGTGCAGCATGGCGCAACAGGTGCTCGACCTTGATGGTGACGTCGTAGGTGACCTGCGGAAATTCGCGGTGCAGCGCGTCAACAATTTCCAGCGCATGCCGCGGCCCGTTGAAGAAATCCGGGTCACCGAAGGTGATGTGCTGGGCGCCGGCCGCAACCTGCTGGCGGAGGTCCGCCAGCACCACCTCGCGAGCCACCACACGGAAGCGACCCCGGTACACCGGCACCACCGGACAGTGCCGGCACCAATGCTTGCATCCGCGGCTGGCTTCCGTGTAGCCAACCACGCGCCGCTCGCCCCCGGGCAACACCAGCCGTGCGTACTCAGTCAGGGGTGGCAGCCCGCGGCGGTCCGGCACGCGGAACTGCAACCGCTCCAGCGAAACGAAATCGGCGGGGGCGTGCGCCCGGGCATCCTGCTTGTCCGCGCCCTGCGCCGACGACAATCGCCGGACCAGCTCCACCAGCCGCGCTTCAAACTCTCCGCCGAGGATTGTCTGCACGCCGAGCTGCTGCAGATACGCTGCGTGCACCGGCGCATACAGTCCGTAGAAGCACAATTGCGCGCGCGGATTCAGTGCGCGCACAGGCGCGATCAAATCGATGGCCAACCGCGTGGCGGTATGCATCGGCACATAGAACGCCACCAGATCGGCCGTTTGAATCGGCTCTTCGCGGAACGGCTCTCGCGACAGATCCAGGCAGCACACCTCGCAGCCCGCCTGCCGCAGCCACGCCGCCGGCGAGGCCAGACCGAACGGCTGTCGGCCGAGCTCGTAGGTCGCAATCAGAACAACACGCAAGACAGATTCCAACGCACGCACATTATGGCATGCGCCCACTTCGTAAGCAAAAACCTCGACTCGGACGGCTGGCGGCGAACGGGCTATCATGAGCTCCCGGTGATTTTCTTTCCAGGACAGCCATGATCTCGCCCGTCAGCCGCGGCTCCTTCGGCACGCATGTCACGTTTGCGGCAAACGACCGCTGTTGAAAATTTTTACGGCTCGAACCCTGTGGTGTGGGCTGCATGAGCCGGTGGTCCGTTTCGCGGAAGGTATTGCTGCAGAACTGCTGCGGAATGAAGACGGCTGACTGGTGCGCGGCGCCGACGTCTACTCCTTCCACCGGCCGACGCCGATGGTCACCCAGGTCCCAATGACGATGCCCACCAACTCCGTGTGGCGCCCGACGCTGCCTTTGTATTCTTCATCCTTCACCGCCAGGACGCACATCCAACCGGATACGCGTCCTTGGCCGGCTGCGGAGGCCGGGTCGTACTGCTCCAGGTTGGCCGCCTAGCGAACTTGGGAATCCCGGCGCGGTGGCGAGTGAAACCGCACCGTCCCATTGCTGTTTTTGTCCACTTCGGCAGGACTCTTCGGTCTGCTTCGCATCCGTAGTCCCGAGAAATTTGCTCTCCGGCAGAAATGAGTTTCCCCTGAGGCACGCGCGACCCTGGGGCGCACGAATCTCGCACATGGGGTATCATACAGGACGGTTTTCTGAAGGAGTGCACTATGGCGATGAGGGGCAAGAACACGTTCGGGGCAGCGGACGAATTCATCGTCGGCGGGAGAACGTACGGTCTGTACCGGCTGGAAGCACTGGAAAAAGCCGGCTTCACCGGCATTGCGCGGCTGCCTGTTTCGCTGAAGGTGTTGCTGGAGAACCTGCTGCGGAACGAAGATGACCGTTTCGTACATGCCGCGGATATCGAAGCGCTGGCCCGCTGGACTCCAGAGAGCAAACCCACCAAGGAAATCGCCTTCCTGCCCGCCCGGATCCTGATGCAGGACTTCACCGGTGTCCCGGCGATCGTGGATCTGGCCGCCATGCGGGAAGCCATGAAACAGATGGGCGGGGATCCCACCCGCATCAATCCGCTGCTGCCCACCGATCTGGTCATTGACCACTCGATCCAGGTCGACAAATTCGGAACGCCAGAGGCCTTCGCGCTGAACGAAGAACTGGAGTACCTGCGCAATCGTGAACGGTACGTCTTCCTGCGTTGGGGCCAGAAGGCGTTTGCCAATTTTCGCGTGGTGCCGCCGAACACCGGCATCTGCCATCAGGTGAATCTGGAATACCTGGCGCGGGTCGTGCAGACGCGCTCGAGTGGCGAAGGCCTGCTGGCCTTCCCGGACACGGTGCTGGGGCTCGACTCCCACACGACGATGATCAACGGACTGGGTGTGGTGGGCTGGGGCGTGGGAGGCATCGAGGCGGAAGCCGCCATGCTCGGACAACCCTACTCGATGGTCATTCCTGAAGTGGTCGGCTTCAAGTTGACCGGCCGGCTGCCCGAGGGGTCTACCGCCACGGACCTGGTGCTGACCATCACCCAGATGCTGCGCCAGAAAGGCGTGGTCGGCAAATTTGTGGAGTTCTACGGACCGGGTCTCAGCAATCTGTCGCTGCCGGACCGCGCCACGATTAGCAACATGGCGCCCGAGTACGGCGCCACGATCGGCTTCTTCCCGGTGGATGAAGAAACTCTGAGCTATCTGCGCTTCACCGGCCGCGACGAAGCCCTGGTGCAACTGGTCGAAGCGTACTGCAAGGAGCAGGGGTTGTTCCGCACCGATCGCACGCCAGACCCGCTGTACTCGGACACGCTGGAGCTGAATCTGGAAACCGTCGAGCCGACGTTGGCGGGCCCGCGCCGTCCGCACGACCGCGTTCCCCTGCGCCAGGCCCGGCAGTCGTTTTTGAGTGCGTTCAGCGGAGTGCCGTCCGTTCGGGTGGAGGTCAGCAACAACGGCGACCGCTTTGAGCTGAGCCACGGCGCGGTGGTCATCGCAGCGATCACCAGTTGTACGAACACCTCGAATCCCGCACTGATGCTGGGCGCTGGCCTGCTGGCCCAAAAGGCGGTCGAACGCGGGTTGCGCACCAAGCCGTGGGTGAAAACCAGCCTGGCGCCCGGCTCGAAGGTAGTGACCGACTATCTGCAGGCAGCCGGTTTGATGGATCCGCTGGAGCGGCTCGGCTTTCACCTGGTGGCTTACGGCTGCACGACCTGCATCGGCAACAGCGGCCCGCTGCACGAACCCGTGGGCCGCGCTGTCAAAGACCACAACCTGGTGGCGGTGGCGGTGCTCAGCGGCAATCGCAACTTCGAGGGACGGATCAATCCGCTGGTGCGCGCCAACTATCTGGCTTCGCCGCCGCTGGTGGTGGCCTATGCGCTGGCCGGCCGTATGGACCTGGATCTGTACAACGAACCGCTCGGGCACGACCCGGCGGGCCGGCCGGTCTATCTGCGCGACATCTGGCCATCGCCCCAGGAAGTTGTGCAATTGATTCGCTCGACCGTCACCCGCCAGATGTTCCAGAAGGAGTACAGGGACGTTTTCACCGGAGGCCCACTCTGGGGCAATCTGCCCGTACCGGAAGGCGACCTCTACGCCTGGGACGAGCGCTCCACGTACATCCAGTTGCCTCCGTACTTCGAAAACATGCCCCCCGAGCCCCCGCCCATCGAGGACATCTACCGCGCACGGGTGCTTGTCCTGCTGGGCGACACCGTGACCACCGATCACATCTCGCCGGCTGGCTCGATTCCGCCGGACAGCCCCGCCGGACGTTACCTGATCGAGCGCGGCGTCCAGCCGGCGGAGTTCAACTCCTACGGCGCACGCCGCGGCAACCATGAAGTCATGCTGCGCGGCACCTTCGCCAACATCCGCCTGCGCAACCTGCTCGTTCCCGACACCGAGGGTGGCTGGACCGTGCACCTGCCTTCCGGAGAAAAACTGTCCATCTACGATGCCGCGATGCGCTACCAGCAGGAAGGCGTGCCGTTGCTGGTCATTGCCGGCAAGGAGTATGGCGCCGGCTCATCACGCGACTGGGCGGCGAAGGGCACCCGGCTCCTCGGCATCCGAGCCGTGCTGGCAGAAAGCTTCGAGCGTATCCACCGCAGCAACCTGATCGGCATGGGCGTGCTCCCTCTGCAGTTCCTCCCCGGCGAGTCGCACCAGACGCTCGGGTTGACCGGGCGGGAGCGCTATGACATTGTCGGACTCACCCAGCTTGAGCCGCGCCAGCGGGTCCAAGTCGTTGCGCACGGCGACAAACACGAAATCCGCTTCGAAGTGCTTGTCCGGCTGGATACGCCGGTCGAACTGACGTACTACCGTCACGGCGGCATTCTGAATTACGTGCTCCGCCAGATGCACTGAGCGCACCGGCTTCGCCCCAGCCTGCACGGTCGGGTCCCGCACTGGCATCCCAAGCGAACTGACGATGGGACGCTGTGCCGCGGTGGTGCAGTCGTACCACAGTAAACCGCTCGGTAGTTTTTCGCAGCCCCGCTCCGCCGCCGAATTTATTGAAATTGCAGCGCTTGTCCAACCCGGACCTGCCAATTACCGCGGCAATGGCCGTGCAAAGACTTCCACGGCGAGGATACGACTATGCCAAAAAAACGATTGGGCGAGGTGCTGCGCGAGCGTGGAAAAATCTCCGAAAAGGATCTGAAAAAGATCATCGAGGAACAGCAGGGCAGCGTCCGCCGGCTGGGTGAGCTACTGCTGGAACGCAATCTCGTGGATAAGGCCGACCTGGTGGCCGCTCTCGAAGAGGTCACCCGCGTTGAATATGCGGATTGCCGCGAGGTCACTCCAGACCCGAAGGCCCTGCGGATGGTTCCCTACGCCGTGGCAAAGAAGCACGCCGTGCTCCCGGTCGCGCTGCTCGACGATCGCCTACTGGTGGTCATCGCCGAGCCGCAAAATGTGCAGGTTATTGACGAACTCCGGTTTCTGACTGGCAAACCCATCGCCACACGGCTGGGCTTCCGGGATGAAATTCTGCAGGCCGTCGAGACACAGTATCGCCGGCTCGGAGACCCGCGATCGGAAAGCGACCGCGTGCACGAAACCATCGCCGGGCTTGCCCAAATGCCCACGATGGAGTTCATCACCACAAGCGCCCGGCAGAGCCAGCGGGACGCGATGCTCGAATTCCAGGCTGAGCTGCGCAACCTGCGCACACCGGCCGTGCAGCTCGTTTCGGCCATCATTGCCACGGCGGTAGAGAAGAATGCCAGCGACATCCACATCGAACCGCAGGCCCACGACACGCTGGTACGCATCCGCGTGGATGGGGTGCTACGCGAGCTCCGGCGCGTGCCCCGTTCGTTGCAGCATTCTCTGACCTCGCGCCTGAAGATTCTCGCTGACCTGGACATCGCCGAGCGCCGTGTGCCGCAGGACGGCAGCTTCATTGTGCAGATCGAGGCACGCAAGCTCGACCTGCGCGTCTCCACACTGCCCACCCAGTATGGCGAAAAGGTTGTCATTCGCATCCTGGATTCCGCTGGGGCGGCAAAAACATTTCCTGACCTTGGCCTTGAACCCGGACTGGAAGCATCCCTGAAGCAGATTCTGGCTCTCCCCCAGGGTACGCTGCTGGTCACCGGCCCGACCGGCTCCGGCAAAAGCACCACGCTGTATGCCGCTCTGCATCACCTGCGCCAGCCGGGCATCAACATCATCACTGTGGAAGACCCGATCGAGTACGTCGTCGAGGGGATCAATCAGGTGCAGGTGAACGCACGCGCCGGCCTGAGTTTCGCCAGCGTGCTGCGTTCCATCCTGCGTCAGGACCCCAACGTGATCATGATTGGTGAGATCCGCGACTCGGAAACCGCGGAAATTGCACTGAAGGCCGCACAGACCGGCCACCTGGTGCTCTCCACACTGCACACGAACGACAGCCTCGCCGCCATCACCCGCCTGCTCGACCTGGGCATGCCAGCCTATTTGATTGCCGCGTCGCTCAGCGGCGTGCTGGCCCAGCGGCTGGTGCGCCGGCTGTGCGCGTGCCGAAGCATGGTGCCCATGAGCGCAGAACACGCACGCCGGTTCCGCGCTGCCGGCATTGCCCAGCCCGGCGAACACCTCCATGTTCCCGTGGGCTGCTCGGCCTGCGACCAGACCGGCTACAAGGGTCGCGTGGGTGTCTACGAGCTGCTGGTTGTGGACGCAGCCATACGGGACCAGATCCGCAGCAACGCCCGGCCCGAAGAACTGCGCGCACTGGCGCGCAGCAACGGCTTCCGCAGGATGCAGGAAGACGCCTTGGAAAAAGTCGGGCGCGGGCTGACCACCCTGGAGGAAGTGACCCGGGTGTTGCCGCTGGAGAACAGCATGATCGAGTGGTGCCGCCGCTGCGCGCGTGAGCTGCATGCTGCGTTCCAGTTCTGTCCCTTCTGTGGCGAGGCCCGTACCCCCACCCCCACGGAAGAACGGGTGCTTTCGCTGGT
Organism: Bacillota bacterium; assembly: GCA_023511565.1. Taxonomy (GTDB): domain Bacteria; phylum Acidobacteriota; class Terriglobia; order Acidiferrales; family UBA7541; genus DSGC01. The sequence goes on from JAIMBE010000033.1 coordinate 14,612, forward strand.
CTGAAGGGAACGACCGGCTCAGCGACGGTCGAAGGCCTGGTGGCGCACATCGCGCCCCGCCACGATGTAAACGACATCTTCGGCGATGTTGGTGGCGTGATCGCCGATGCGCTCCAGGTTTTTTGCCACCAGGATCAGTTCGAAGGCGGGTAAAACAACCGCGGAATTTTCCATCATGTAGGTGAGCAGTTCGCGGAAGATCTGGTCGCGCAGGCGGTCGAGTTGGTCGTCGCGCTGCAGGACGGCGTGGGCCAGTTCGACGTCTTTGCGGACCAGGGCATTCAGGCTGTCGCGCACCATGCCTTCGGCGAGTTCGCTCATGCGCGGCAGATCCACATAGGGCTTGACGCGCGGCTGGCCCAGGATGCGCAGCGCCGATTCGGCAATGTTGACCGCCTGGTCACCGATCCGTTCCAGGTCCGCATTGATGCGGGAGATGGCCACCACCATGCGCAGATCGGCGGCCATCAACTGGTAGAGCGCCAGCAGCTGCAGCACTCGCTCGTCAATTTCCATCTGCATTTCGTTGATGGCGGTTTCCTCACTGAGCACCTGGCGGGCGAAGGCTTCTTCACCCTCGAACACTGCACGCACGGCCTGATGCACGGCCCGCTCGGTGAGGCTGCCCATCCAGAGCACCCGCTGCTGCAGCTCGGCTAGATCGCGTTCAAAGTGGCGTTCCATCGGCAAGCTCCTAGCCGAACCGGCCGGTGATATAGGCCTCGGTGCGCGGGTCGGCCGGGTTGGTGAACAGCTGCGGCGTCGGGTTGAATTCAACCAGGGCCCCGCTCAGCAGGAAGGCCGTGAAGTCGCTGACCCGCGCCGCCTGCTGCATGTTGTGCGTCACAATCACAATCGTGTAGTGCTGTTTCAGCGTGAACATCAGCTCTTCGATTTTGGCTGTGGAGATCGGGTCGAGCGCCGAGGCCGGCTCGTCCATCAGGAGCACCTCCGGCTCCACGGCCAGCGCGCGGGCGATGCAGAGCCGCTGCTGTTCGCCGCCGGAGAGCTGCAGCGCGCTGCGATCCAGTCGGTCTTTCACCTCGTCCCAGAGCGCGGCCTGCCGCAGTGCGCGTTCGACGCGCTCATCGAGTTCGGCTTTTGAGTGCACCAGACCGTTGATCCGCAGTCCGAAGGCCACGTTGTCGTAGATGGACTTCGGGAACGGATTGGGCTGCTGGAACACCATGCCCACGCGCCGACGCAGTGCAATGACGTCGCATCCGGGGGTGTAGATATCCTGGCCGTCCAGCAGCACCCGTCCGCTGGTCTGCACGCCGGCAATCGTGTCGTTCATGCGGTTCAGGGCGCGCAGCAGCGAGGATTTGCCGCAGCCAGAAGGCCCAATGATGGCTGTGATCAGATTCCGGTAGATGGGCAGTGTGACGGCGTCGACCGCGACTCGTCGGCCGTAGCGCACGGTCAACGATTCGACGGTGACTTTCGGATCGGTGACTGGCGCCGCGACGCTGGCCCGATCGCTAACCTGCACCTTCAGCAAAGGAAAGTCTCGTGTGCTCGTTGTGGAGTTCACCGCAGGCCTCCGGTCACCCGCAGCCGTGCCCGGATGGTGATGGCTGTCAGATTCAACAGAAAGGTCAGTGCCAGGAGCACGAGTACCGTAGCGTAGAGCAACGACTTGGTCGCTTCCACATCGGGCGACTGTGTGGCCAGCACGTAGATATGGTAACCGAGTTCCATGAACTGGTCATTGAGTCGCTTGGGGAGCTCCGGCAGATAATAGGCGGCGCCGACAAACAGGATCGGCGCCACTTCGCCTGCCCCCCGGCTCACCGCCAGGATTCCCCCGGTCAGCACGCCGGCCAGCGCCTGCGGGAGCACGACGCGGAAGACCGTCTGCGTGCGCGTGGCTCCCAACGCGTAGCTGGCCTCGCGGTAGGACTGCGGCACGCTGCGCAGCGCTTCCTCAACGCTGACAATCACCACGGGCAGGGTGAGCACCGCCATGGTCAGCGCGGCCCAGAGAATGGCGGGCTGTCCATAGGTGAGCTTGCCCTCGTAGAACTGCTGGTCCACCCATCCGCCGACAAACTGCACGAAGAACCCTAGTCCGAACAGGCCGAACACGATCGAAGGCACTCCGGCCAGATTGTTCACGGCCTGGCGCGTCCAGCGGTAGAGCCACGACTGCCGGTTCGCATACTCAGAGAAATAGATGGCGACGCACACCCCGAGCGGGACGACAAAAATCGTCATCAGCAGCACCAGCAGCACCGTGCCGAAGATGGCCGGGAAAATGCCGCCTTCGGTCATCCCCATGCGCGGGGCACCACTCAGGAACTCCCAGCTGATCGGTTCCCAGCCGTGCCAGACGACATTGCCGACAATGATCGCCAGCATGGTCACGATCAGCAGCACCGCCAAGCCGCTGAGCAGGATAAAACTGCGGTCGAGCCCGCGCAGGCTCATCGTTCCACTCCTGCCAGGCGCCGTCGCAGCCGGTCAACGAGCCGGGCGCCTGTCCAGTTCAGCACAAAGGTTACCGCAAATAACAACAGACCGATGAAAAACAGCACGTGATAGTGGGGGCTGCCGAAGACCACCTCGGCCAGCTCAGCGGCGATGGTGGCGGAAAGGGTGCGGACCGGTTCGGCGAACTCCCACGACGTGATCGCGGCGTTGCCGGAAGCCATCAGCACGATCATCGTCTCGCCGATCGCGCGTCCGAAGCCAAGCACCACGCCAGCAAACACGCCCGGCAGCGCCGAGGGCAACACCACGGTCCACGCCGTCTGCCACGGCGAAGCCCCCAGCGCCAGCGCGGCCTGCCGGTACGACCGCGGTACGGCGCCCAACGCATCTTCGGCAACGGTGTAGAGAATCGGCAGCACCGCGAGCGCGAGCGCCACACCGGCGGTGATGGCATTCAAGCGATAGTCAAACCCGAAGCGCTCCTGCATCCAGGTGGCCAGGACGATGAGCGCAAAGAATCCCAGCACCACCGAGGGGATTCCGGCGAGCATCTCGACGACCGGTTTGATCGTTTCCCGCAGCCACCCTGGGGCGAACTCAGTGGTGTAGATGGCCGCCAAAATCGCCAGCGGTGTGGCCAACAGCATGGCCACCAGCGTCACCTTCAGCGTGCCGAGGAACAACGGCATCAGACTGTACTTCGGGTCCACAGAGACCGGTTGCCACACATAGCGCAGCGGCACTTCCGAGGTGCCGTACTCCTGGGGCAGGAAGAGCTCGCCGAGGGTGACTTCTTCGTGGACGGCCGGGCTGATCAGGACCGGCAGCGCCTGGCGACCGACAAACACAAAGATCAACAGGATCAGGCTGATGGCCACCAGCGCGGCCAAGTAGATCAACGCCTGGACCACCAGCTCCATGGCCTGGCGTCGCAAGCTGTGACCGACGATCCGGAAAGTAGCGGCTTCGACGATGGTCATCGGCTCGGTTGTCCTGCCCGCGTCATCGGGTTGCTGCGGCCCGTGCGAACTGCCGCAGTCGTTCGAGCGACGCCACACGGTCTGCTTCGCTCAACGGGTAGTAGCCCACGCGTTCGACCACCTGCTGTCCTTCCGGTGAAAGGACCCACTCGATAAAGCGACGCACCTCACCCGTGGGGGTGCCGGCAAAATACCAGTACAAGTGCCGGCTGATCGGATATTTCATTGCCAGGACATTTTCCAGAGTTGGCTCGACCCCGGGCGAATTGGCATCTTTTTTCACGCGCAAATGCCTGACACCGGCACCGTAAGCGATACCTCCGTAGCCAATGCCGCGCGGATCGCGCGCGACGGCATTGATGACGGCCGCGGTGCCCGGCAATGTCTGGGCGGCGGGGAAAAAGTCAGCGTTTTCGAGCACGTGCTCTTTGAAATAGACGTAGGTTCCAGAGTTGTTCTCCCGGCTGTAGAGAACAATGCGCTCGTCTTTACCGCCGACCTGACTCCAGCGTTGAATCGCTCCGGTGTAGATGGCCTTCAGTTGAGCCAGGGAGAGCTCTTGCACTGGATTGGAACTGTGCACGTAAACGGCCAAGCCATCCACCGCCACAGGCAGCTCCAGCACCGGCAGGCTGCGCTTTTCCCGGACCGCAGCAATTTCTTTCTCCTTGATCGGCCGGGAAGACTCGGCGATGTCGGTGGTGCCGTTGACCAGGGCCGCGATACCGGTACCGGAGCCGCCACCGGTCACCTGGATGACGACGCCGGGATGCCTTTGCATGTAGACCTCGGCCCAGCGCTGACCGAGGATGACCATCGTATCCGAACCTTTCACCGTGATGTTCCGCCGCTGGGCCGCAGCCGCGAGCACCACAAAAAGCAGCACGCAACACAAAACCCTGAGATGTTTCATCCATACCTCCACCCTCAGTGTGGCAGAGTTGTGTTACAGAAGTGTTAAAAAACCGCACCCACTCCGCGCGGGGAGATGGCCGTGCGCGAGCCAGATCTGCAGTTTCGATCTGGCGCAGCCGCGCGCCTGCCGTGTGGAGTCGGCCGGCTCCGCGGCGAGCTAGTAGCGATAGATTACATCGAACTGCATCCGGCGCAACAACGGCTCGCGTACCGGCGCCTGAGCCGTCACCAGTCGACGTCCGAACAGCCCGGTCCAGGCGAGTGTTGCGCGGTCAGCAAACTGATAGCCGAACGAGAGCCGGTGTGTGAACACTCCCGTGGACACACGCAGGTCGCTGAAGTTGAAGGCTCCGAGCACGGCCTCCTGCTCGATGCGCAGGAATGTGTAGCCGAATTCCACGTCGTGGCGCTGGCGCGTGCGCCCCAACAGCAGTTCGACCCAGAAGCCATCGCGGTCGCGTGGGTTGCAGGTCGGGCGCGGCGGGGCAATGTTCACCAGATTGGTGCACGCGCGCGTGTTGTTCACATAGTCGAACTGCAAGACCAGCGGCCAGCGCTCGGTACCGGTGTCGATCTCCATCCGGGTGATCAGGTCGAGCAGACCGAAGCGCGAGGCGAACTGTGTGGCGGTGGCCGCATGGTTGTTCACGTTGCCGGTGAGACCCTGCGGCACAGCCGTCTGGGCGGCGCGGACTGGATCGGTGCGCAGGAAATCCATGAAGCCGGCATAGGTGGTCAGCCGCACCGGTCCCAGGGGCTGGAAGCCAAGCTGGACCTGGCCGCCGAGCAAAAGGCTGTCGCGGCCGACGCTGCGCTCGAAGAACGGCGCCTGGAAACCGACCAGAGTGATGCGCTGCAGGGCGCCACGCGAAACTTTGAATTCGATCGCCTGGCTGGCGCCTTCGGGATTCAAATCGTTGTCCAGCGTCATTTCCGTGCGGTGCCAGGTGACCGCGAACTTGCCGCCGGTCAAGGTCAACCCCTTCCACCAGCGCGGCTGGTAGCTGACGAAAGCCAGATCCAGGTTCACCGGTTTGCGCAGGAAGAAGTCGGTGAACGTCTGATTGGTGGAGATGGGATCGGTGTCATCACCGCTGGCCAGCCGGAGGCCGCCGCGCCATTCTTCGCCGAACTGCGCATCCACGTTGAACCGCAAGCGGAAACGTCCACGGATGCGTGCCGGGTCACCATCGTGGAAGGTTTCGCCGCGCAGGCGCAGGTCGCCGCTGAATCGGAAATTGCCCAGCGCGCGTCGAAGCGATTCGAGTCCGGCCGCAGCACCACCAGGCTGGTTTTGCGCTGTGGGCAGAGCGGTTCCCGTCGGCATCGGGAGACCCGCTGGTTGCGAACGGGCGGGCGAATTTGACTCTGTGGCCGTTGCCGCCCTCTGTCGCAGCAGGGCCTCCATCTGTTCCAGCCGCTGCTGTTGCGCGCGGATCAGTTCGCGCTGCCCGGCGAGCTCACGGTTCTGCGCGAGCACCAGTTCCCTCAACTCCGCAACCGCGGCCCACAGTTCCTGTGGCGATGGGGTCTGGTGGGCCAACCCGCCGCCAGACTGCTCCTGCGCCGCTGTGACGCCGGAAAACACCGCCACCGCCACCATCACCCAGCACCCCTTCCCCTTGGAACTCCGCATCCTTCCTCCTGAGCAGGTATGGATTTGTCAGGACCGCGAAACGAACCCCCTCCGTTCCCGCGAAGTCACGACAACCTGCGGCGGCAAGAGTAATCGAATATTACGGAGAATGAAATGGACTCGACAGGGCCGGCTGAAAGGGGAACGGGGCCGGTGTCGGGGAAACAC